>NZ_QUGV01000020.1:0-97076 GCF_003479205.1 Parabacteroides sp. AF17-28 | reverse complement strand
GTTACAGTTGGATTTCTTTTGTTTCACGGCTGTGACATGAATAGCGGGTAGGTTTGGAAGGGGCACACATTCCGCATCGTTCATTCTATCTGCCGGGTTATTCATTCCTCTACGGCACTATAAACCCATGAAGTACTGCATTTGTTGACACGGAGGGCGGTTCGCGAACCGCCTCTACGAGGTCTGTGTGTTTCAAATATGCCAAATTGTGAGTCAATGGAAGAATGTATCAATAGGGCGTAACGTATATTTTTTGTACCTTTGCACACTCGATAGCAAATTAATAGGTAAACAAGATATGATAACGGTTAACAACCTGGACGTACAGTTCGGGAAACGCATCCTTTTCCAGGATGTCAATATGAAATTTACACCGGGCAACTGCTACGGTATCATCGGGGCTAACGGCGCCGGTAAATCAACATTCCTTCGCGTGATCAGTAAGCAACTCGACCCTACACGTGGGACGGTATCATTGGGGCCGGGCGAACGCCTGTCCGTATTGAGCCAGGACCACTTCGCATTCGATGAATATACAGTAATCGACACTGTGCTGATGGGCCACACGACCCTTTGGGAAGTGATGAGCGAAAAGAACGCCCTTTACGCCAAACCCGATTTCAGCGATGCCGACGGTATCCGCGTGTCGGAACTGGAAGAGAAATTCGCCGAGATGGAAGGCTGGAACGCCGAGAGCGATGCAGCCGCCTTGTTGAGCGGCTTAGGTATCGCGGAAGAATTTCACTACACGCTGATGAAGGACATGAGCGGTAAGCAGAAAGTACGTGTCTTGCTGGCACGCGCCCTCTTCGGACAACCCGACAACCTGTTGCTGGACGAGCCGACCAACGACCTCGACCTCGAAACTGTTATGTGGCTCGAAAACTATCTGGCAAACTTCGAACATACGGTGTTGGTGGTCAGCCACGACCGTCACTTCCTCGACTCTGTCTGTACACATACGGTGGACATCGACTTCGGTAAACTGCAAATGTTTGCCGGAAACTATAGCTTCTGGTACGAATCCAGCCAGTTGGCACTCCGCCAGCAACAGAACCAGAACAAGAAGGCAGAAGAGAAGAAAAAAGAATTGGAAGAATTTATCCGCCGTTTCAGCGCCAACGTAGCGAAGTCCAAACAGACGACCAGCCGCAAGAAGATGTTGGAAAAACTAAATATCGAGGAGATCAAGCCGTCTTCACGCCGCTATCCGGGCATCCTGTTCACGCCGAACCGCGAACCGGGCAACCAGATTTTGGAGGTGAAGGGACTGACGAAATCCATCGACGGCAAAGTGCTGTTCAAGGATCTGAACTTCAACGTAGAGAAAGACGACAAGATCGTGTTCATCAGCCACGACCCGCGTGCAATGACCGCCCTCTTCCAGATCATCAACGGAGAAGAAAAGGCCGACGCGGGAACTTACCAGTGGGGACAGACCATTACGACAACTTACCTGCCGTTGGACAACTCCGCCTACTTCAATTCGGACTACAACCTGATCGACTGGCTGAGCCAGTTCTCACCCGACACGAACGAAGTGTTCCTGAAAGGTTTCCTCGGCCGTATGCTGTTTTCCGGCGAAGAGCTGTTGAAGAAAGTAAGCGTCCTGTCCGGAGGTGAAAAGATGCGTTGTATGATTTCACGCATGATGCTGACGGATGCCAACTGTATCATTCTGGACACGCCGACCAACCATCTGGACCTCGAATCCATCCAGGCGTTTAACAACACGTTGCAGTCATTCCGCGGAAACGTCTTGTTCTCCAGCCATGACCACGAATTTATCCAGACGGTTGCCAACCGCATCATCGAATTGACACCGAACGGCATTATCGACCGTATGATGGAGTATGACGATTATATCACCGATCCGATGGTGGCAGAGCTGAGAGAAAAGTTGTACAAATAGCCTTATGAAGAAAAGAGTCCTGTTCCTCCTCGCCCTGTTTATCATCTGGTTGCCGATATTAGCGATCCAGAAGCCGGTGTTCATGCTGTATCACCATGCCTTAGCGAACGGATGTTCGCTAAGCGATTACCTACGGGTAATCACACACGGGTTACTGCTGGACTGCACGATAGCCGGGTATCTGACAGCGTTGCCGTTGCTGATGACGTTAGTGTCGGTATGGCTGCCGGGGAGGTTTTACAGGAAACTGCTGAAAGGCTACTTCGGAATTATGACCGTACTGATCGCAGCTATCTTTGCGGTAGATGTGGCGCTGTACGGTTACTGGGGGTTCAGGCTGGATGCAACGCTTTTCTTCTATCTGCAATCGCCCGGCGATGCGATGGCGAGCGTTCCGATGGGACAGTTCTTCGGCCAACTGCTGATGTTCATTGTCTATGCATCCGGAATATACTGGCTGTTAAAACAGTTTATCGTGCCGCTCTTTCCCGAAACGCCGGTACGGAAGCGGTTAGGGGGAAGCCTGATTGTTCTCTTGTTGGGCGGAATACTCTTTATCCCGATACGGGGAGGCGTGACGACTTCGACTGCGAATGTGGGAATGGTCTATTTCAGTAAGAACCAATTCCTGAACCATTCGGCGATCAATCCTTGTTTCAGCCTGCTTGCATCGCTCAGCAAACAGCAAGATTTTGCGGCGCAGTTCAATTTCTTCCCGGAGGAGGAACGGAGGGAGATAATGGGAAGCCTGTCCCCGCACTCGATGCGGGGTCGCACTGGGACAGACCTTGTTGAGACGGATTCACTGTCCGCGTCTTTGCGATCCTGCATCGAGTGCGGGAACGAGAAAGGTGATACGATACCGAAAGTCCTTCTGAATACGCAGCGTCCGAATATACTGATTGTTATTATGGAAAGCTTCTCGGCGAATGTTGTCGGGGCTGTCGGTGGCGATTCTACCGTTACACCGAACCTGAACAGGCTCAGCAAAGAGGGAGTGCTTTTCACGAATATGTATGCAAACTCATTCCGCACGGACCGGGGAATCGTGTCGGTGTTGAATGGTTACCTGGCACAGCCGACCACTTCCATCATGAAGTATCCGGCCAAGAGCCAGACACTGCCGTCTATTGCCCGAAGCCTGACAAACGAAGGATATGTAGCCGACATGCTGTATGGCGGAGATATCAACTTCACCAATATGCAAAGCTATTTCTTCAGCTCCGGTTACAGCCGGATCACGGCAGACCGTGACTTCCCGCTCACCAGTCGCCTCAGCAAATGGGGAGCGAACGACGACGTCACCTTCCGTCATTTATATGAAGATATCAAGAGTCGTGACAGCCAAAAGCCCTGGCTCAGCACCTTCCTGACGCTTAGCAGCCACGAGCCGTTTGAAGTGCCTTTCCACCGGTTGGATGATATGGGACTGTATGCGAACTCGGTTGCCTTCACGGACAGTTGTATCGGTAACTTTATCGACAAGCTGAAAGAGCTGCCGGTATGGAAGAACACGTTAGTTATTTTCGTTTCCGACCACGGATATCCTTATCCGAAAGATGTGGTCAACTACGAACCCCGCCGCTATCACATCCCGATGTTATGGATCGGCGGTGTCGTGAAAGAGCCGGTCGTCATCGACAAATATGCCAACCAAACAGACCTTGCCGCCACGCTGCTGAACCAATTAGGGATCGGGCACGACGCCTTTACCTTCAGCCGCAACGTGCTTAGTCCCGATTATCCGGAATATGCCTTCTATACCTATTCGAACGGCTTCGGGTTTATCGACAGCACCGGCATCTCCGTCTACGACAATGAAGGGAATAAGCCTCTGATCGAAACGCCACGCGAAGGTAGCGACCAGCGTCTCCGCAAGGGGAAAGCCCTGCTGCAAACGTTGTATGACGATTTAGGCAGCAGGTAACTATACGGGTATTTTACGTTATGTGTAACTAATCAGCCAGTCGCCGATATTCCGTTCAGCGGCATCGAATGCGACACCTACTTTTACTAATTCATGTCCGTCAGCTGTATAAGGTATCAGATAGCCTTTTTCATCGATTTGCTTCAGCGCAGCTTCAGCCGTCCCGCCCAACTTGAACTCGAAGACATAGATGTAATCCGCCGTCTTCACTACAGCATCGGCACGTCCTCGTCCGCTACGCACTTCTGCTTCGGAAAACTGTCCCATTAATTTGAACACTAAGTAGAAAATCACCTGATAGTGCCGTTCCGTCTTATCATTCAGTTCATACGGGACATCAGCAAAGAAAGCACGAAGGCGGGTAAGGAAGGATTCGACATCTCCACTACGCAGTTCCCGGACAAACTTACCGATATAAAAAGCGGTGTCCGCTTCCGGAACCGGTGTGTAGAAAGGAGCGGCAAAGTGGAGGAAACCGTACTTCACCTCCTCATTCGGAAAGCCGAGGGTATATATATTAAATTCCGGTTCATATTTCTTAATAGTAAGATAACCGCTCTGATAAACCATCGGAATAGGATTATTTACATCCGCCCGGTCGTCACTCAAAGAAGCTGCCGCAACTTCCGTTCCATCGAACTTACGCAAGTCGTAATCCGTCTGTTTTAACATCTCGAGCAGGAATGTCGGCGTACCGCTGGCAAACCAAAAATTATCGAAGCGGCATTTGCTCAACGCACAGAGCACACTGAAGGGATTGTACATCCGGCTGAACGACTCCGAAGCGGTAAACCGGTAGCCGTCATACATCTTGGTCATGCGGGCCATTACCTCTTCGCTCGAGATCCGGCACGACGCAGCCATTGTCTGTAGTTCGGGAACAAAAGTCGTTTCTATCTCTTCGCGGGTCATACCGCAAAGTGTATTATACGATTCATCGAAACTGATATCATTCAGTTGATTCAGATTGCTGAAAATACCCATCTGCGCGAACTTGGTCACCCCTGTGATAAAAACAAACTGCAACCAGGGATCGGCACTCTTCAGCACAGAATAAAAGGCGGTCAGTGTTTCGCGGAACTCCTGCTGCAAAGCCGGATTATGGAAGTTACGAAGCAGCGGTTTATCATATTCGTCAATCAGCACGACTACACGACGGCCGGTCTTTTCACAAGCCTCCTGGATCACATTCATAAAGCGAATCGAATAGCTGTCATTCACAGAACTTACACCATATTGTTTTTCCCAGTTTTCCAACTGGCTCACAAGCTGATTCTCCAAACGCTCCTTGCTGTCATACTTTTCAGCATTCAGATCAAGATGCAGTACCGGATACTCCAGCCATTCTGTTTCGAGCCGCTCCACAGCCAAGTCCTTGAACAGTTCTTTCTTTCCCCGGAAATAAGCCTCGAACGTAGAAAGCAACAAGCTCTTACCAAAACGGCGGGGCCGGCTCAGAAAACAAGGATTGCCGGCCTGTGCCAGTTTATACATAAGAGCTGTCTTATCCACATAGAGGAAACCTTCTTCACGCAGTTTGGCAAAGCTTTGTATGCCGATCGGGAACTTACGTCCCGGACGAAGAATAGATATTGCAGCCATCGTTGTCGCTCCTTTCTTATATTTGTTAGCAGGACAAAGATAGTATTTATTTATGTCAGGAAGAAATTACATCTATTCTTCCTGCTTTTCCTCGCTTATCAATTGACCGTCATCATCCCAGGTACGCCAAACGCCGCTTTTCTTTCCTTTGGTGTAGAACATCTCGAAGCGGAGGATGCCTTTGTCATTCCATACGCGCCAGGGACCGTCTTTCTGCCCGTCTTTATAGGTTGCGATACCGGTTAGCTGTCCGGCTTCGTTGTAGGTTCGCCATTCTCCGTGGAAGATACCATGATAGTAAGAACGGACCTCGGCAATCTTTCCGTCAGGATAATAAATCACATACGTTCCTTCGGGCCGACCGTCTTTGAGGAAAAGCTCCATCTTCAGCATACCGTCGTCATAGAACTCGGTGTAACGACCGGTGTAGGGAGTGGTTTGCGTTTCGTCTGTATAGTACTGGCCTTCGTTAAGGAACAAGTCCTGCGCCTGGATTACCAGGGCAGAACTTGCCAATAATGTTGATGTTAATAATAACTTCTTTATCATATCTATTAATATTCAGTATTCTGAGGATCAAAGTTAGCCCAACCTTTTGTCCAGTCGTTTGTTCCGTCGAAAGCGCCTTTGTAAGTTACCTTTTCAAAGAAGCTGTTGTTCAGGACTGCATCGGCAAAATCGGCACCCTGTACGGCAGAAGCCACTACGGAAGAGTAATCGCCGTCTTTAGAGATGATTGCATTGGTTGTTTCCAAGATAGTGTTGTTCATACCTGCACGGTTGAAGAAGTTTTCGCTGAACTTTTCGTCATCGTAAAAGTTGCTCCACATACCGGCAAGAATAACATTCTTCACGATCGCACCATCGTTAGCAGAACCTTTCTTATCTGTTGCACGCAATCCGTAAGGCCATCCCGTGAATACGGAGTTATAAACATTCAGGCTTGTGTTACGACGCAGGTGCATTGCAGCCTGGAACTTACCACCTTTGGCACCATTTGCAGCATCGGCAGTCTTGGCTTCTACTTCAGCCTGTGTCTTGTCAGACACTTTGCCATAGAACGGACCGATCAGGGTTACGTTAGAAAAGACAGGTTTAGTAAGCGGAGTATTGGAAGAACCGTCACCATCGTTATCAGATTCAAAACCGTTGGAATCAGATGTATCGGCAATATCCTTATCACGTACGCTCAGCAAGAACTGCAAGTTACCACTGTAACCGAAGTCTGTATCGAAATCATCATCCCAACCATGATAAGCAATCAGGTGCTTTGCATTTACCGTACCACCGAACCATTCGTATGAATCGTCATTTGAATAAGAAACCTGAATAAACTCAACTTCCGTACCGCTACCGACACCACCAAAGGTTAAACCATTGATTTCCTTGTCCGGTTCCAGAGGATAACCGGCAAACTCGATACGAACATATTTCAGCTTACCTGAGCTTTCACCATTAAACTCATCAGAAGTCGTATTACCGTACGGCGTATCAGGACCACCTTCAATAGTAGGACGAGTCACACGATTCACGCGTGCATTACCACAGATAATCAAACCACCCCAGTCACCTGTCAGACGCTGTCCGGCCGGCTTATCGGAAGTAAAGACAATCGGTTTCTCAACTGTTCCGACAGCCATAATCTTAGCCCCCGGCTCGATAATCAGGGAAGCGGCTTTTTCACCCGGATTTACGGAAATACCTTTAATAACAGTACCTGCTTCGATCGTTAGGGTTGCACCCGGTTTCACATATACAAACCCTTTCAGGAAATTCTTGTCGGCTGCATTAAGCGTAAGATCAGAAGTGATATTACCTTCCAGAATCACTTCTTTGGAAGCCGGAGCATCCTTAGAGACTGTTACCGTAGAAGTAGCCGTCTTACCACCATCCTTAGTTGTAGCTGTAATTGTTGCAGTACCTTCGGCAACACCCGTTACCTTACCAGCATCTACCGTTGCGATCTTGTCATCGGAGGAAGTCCATGTTATTGTTTTCTCCGCAGCATCAGAGGGAGTAATTGTTGCAGACAATGTGACCGACTCGCCAACCTTAACTGTTGCAGTTGCCGGACTCACAGAAACGGCTGAGACTGCCACAGGCTTGCTGTCGTCATCGTCGTCACTACAAGAAACTGTTCCAAACATCACGGCCATCGTAAACACAGAGGCCAAACCTTTTAAAAGAAATCTGTTCATAATAAAAACATTTTGTTTGTAATAGAAATATTATTCAATTAAACTTCAAAACTTAAGAGAGACGCCGACATTGATATCCACCCCCGGGCGGAAGCTGCGGATCAACTGTTCACGTTCGCGCTTGCCTCCATTCTCGTCCGTCAGTTTTACGAACTGCTTGTACTCGACTTTGGAGTTCAACATATCCTGGATACCCGCCTTGATCTCGACAACCTTGCCGATCTTCTTCGAGAAAGTCAGGTCCAACGAATTGCGGGGCATTTCATATATATCGGGTATATCTTCATTCTGGTTCTGCATCGGGACACCGACCGATTCAATGCGCTTCCCAATCCGGTTATAGAGCAGCGAAGCGGAGATCCCTTTGTCATCATGCTGGTAGAAAAGTCCGGCATTGACCAGATAGGGAGACTGTCCCGCCAACGCACGGTCGCGTTCAGGCGCTCCTTCCTCAAAACGGACGCGGCTATGGATGTAAGCGGCGTTGCAGACCAGGCTCAGTCCCCGCAGGCCGATAAAGTCCAGATTCTTCTTCACATCCAGTTCCACACCGAAGGCTTCGGCGTTCTTCGCATTGTGATAGGTATATTGCAAACCGGAACCGGCTTCGTTGTAGGTTTCCTCGATCGGGTCTTTGAAACGCTTATAGAAACCACCGATCGTAATCATCTCGCCTGAGGCAGGATAGAACTCATACCGCAAGTCGATATTGTCGGCATAGGCATTCTTCAGTTCCGTATTTCCCACAATGTTCGCATCCCGCTCGAAGTTGAAGTACACATAAGGCACCACCTCACGAAACTCCGGCCGGTTGACCGAACGGCCGTAAGCGGCACGTACCAGATGTTTCGGCGACAGGTTGTAAGCCACATTGAGAGATGGGAAGAAGTCCGTCGTCTTGTTATCCAGATGAACCGGTGTCGTACCGTCCGAGCTATAACCGTCCATCTGTAACCGGTAGTATTCCATCCGGACACCGATATTGGCATTCAGCACCTCCCCGTAGTTCAACTTGGCGGAAACATAAGCGGAGCCAAGCATATTTTCAGAGGTGTACGAATCGCTGTTCGTTGTCGTCTCGCGCATCCAGATCTTGTCTGCCGAGATGTTCTCGTCGGTGAACAAGCCAGTATAGTCCCAGTCTGCATACCGGTCATATCCTTTACCCAACAGGTTGTAACCGAAACGGCGTGCGTCGAACGTACGGCTCTTATATTCTCCGTAGATACCTCCGTTGAAAACAGGGGCGAACATATCGGACACCACGAACTTATGCTCATAGTTTGCCGCTAACGACGCACTATGATCCTTCAAGTCCTGATAGTAGCGCATCGGGTCGGATACGTAGTAGTCCGGCTTCTCCGTCCGGTTCTCATCGAGAATGGAGTTCACGATCTTGCGGTCCGGTTCGCGATAGGAGGCGAAAGCGTAGCCCGCTGTCCAATCCACTTTATTGATATTTTCCTGCAAGGTATGGGTACCGCTGATCTGTCCGGAGTAGGTCGTACGGCCGGTATAGAGTGATTCCCATTTGCGGATATTCTTGTCGGAATAGTAGTTCACCCCTTCCCGCTGCGTCAGAGCGGAAACACCGCGCTGGTTGAAGAAGTTGCGAAGTTCATATTTGTTGTTGCCTTTCAGAAACGACCAGTTGAAGAGGGCGCCTATCTTGGAGGTGTTCTTATAGCGAATGTCGTTATACTCGAAGCGGGGACGGGAGACGTCGTTCTTCACATCGTAGGCGATGAAGTTGTTGTTTACCGTCTCCGAATAATCGTACTCGGTACTCCAGTTTACGTTCGTTATATTCCCGATCTTCCAGTCGCCCACGTCATAAGAACGGTGCGCCGTCAGTGATATCTTCTGGTCGGGAATGACAGTAAACTTGTCGATTCCCCACCGCTGGTTGATCTGCCGGGTAAAGGCGGCGGCTTCTTCCGTCGTGTGTTCCCCCAAATGCGAAGGGAAAGAAGAAGGCAGGCTTCGCACGCCAGCGCCGAACCCGAGGTAATCCTTCCACGTCCCATCCGTCAACCGGAAGTCGCGGAAAGTGGCATTCGTATTGAAACCCATCTGGTAGGATACATTAAAGGTATTCCCATCCGGGATATTCTTCGTCATCACCTGCACAAAACCACCGGAGAAATCGGCAGGCAGTTCGGCAGACGGGCTCTTGTAGACCATCATATTGTCAATCAGCGAAGAGGGAAGCACGTCGAACGAAAACGCCCGGCTGTCCGTCTCGCTTGAAGGCGTAGTCGCATTGTTGAGCCATACGTTGTTATAGCGTTGCGCCAGTCCGCGCACGACAACGAAGCGGTCCTCCACGATCGTGATCCCCGGAATACGTCGAAGTACTTCGGCTGCATCGCTATCCTGCGTCTTACCGATCTGTTGGGCAGAAATACCGCTCACGACGGGAAGGCTTTTACGTACGGTATTGATGATAGCGGTTTCCGTCCCTAACTTCCGTTGTGCCACGACCACCACGTTTTGCAGTTGCAGGTCGGCATCCGAGAGTTCGATCCGGAGTACCGATTCCTGGTGCGCTTTCACTACCACATCTTTGATTGTTTCCGATTTATAAGATACATAAGACGCTACTAAGGTATATTTCCCCGGTTTGACATTCTCGATCCGGAAATTACCCTCCACATCAACAATCGCGCCTACCGTCGTCCCTTCGATCACAACCGAAGCACCGATCAGCGCATCCTTATATTTAGCATCCGACACCGTTCCGCAGATAACACCTGTCTGCGCCCAGGCGGACAGCGAGAGGACACAACCCAACACCAGAAGAAAGAACGACCTGCCGTTCCCTGTTTCACCAATACGTCTCATTCCTTTTAATACTTGTTACATTTATTTGACGGCAAAAGTAGAGCAGGTATATTGCAAAAGAATGTAAACCTTATTACAATGCTAAAACAATTATTACAATTCGTTTACATGCTTGCCCAATCCGAATTAGTCGCTATCTCTGCGAAGAGCAACAAATCTCCCTCCATATTATTCCCCTTTATGCCATAATCCGGATTTCTTTATTATCTTTGCCTTGATTTTCAACATACTTACAATCAACTCTTGAATGAAAACCAACATAACAATCATACTGTTTCTCTGCTGTTACTGCCAGATGCTACTGGCCAATGAAAACTTCTTGAAGCAACGTCAGGACAGCCTTTGCGCCGCATTAGGCAAAACGACGAATCCAAAGAACCGTATTGAACTGCTGAAAAAGCTACATGAAATAAAACTCGACACACCTGCCTCCCTAAAATGGATACAGGAAGCCCGGACAGAAGCCCGGAAAATCAATTTGCAAGAGGAGGAAGACTGGACGATACGTGCCCTGACGATCTACTATTATAACGCCGGAAAGCTGGACAGCGTCATCCATTACGCTGCACAGGCCGACTCGCTCGCCAAGGAAATGGGAACACGGACTAAATATTACTACGAAACACAAGCTGTGCTATGCCAGAACCTGTTATGGGCTGGACAACAGGAAAAAGCATCCGATATAGCGATCCGCCAGTTCAAACAGGCCAAGAAAGATAATAATACAGGGGGAATCATTAGTCTTAGCGAAACCCTTGGCCTTATTAACCAGCAGGTCGGACAGGATAGCATTGCCGTCACATACATGACGGAAGGACTGGAACTGTTGGCTGGGATTTCCGGAAAATACGGACGTGCAATCCAGATACTGAACAGCATTATCGAATCGGAGCTACGGCTACAACGGTTCGAAGACAGCCGGAAACACATAAAACTGCTGCAAGAATACCTAATCAAAAGAAAGGAAAGTACCGCCTCTTTTTCATACGGTTGCTACTACTTACTGTCCGAAGCATATTATATTAACCTGAACGTGCAGCTTAAGAATGCAGCCGAGGCTCATAAACACTATCTGTTAGCCCAACCTTACGAAAAAGATATAGACGACGATTTCGTAAAACACTTTTACGAATACAGCCTGGCCGCCTACTACAAATTAACAGGGCAGTTCGCCCAAGCGTTGGATATGATCGACCGTGTACTGGCCATCAAAGTCACTCCCGAAGCGATGAAGCTCAAAGCCGAAATACTGTTCGACAAGGGAGATACCCGAGAAGCCGCCATCCTGTACCGCAAGGCGCTCGAAGAAAACGAGAGCCGGAACGTCGAAACATTCATACGTCAGATAAGCGAACTACGTGCCATCCACGATATGAACCAACTGGAACTGGAGGTAAAAGAACTACGGGTCAAAGAGCTCGAGCTGGAAGCCAAACAGCTACAGTTGAAGTGGACGATCGCCCTGGCGACACTCTTCTTCTTCATCTTGATATTAGGTTCCGTCATCTACTCACACACCAATAAGCTGAAGAACGAGTTGCAAAAAGACAAACAGGCCTTGCTGAGCTCGGAAGAAGCACTGCGCATCGCCCGTGACCATGCCGAGGAATCGGACCGCCTGAAAAGCCTCTTCCTCTCCAATATGAGCCACGAGATACGCACGCCGCTGAATGCGATCGTCGGATTCGCACAGCTGCTGGATATCGAAACGGAAGAGGGGGACGAGCGGAAAGAATATACGAAGATCATCATGGACAACTCCGCCCTGCTGCTCAACCTGGTAAATGACATCCTCGATATCTCGCGCCTCGAATCGGAACGTTACCGCTTCTCCTTCGCCGAAGAGAATTTGGCGGAGTGTTGCCGGGGAGCACTGACGAGTACGGAACATCGCGTGAAGCCCGGTGTGGAACTACGCTTCTCCCCCGAAAGTGAGGATTTCGTACTGAACACGGACAAGCTGCGCCTGCAGCAAGTATTGATCAACCTGATCGGCAATGCGGCCAAGTTCACCACAGATGGCTTTATTGAACTGGCTTACACGGTAGACAAGGCAAAAGGCTTGGTCCGTTTCACCGTCACAGATACGGGATGTGGCATACCGGCAGAGAAACAAGACACCATCTTCGAACGTTTCGAGAAGCTGAACGAACATGTGCAGGGTACGGGATTGGGACTTTCCATCTGCCGGATCATTGCCGAAAGGTTCGAAGGGGAAGTGACGCTCGACAAGAAATATGCCGATGGCGCACGCTTTATCTTCACGCATGCTCTACCCCTGTAGGACTCCGGAAAGGCGGCTGAAAATAATCGCATATTCTTGCGATTTCTTTCAGCCGATGTAAAACAATCCGACAGCCTTAATTTAGCCTTTCTATCTATTGTTCAGTGCTCTAATACATCATTCACAATCCATATTTCTTTACTATCTTTGTCTTTATTCTCAAATATAATCGAACCAATATACAGAATGAAGACATACTCTATTATCATCCTTTTTCTCTATTGCATCTGCAACGTTTCAATGGCTAACGAAGACTCAATGGTACAATCCGAGGATAGCCTCAGCAACGTATTAGCTAAGACAACAGACCCTGCCAAACGTATAGAAATATTACAGGAACTATGTGCCCTAACAACCAACACACCGGCAACACTGAAATGGATACAGCAAACCAGACTGGAAGCCCGAAAGAACAACTCGCGGGAAAACGAAGACTGGGCACTCGGACATCTGGCAGTCTACTTCTACAATTTCGAGATGCTGGACAGCCTCATCTATTATACCGCACAATCCGACTCGCTCGCCAAAGTCACAGGTGAACACAGCTACTACTACTATGGTGCACAAGCATTGTTATGCCAGAACCTCCTGTGGATCGGACAACGGGAAAAGGCCTCCGACACCGCCGTCCGCCTCTTCAAACAGGCCAAAGAGGAGAATAACGCGCGAGGCATCATCAATCTCGGAGAAACGCTCGGGCTTATCAACCAGCAAATCGGGCAGGACAGTATCGCCGTCGCCTACCTGGAAGAAAGCCTGGACCTGCTGGTCGCGACTTCGGGAAAAGTGCCCTACATCATCCGCGTCCTTAACAGTATCATCGACTCTGAACTGAAGCTCAAGCGGTTTGAAGACGCCCGCAAGCATGTGGAAGAACTACAGGGACACTTAGACGAGATGATGCAAAACGTACCCAACCCGGGGATGTCGCACCTGTACAGCAGTAACTACCTGCTGTCCGAAGCATACTACATCAACCTGTATGTACAACTCGGGAATGCAGACGAGGCCAAGAAGCACCTCGCCCTGGCCCAATCGTATGAGAATGATATAAACGACGGATATGTGGAACACTTCTATAAGTTCACTTTGGCTGCCTACTACAAGCTGACGAAACAGTATGCCCAGGCACTCAACATCATCAACCAGGCGATGGAACTCAACGACTCGCCCGAGACGATGAAGCTCAAAGCCGAAATCCTGTTCGACAAGGGAGACGCCCGTGAAGCTGCCATCCAGTACCGTGATGCGCTCGAACAGAACGAAAGCCGGAACGTCGAGACATTCATCCGCCAGATAAGCGAACTCCGTGCCATCCACGACACGAACCAGCTGGAACTGGAAGTGAAAGAACTCCGTGTCAAAGAGCTCGAACTGGAAGCCAAACAGCAGCAGTTGAAGTGGTCGATCGCCCTGACATCCCTTTTCCTCATCATCCTGATATTAGGAACGCTTGTCTACATGCACACCCGCCGGCTGAACAACGAGCTGAAGAAGGATAAGCAGGCTTTGCTCGAGTCGGAGAAAGAATTGCGCATCGCCCGTGACCATGCCGAAGAGTCGGACCGCCTGAAAAGTCTGTTCCTCTCCAATATGAGTCACGAGATACGTACCCCGCTGAATGCGATCGTCGGATTCGCCCAACTATTGGATATTGAAACAGAAGAAGGGGACGAACGGAAAGAGTTTACCAAAGTCATTATGGACAATTCCGCCCTTCTGCTCAACCTGGTCAACGACATCTTGGATATCTCCCGCCTCGAATCGGAACGATACCGTTTCTCTTTTGCCGAAGAGAATTTAGCAGAGTGTTGCCGGGCGGCACTGACGAGCGCGGAACATCGCGTAAAACCGGGCGTGGAACTGCGGTTCTCTCCCGAAAGTGAAGACTTCATACTGAACACGGATAAGCTACGCCTGCAACAGGTATTAATCAATCTGGTCGGCAATGCGACCAAGTTTACCAAGCAGGGTTTTATTGAACTGGCATTCACTGTTGATAAGAAAAATGATCTGGTTCGCTTCACCGTCACAGATACCGGTTGTGGCATACCGGCGGATAAACAAGACGCCATCTTCGAGCGTTTCGAGAAGCTGAACGAATATGTACAAGGTACAGGGTTAGGGCTTTCCATTTGCCGGATCATTGCCGAACGATTCGGTGGCGATGTTATGCTGGACAAAAAATACACCGGCGGTGCACGCTTCATCTTCACTCATTCACTAAACATCTCTCAAGAGAAAGATATATAAAAATAGTGCCAAAAGCCCGCGAGAGACGGACTTTTGGCACTGTTTCCGATAAACTATTCGACAATATGCGGAGAATAGGGACCGGGAACTAAATCCTCAAACTGTTCCCAGGGGATCGGATCGAACTCCATTTCCACCGTGATGCGGATTGGTTCGTTCGCGTCAATCTTGCCACGTGAGGATAGAATCTTGCGGAGAATTTCTTCGTTCGCTGTATTCTTCCGGATCGACATAGCGTAGGCATCGACTTCCATTTCGACCTCGACTGTCATGCCACGTACGGTAGTCTTGACAAAGATACGTTTCTTTTCCGTGGTAGCCGTCTTGGTCCTGCGGATCGTCGTCTTAACGAATATCCGGGAAGATGCAGCGTTAACAGGCTGTTCGACTATCAAACTGTTCATCGTACGGCTGTTAGCAACGATCAGTTCTTCTTTCAGCCCGACGATACTGCCGTAGCTATCCAAATTCTCCTGATCGGAGACATTCCAGTTTAATGTAGACTTGGAGGCAATCCAAAGATCATTCCAGAAATCAGGATCGTCGGAAGGGAGATCCATCACTTCAGACAACTGCTGTATGGCATCCACATCTTCCGTTTCTTCAGTAGCACCGCTGCCATCCGGGATCTCCGGTATGTCATACGTGATAGCGTCAGCCGGATAAGAGGAAACGTGGAACATCAGGTCGTTGCAATCGCCATCACCCTTCAAAAGATTGATACGTTCGTTCGGCAGGTCTTCAAAACCGACAACGACGAAATTATCTTTCTTGAACAACACCGTATGGCTCTTATTACCGGACTCCGGGTTCCATTCGGGATAAGAATAGAAACGGAACTTACCGTCACTGATCGTACGGTTCAACAAATTATAACCATCGGAACGGAGTACCCAACCGATGGAAGTCCCTTGCGGGAAGGTGTTTTCCAACCGACCTGTCTCAGGATTATAATACTTCAACTGGACAGCCTCTCCGGCTTTCAGGCCTGAACTGAGAAGACGGACAATGCTTGCCCTCGGGAACGCTATAATCTCTTTGATCGAAGCGGGATCTACATCTTTAATATCCCCTTTGTAAGAGAAATATCCCAGCACGTTATCAAACAAACTGCCGGAATGGAGCATACTCACCCAAATCTGAGCGTCTTTCTGCACATAGATGTCAGTCCGCTTACGATACTCCGGCGCGGCACTCTTCCATTCCGGGAATGCCTGGTTAATCGCCTTCAAGATAGAACTGCTGACGTCTTCCTTCTTGGTAATATAATCCGGCTTACCCAACGAATTCCAGCCGCCGAGCTTCAGATAGGGGAAATTATCGGACCAACCGAGCAAAGCTTTTGTCTCCGCATCGTCTCGGCTCTGTTCGACTTCTTTAAAATCCGCCGTTCCATTTGCAATCCGACCATACAACAGGGAGGGGACTCCTATATAAGAAGAATAGACATACAAATCCCCGGCTTGCTCCGGTAGCAGGCGGGACAGCATATATTCTCCCCGACCGTTCGTGATGCCGGTAAAGATAGGCGACAGATTCGACTTCTTAACCAACAAGCCACCCTGAGTTTCGAGCGGATTTTCTCCATAGACCTCAAATGACACGCGGTAACCATCCGGCACGTCATATTTGAGATTGAACATTACCGGTTGTGCACCGATCTCGGCAATTGCATTTTGCCGGCCATAGGAATCACCTGTTCCAATCTCTTTCAAGTCCGTATCCGAACAGGAAACGAGCAATAACAAGACAAGATTCCATAAAGAATTCTGAAGAATACATTTTGTGTTCATAGGCAACATTAATAACCCTTTTTACTACACAAAGAAAGTAATAATTATCAATAAACAAGCATATAAATGACATATTTATTCAAACATGCATATATTCGCCGGGCAACGATCTTTTTTTTAACGCTTGAATATCAAAAATAGAATAACCATTAAGAATGATATGATATGATTTGTCAAACATTATATATATCTTTGTAAACATATCATGAATTAAAAATACTATACATACTAATACATAAACAGGCCCCATGAGCAAGAATAAGATTTTCCTCCAACTGATATTCTGCCTCTGCAGCATTGTCACGTTATACGGTTCCGAATTGGAACAGCGAAAAGACAGTATTAAAGAATTGCTTATGGTTACATCCGAAACCAATAAACGTCTGGAATTACTGGAAAAGATGTCTTACCTTTCCATGGACGATTCAACCGGATATTTCTGGTTGAATCAATTACGGAAAGAGGCAAGTGAAGCACGGGATACGGATAAAGAAGGATGGGCGATCCGTACACTGGTCCGCTTCTATTACAATATGGGAGATGTAGACAACGTCTCGCACTATGTGTCCCGAATCGATTCTCTTGCCAAAGTGACGGGAGAGTATAAAGATTACTATTTCGATGCTCATACCTTCCTCTGCCAACTCCTGCTCTGGGACGACCAATTTGAGAAAGCAGCAGACGCTGCCATACGTTTGTATAACCTGGCTAAAGAAGAAAAGAATGAAACCGGTATTATCTGTAGTTGCGAAACACAGGGACTGATCAATCAACGAATTGGCCGTGACAGTGTCGCCGTCGATTTTTTCCTCGAAGGGCTGGATCTACTGCAAACAAAAAAAACAGAGTATCGCTACGTCGTCCAATACCTCAACAATATGATCGAATCCGAGTTAAAACTGAATAGGTTCGAGAGCGTCCACAAACATCTCGATCAGTTGCAAACATTGATTGCCGACATCAAAAGCGGAAATTACGGTCCCGACCCTTCCTTTCCCTATGACCGCTGCACATTGCTGTCGGAGGCCTTTTATCTCAGTCTATACGTCCGTCAAAAGAATGCTCCGGAAGCAAAAAAACACATGGAGGCCGCAATTCCCTATCTTGACAATTTGGATGATACATATGTGCGCATCTTCTATATGTTTAATGTAGCCAGCTACTACAAATTAGCAGGCCAATATACACAGGCTCTGAATACAATCAACGCTGTGGCGGAACTGGATAACAGTCCGGACGTAAAAAAGCTGAGAGCCGAGATACTGATGGATATGGGAAACACGCGCGAAGCAGCCCTGCAATACAAGGAAGCATTAGTGCAAAATGAAGAGATAAATAGCGCCTCCTTTGTCCGGCAGTTGAGCCAACTGCATGCACTCCACGACATGAACAACCTCGAACTCCAGATAAAAGAGCTTCGCGTGGCAGAGCTCGAACTGGGAGCAAAACAGCAACAGTTGAAATGGACGCTTGCCCTGGCCGGCTTATTCCTGGTCATACTGATATTGGGTACAATCATTTATATGCACACCCACAAGCTGAAGAATGAACTGCAAAAAGATAAACAGGCCTTATTGGAATCGGAGAAAGCATTGAGAATCGCCCGTGACCATGCGGAAGAATCCGACCGTCTGAAAAGCCTGTTCCTCTCAAACATGAGCCACGAGATCCGCACTCCGTTGAATGCCATTGTCGGGTTTGCCCAGATACTGGATGTGGAAACGGAAATAGGAGACGAACGGAAAGAATATACGCGTATCATCATGGATAACTCGGCTCTCCTGCTCAACCTGGTCAATGACATTCTGGATATTTCCCGCCTGGAATCAGAAAGATACCGCTTCACTTTTGCCGAAGAGAATCTGACGGAGTGTTGCCGCAGCGCACTGATGAGCGTGGAACACCGTGTGAAACCCGGAGTCGAACTGAGACTCACACCCGAAAACGAGAACTTCACCCTGAAAACAGACAAACTACGCCTCCAGCAAGTGCTGATCAACCTGGTCGGGAACGCAACCAAATTTACGGAGCGCGGTTTCATCGAACTGGCTTACACGATCGACGAAACAAACGGAATCGTACGTTTCACCGTCACCGACACCGGTTGCGGAATACCGGCGGATAAGCAAGACGCTATATTCGAACGTTTTGAGAAACTGAACGAATGCGTGCAGGGAACCGGATTGGGGCTTTCCATCTGCCGTATCATAGCCGAACGTTTTGAAGGAGAGGTTACGCTGGATAAAGATTACACCGACGGGGCACGCTTTATTTTCACGCATTCTCTCCACCTCTAAAATATTTGTTACATTTGTGCCCTTAATTAACTAATAATTATGAGCACAAATAAGTCCAAGATATGAAGAACATTAAAATTTACCCGAAAGATTGGTTGCAACTGCATCCCTATAAACAATCCGACTCGACAGACCTTTATTATACCCATATAGCAAACCGTATTTATGATATGCTGGAAGAGACGCATCTTGCCAACTCTTTTGATAAAGAAGAAGTCAAGCAGATCAGTATGCGCATGGCCGCCCATTTCGAAGATGTCATTTCCGGCCTGAATATCTGGCGTTCGTTTATCAGGGAGCATAAGGCACTATACGGCAAATACCTGCCGTTCTATACGCCCGGCGACTACTACTACGAAGACGAGGTCAACTACGAAGATATCCGGTTCCTGCTTTGGCATTATACACAACAATACCACGGAGCCCGTAAAGGGACATTCGTCAGCCCGGACAATGCGGCAAACGGGGATACGGCAGGCTTGATCTACCAGTTATTTTGCGACGAATGGACTACTGCTCCCGAAAACGAAAGGATGCAACAGCTTTTTGCACCGGAAACCCGGTATGAAGAAGAATCGCAATATAATGAACTGTTGTACTGGTTCCATTATAAATGTTATCTGTTTACCGATGCACAGGAAGTGTTAACCGGAACAATCAAAGAATACTGGCAACAAACCGAAGAACGGAACGATCAGGCCATTATGGTCATCCACGATTCGCTGGCCCGCGTCTCAAAAAGTCCTTTCCTTGCCTACACGGCTCCGAAATGGCTTTCCCTGATCCTTCCGGCCGGACACCCGGACCATGAGCTGTTTGCCGGAGAGGGCGAGAAAACCCAGTCGTTCAAAGAACCGGTATCGGAAGAAGCCGAAAAAACATTAGCCGAACATTTCGGGAAGTTCACTGCTGCCGCAGAAGGCAAACCGCTTCTTTATTTCAAAACCAAACAAGAGTTCCTGGATTTTCTCACAAATATCGGCATAGACACGCAAGGCGCAGCCGGCGACACCGTTCCACAGAAATTTGCCGTTTACGCCACACCGGCGGAAGGGCTGCAGGTCCTGACTAACGGAGTCGAATATATCAAAGATGAAAACAACCCCTTCTACGATCAGAAGAAAGCGGAAGACCAAGGTATCTCTTTCTTTATGGTCAAAAGATGCAGCCCTTATTTGCTCCGGATACTGGAAGAAAAAGGCATGCTGACAGACGCCCAGGCCAAAAGCTTGCTCGGCAAAGAACGCAGCAAGGCGATCATTCATGAGAACTGGGACTTCCTGATGCGCTATTTCCTCCGGGAATATTGATCTGTCATTCCTGATCCGCCGGATAGACAATCCCTAACTGCCGGCGGACCTCATCTATTATTTCCAGGGTGATGAGTGAATACTCATGGCTGTTAATCGCGGATTCGCGTCTACCGGACAGGACCAGGTCGATAAACTCGGCAACCTCATAATAATACTCGTCCCGATCCGTCACGGCGCTGATATCCTGCGGTTCGGCAACCGGACCTTTACCGGAAGCCGCTGCCAGGCGAGGCGTATAGGTGACTTTGCTGATGATATTGATCCGGTCGAGCGTCATATTGCCGTCTTCACCCTGTATCTCCGTCGGAAGAGACGAGTTGGCTATCTTGGAATAGAGAACCGTCGCATTCATCCCGTCATATTCAAAATTGACCGCCCCCTGCCCGTCCGCTCCTGACGACAGAACAATTCCGGAAGCATCTATCTTGTCCGGACGGCCGAATAAAACGACCATCGGATAAACCGTATAGATGCCGATATCCATCATCGCCCCGTTCGACAATTCCGGCTTGAAAGCGTTCAGGACAATCCCTTCTTTAAACTTGTCATAACGGGAAGAATACTGGCAATAGGAAGAGAAATAGCGACGCACAATCCCCAGCCGTCCTAAATTCTCCCGTACAGACAGGAAATTAGGGGTAAGCGTCGGCTTCATGGCCTCCATTAACGTAACATTATATGTACGGGATGCAGCAATCATCTCCCCCGCCTCCCGGGCATTCGACGCGAAAGGTTTCTCACAAAGCACATGTTTACCGTGTTTCATACACAAGATACTTTGTTCGGCATGGAGAAAATTCGGCGAGGCGATATACACCGCATCGACCAGCGGGCTCTTCGCCATCTCTTCCAGTGAAGTGAATGTATGCGGTATCTGATGTTTAGCAGCGAAAGCATCCGCCGTCTCCTGCTTGCGGGAACAGACTGCCGCCAACTCGAAGCGTTCGTCCTGCCGGGCCCCGGCGATCACCCAGTCGGTTATAAAGTTCGTACCGACCACTCCAAAACGTACTTTTCCGGTATGTTTATCCATCTATTCTATCTCCTCATTAACGTAATATCAATACTCCATCTTCGGTCACAACAAGTTCGGGCACCTTGTCTGTCAGATTCAACGTCAGACAATAGGGCACAGCATCTTCCAGATGATTGGCTTTCAGGCGCGCTATATGCTCGGACAGCTCCAGATAGCCAGCCGGGTCTTTCTTGTTATTCGTCCACATATCACGGGCTATCACAGCGGCATCGCTCCCCGTCCCATACAGGCCAGTATTGACCAGGATATCGGTCAAGGCTCCCCCGAAAAGCGTATCTTCCATATTCACCTTATCCTGCCATCCGGAACACAGCACGACTACATCCCGTTTATACGCCAGGCAATAACCGGCTACGGCATGCAAATTGATAAACGCCCCCGTCACCACCCGGTAAGCCGAACGGGCAATCGTAATCGCACGTGTGCCATTGGTGGTGGTAAAGACGATATCTTTTCCGGAAACCTTTTCCAGCGTATAGTCGAACGGGGAATTGCCGAAGTCGGCAAATTCGCACCGTTTCACATTCCGTTCGGCACCGACCAGCCACCCTTTTGCCTTATACGCCTGCGCCTCCTCGACCGTTGCAACCGGACGAATACTGCGCACGCCATTACCGAAAGCGGCAGCCATTGTCGTTGTTGCCCGAAATATATCCACCACGACTACGATCGCTTCCGGATTATGGTAAACCGGGTATAAAGCAGGTGAAAAACAAACATCTATTTTCATATCAATCGATTATTATCCGTACAAAAATACAGGATAAATCATTTCCAAGCACCATTCCAGGCAAGTTTCCCGCATAAATATCGCGATTAACATAAATACTCCGATAGAATGTTATTGTATCTGTAATCGCGTACTTGCCAGAAACATTTCCACAATCCGGTTGTTTTTCTATTACATTTTTGAATAAACGTTTTAAACTAAATTGTATGAAAAGAATTGTATCAATGATGGTGGTCTGCACCCTTCTGTTGGGTGGCATGACACACGTGCAGGCTCAGACAAGCAAGGCTGCAGAAAAGGCTGAAAAAAAGCTGGAAAGAAAAGAGAAAAAAGAGGAAAGGTTAGCTAAGGATGCCGTTATGGGCGAAGAGGCATTCAACAATGCCATGCAGGCTATCACAAACCAGTCGTTCGTTCTCGAAGCCAACTCCGTACAACCGTTGAACGGGCGCGTTTACTATGTAAACTCCAACACCAACTTCGTTTCGCTGAACGACGGACAGGCAATGGTACAGATTGCTTCCAACTCTCCCTATCCCGGCCCTAATGGATTAGGCGGTATCACCGTACAGGGATCTGCCTCCAACGTACAGGTCAAACAGGAAAACAACGGAAACGTATATCTGTCCATGAGCGTACAGGGCATCTTTATCTCCGCAACCGTCAATCTCGTCTTGTACAGCGGGACCAACAATGCAATGGTAACCGTAGACCCGAACTTCTCAGGAAACGATCTGACAATGAATGGAACTTTGCTCCCTTATTCAGACTCTAACGTGTTCCAGGGAACTACCTACTAATAAATTACCGGACGCAGATTTCACAGAAGACGCAGAATAACGCAGACAATATTTATTACAAATAAAAGTCTGCGTTATTCTGCGTCTTCTGCGTTGTCTGCGTCCGGTTTTAACAGGGTTTATCGAACCGGAACATATTGCACGAATGCTTCCATCGCTTCATAAGAAGCAAGGCCTAACTGGTGATACAGCTCGGCTGTAGCCCGGTTACGGTCTTCGGCACGCTGCCAGAACAAACGTTCGTCATCACCCAGGAACGGTGCGCTTTCTGCCTGCGACTGGTGTTTCAGGATCGCATTCCGCTTATGGCGCAATTCTTCGGGAGAGATAGGCACAGCCATTTCCACATGGTCCATTTCCCACTCGGCCCATGCACCGCGGTACATCCAGATACGGCAGTTCTTCAACCATTCTTCATCTTTCAGCTCGTCGAGGGCTGCCAGAACAGCATTCAGGCAGACACGGTGAGTCCCGTGCGGGTCGGCAAGGTCACCGGCCACAAACATTTCGTCGGGCTGCACATCCATCAGCAACTTTTTCACGATTGCGATATCGGCTTCTCCCAGGTCGTTCTTCTTCACCAGCCCGGTTTCGTAGAACGGCAGGTCGAGGAAGTGGATATGGTCGTCACTCTTGATGCCGCTGTAACGGGCACCAGCACGGGCTTCTTCCCGGCGGATCGTACCTTTCATAAAGAGCACGTCACGCTTTTCAGCCTCGCCTTCCACCTTCTCATAACGCAGGAAGTGGATGATTTCTTCGGCTTTCTTCTTCACCGTTTCGTCTTTTGTGTACTTTTCACAGACGTCGCGCAGGTATTCGCAGTAGCGGATTACCTCTTCATCGCCGACCGCAATGTTTCCGGAAGTCTCATAAGCGACATGCACATCGTGGTGCTGTTCGCACAGGCGATGGAATGTTCCACCCATGGAAATCACATCATCATCGGGGTGCGGGCTAAATATTATCACCTTCTTCGGATACGGAGTGGCACGTTCGGGACGGTTCGAATCGTCGGCATTCGGCTTGCCGCCCGGCCATCCGGTAATCGTGTGCTGGATATCGTTGAATACTTTGATATTTACGTTATAAGCGGAACCGTAAAGGGCAAGCAGTTCACCCAGGCCGTTTTCGCTGTAATCCTTGTTTGTCAGCTTCAGGATCGGTTTGCCGGTCAACTGGCACAACCAGACGATTGCACGGCGGATCAGCTTATTGTCCCATTCGCAATTGGTCACTAACCAGGGATGGCTGATACGGGTCAGATCATAAGCGGCGGACAAGTCGACCACTACTTTTGCATTCGTATGGTTCTGCAGATAAGAAGAGGGAACAGCGTCGCTCACCTTGCCTTCCACTGTCTTTGCAATGATATTGGCCTTGTCTTCACCCCATGCCATCAGAATCACGTTACGTGCCTTCATCATGGTTGCGATACCCATCGTGATGACGCCGGCCGGCACATTATCTAATGACGGGAATGTGCGGGAAGCCTCTTTACGGGCTGCACCTTCCAGCAGAACCAGACGTGTACGGGAACTCAAACTTGCTCCGACACCGTTGAACATGATATTGCTGGCATGTCCTACGCCTAACAGGATGTAATCCAAACCGCCTGCCTTCTGGATATTTTCTTCATATATCCGGCAGAAATCGATGATAGCATCTTTCGGCATACAACCATCGGGAGCATACACATTCTCAGGAGCGATATCGATATGATCTAACAAAGCCTCTTTCAACTGTGCCACATTACCGGCAGAAGAAGAAACAAGCGGGTAAAATTCATACTCAACAAAGAGAACCACATTGCGGAAGCTCAATTGTTCTTCCTTATGCATACGGATCAATTCCTTATATATGCTCAACGGAGAACGGCCTCCGGGAATAGCCATCACGAAGTTTTCTCCGATTTCCTGTTTCTTACGGATTTGATCGGCTATCTCTTTGGCAATAGCAAACGAGCCTTCATCGGCCGATTTATAGATGTTTGTCGGAATCTTTTCCAGACGGGTTAAAACTGAATGCTCGAAAGCATTTTCCGGACGATAGTACCGTTGCGGTATTCTCGTCAGGGTAATCTGCGAACTAAGGTCTGTCTTCATGTTTAATTATTGATTTAGTATATCATTCATAACTTGAATCACAAATATAACAATTAATCCACGAATCCAGCTTTACAAACCATTTAAAAAATCAATACATCGATAGGAAGTATATATAAAACAGGTTTTGGCAGAGGGAAAAACTGTAAATGAAATAGAGCCTGACGGCTCTGTTGAGGATTGTGACACCGGTCGTTCCTATGCGATCCCGCATCGAGTGCGGGAACAGGGGCCGCAAAGAGACAGGCGGTGTCGGCCATCCCAAGAGAAAGCGGAGCTTTCTAAGAAAGGCCTAAGCGGACGGGCGTAAAGCGGAGGGTAAAGGCGAAGCGCCCGGAGCCTGCGCTGTCTGAGCGAAGCGAGTTTCGCAGGCGACAGCGTAGCCTTTACCCGGAGTAGCCCGGCCGGTTAAGCCTTGACTTTTTGGTTACTTTTGGGTCAAGCCAAAAGTAACAGATAAATCATCATTAATATAATGTATTGGCATCCGGAACAAGATGTCCCAGCGACCAAACGGCACGGACAGCCAGGTTGCGGTCCATGATGATGATATCGGCATCCTTGCCGCGCTGCAAAGTTCCCGTACGGTCGGCAACCCCCATCAGGCGCGCCGGCGTTTCGGAAGCCATACGGACAGCATCGGCCAATGGGATATTCGCCTTCTGGACCATTGTGCGGACCAGTACGTCCATCGTCGCAATACTTCCGGCAAGCGAAGAATGGTCTGCCAGCTTACAAACACCGTCTTCTATGATAATACGCGAATCCTCATCCGGCTTTATATCGCTGGCGGCATACGACAACGCGTCGGTCACCAGACAAGTGCGTTCCACACCTTTCAACTTGTAAACCAGGCGGAGGATCGTGGAAGGTAAATGCTTGCCGTCAGCAATCACTTCGACTGTCATATCGTCCATCAGGAACACACTTTCCACTGTTCCCTCATATTTATATTCACGACGCTTGTGGAAACCGGGCATTGCATTATAGAACTGGGCGGCATGTGTGAAACCGGCAGCATAAGCAGCCTTGATATCACCAAACTCGGCTTCCGTATGCGTGATAGCCGCCAAAATGCCTTTCGACCGGAGGTAACGGGCAAAGTCATGCGCACCGGGCAATTCCGGACTGGCATCCCAACGCTTGATACAACCGGTACATTCCAGAATAGAGGTATATTCCTCTTTATCCGGGTCTTTCACATCATACAGGCTGCCTGCCATCTTTGTATTCAGGTAAGGGCCTTCCACATGAAGCCCCAAAACCGTACTGTTCTTTTCAGCCATCAGGCCCTCGCAGATAGAAACTGCTTTGCAAATGGATTCTTTCGGGGAAGCGGACAAAGTAGGGAATATAGTCGTTGCCCCATGTTTCAAGTGGGCTGCAACCGCCGTACGAAAAGCCTCTTCCGTACATTCCTTAAAATCATGTCCGCCACCGCCATGCACGTTCATAGCCACAAAACCGGGAACAATATACATTCCCTTGGCATCTATCACCTTGGCGCCTATCACAGCCAGGTCGCTATTTGTCACTTCCAGTATCTTACCGTCGCTTACCAATACGGAGCCGTCTTTCAACCATCCCTGCGGGGTGAGAATCTGGCCATTTATAATCTGAGTCAGCATAATTTTCAATTTTCAATTCTCAATTTTCAATTAGAACAGCTTATTGGTTCCTTCGACCAATTTTCCCATCGCCCAGACAGCACGTACATTCAGGTCCTTATCCAAAATCTGGATATCGGCATCCTTACCACGCTGCAAAGAGCCCTTACGGTCATACACGCCCATGATGCGTGCCGGTGTTTCGGAAGCCATACGGACAGCGTCCTCCAACGGAATCTCCGCTTTCTGGACGATCGTACGGATCAGGCGGTCCATCGTGGCGACACTGCCGGCAAGGGCGGAACGGTCCGCCAGTTTGCAAACGCCGTCCTCAATGATCACACGCGGGTCGAACGCCGTCTGGCTGTCGCTTGCCGCACAAGCTAACGCATCGGTAATCAGACAAGTGCGTTCCACCCCTTTGATCTTATAGACCAGGCGAAGGATCGTCGGCGGCACATGAATACCGTCAGCCACAACTTCAACCGTCATATCGTCGATCAGGTAGATACTTTCCACCGTACCTTCATACTTATATTCGCGACGTTTGTGGAAACCCGGCATTGCATTATAGAAGTGTGTCGCATGCGTATATCCGGCCTCATAGGCAGTCTGGATATCTTCGTATTCAGCCTGTGTATGCCCGACAGAAGCCACCACGCCTTTCGATGTGATGTATTTTCCGAACTGCATAGCGCCCGGAAGTTCGGGGGCTGCATCCCAACGTTTGATACAATGTGTTTCTTCCAACAAAGGGATGTATTCTTCCGGGTCCGGATTCTTGATGTTTTCAGGCAACTGTCCGCCGGCCATCTTCATGTTGAAGTAGTGTCCTTCGAGGTGAAGGCCCAGAACCGGACTGTCTTTTTCAGCCATCAACTTTTCAGTCGTTGCAGCCGCCTCGCGGATCATCGGGATTGTGGAAGAAGACAGCGTAGGGAAAATACTGGTCGTACCGTGCTGCATATGGGCGGCTATTGCCACCCGGAACGCCTCTTCCGTGCCTTCCATAAAGTCACGTCCGCCACCGCCGTGCACATGGATTTCTACTCCGCCCGGCACGATATACATGCCTTTGGCGTCTATCAAAGTGGCTCCAACAACTGCTAAGTCGCAGTTCGTCACTTCCAGGATCTTGTTATCGCTTATCAGAACAGAACCGTCTTTCAACCAGCCCTGTGGGGTAAGGATCTTGCCATTTATAATCTGAGTTAACATAGCGCAAGAATTAAGTTTGTGTTTTTTAGTTTTAAGTAGGCAAAGGTAGAAAGAAATTTAAACGACAATTAAGAATCAAGCGTTAATATTTGCTTTTGGTGAACAAATAATCCGATTATAAAGAAGCAATCTCTTCTTCCGTCAGGCCGGTACAATTGATAATGGATTCCATATCCATACCCAAGCGTTTCATGTTGACAGCGACTTGACGCATACCTTTGGCAAGGCCTTCTGCAAGTCCTTTCGCTTCACCTTCAGCAAGACCTTCCATTCGTCCTTCCCATTTGGAGGTGTCGATCGCGTCGTTCTGAATGATGATATCATCTATATGTCGATCGTAGACAAGGCGTTCGCCGGGCGACATGGAGTAGTATTTCAACTTCTCACGGGCTTCCCGAAGACCAGGAGTGGTCGTGTCGGGACGGATTGTACCGTCTTTCAGGTATTCGATCCATTCGTCCAAAGGCGTACGCGCCACCTTGTCGAACTCGTTTACACGGATCAGGATATATTCGGGGAAAATATCTGCCGGCAAGCGGGAGACGAGCACATTGCGTTCTCGCGTGTTGATACGCAGGTGGTCACCTGTATGCACACCGGTGAAGTTGTTCTGCCCGTGATAGATATAATCGTCACCTACACCGATGTCGAAATAGAGGATGCTGATCGAATAAACCTTCTTTACTTGCTGGTAACCCTCGCCAAGGGAGATATGCTCGGTGATAGCTTTGGCCACGCCGTAAAGGATACGCTCTAAGTAATGGATTTCACGTGTGTTCTGGATTTCGACAATGATAATTTCGCCTTTGCTGTTCAGCGCTTTGATATCGACGCGATTAAACTTATCGTCGGCGCTTTCCTGGTTGCCTTCGCTTTCGAGAATTTCCACGATTTTGATCTCTTCACCCAACATCACAGTCAGGAAACCGTCGAGCACATCAAAATTAGCCTTCTGGCGCAACAAACGCTTGATGGCCCAGTCGAACCGAATATACCGGTCTTGCAACTCTTTTCTTTCCTTCTCTTCCATGATTCTCAGATCTGATTCGTCCTTTTTCATAGTCAACGTTTTTTTTAGTTATTACTTAATCTACAAATGTACATATTATTAATGAAGGAGCAAGGAATTGGGGGAAAAGTTTCACTATTTCTTCCTTTTTCTTTGTTTATTGAAAACTAAGGCCTACTTTTGCCCCATGTACACCTGCATGGCGTTGCGGGTCAATGCATCTTATTAGATAAACGAGAAGCGTTTTAAAGATATTATCCTACTTATGAAACTTCGACAATTTCAGCTGAATTGGATAATAGACAACAAAACGCTCACGTTCCTTTCCTTGTTATATACACATGCGCCAGCATGTACGCATATACAAGCTAAAAGGGCGTGGGCTGTTGTTTATATCAATTCAGCGGGCAGTCGAAGGCCTCATAAGTAGATATATCAACAGTTCCCACGCCTCTTTTATTTTGTATAACCTTCCACTCCGGGAATTGATGGAATCCAAATTTAGAGGGCCTATGACTTAATGAGAAACAACCAAAAGTGAAGAAACCCGTTTAGAGGTAGCCGCAGGTTACCTGCCTGAACGAGTATAGGGAATTTTATTCAATACATTTTATTTAAATCAACAAAATATGAAAAGAAAGATACAATTATGTCTATTAGCCTTATTAGCTATTATGAGCGTTGGGTGGGCTGTTACAACAGCAACGCTTACATTAACCGTAGATGGAAGTAAAACAACAGACCCTGCCAATCGTATATATAAGACGTTACAAGAGGCTATCGTGGCGGCCAATGCTGCAACGGAAACAGATGTTACAATCAGCATTGCTGCCGGAAGCTATACCGGAGAAGCTCAACCAACTGGTTATACGGAAGGTTCTGGCACTACTTTTGGTGAACTGACAAAAGACAATACAACGATCTCAAAAGCCGGTGAAGGAGAGGTCGTACTGAATGGAGCACTTCGGATCAAAGGAGAAAATGCGACAGTAACCGGCTTGAAGTTTGTCAATAAGGGAGGAAACATGGATCAATCTAAAAATTCCCTTTATGTGACAGCAAAGAAGGTGACTATTACCAGTAATGAATTTACGCAAGATGCAAACATCGCACAAGATCAGTTTGTTTGCAACGGTATCAAGCTGGAACCCGGAAGCGGCCCGGTCGATTATGTGATCAGTGGCAACACTTTCAAAGGACTTAATCATCTGAGCCAACCGGTAAGTGAAAGTTATGAATATTGGTGCTCGACAGCTATTATCTGGAAAGAAAACGCTGAAACTGAAAGTGTATTCGGATCGTATGAAGCAGATAGAAAAATAGCGTTTGAAAGTGGCAATACCTTTGAAGATTGTACGGAAAACTACTCGCGCTGTTGCTTCCCCGGAAGTGAAGAGAGATTCTATTTCCAGGTTACGGCTGCTTCTTATTTAGGAAGTGACGAAATGGGCCGAAGGACTTTTGTAGGCAATGCCCCTGTCTATCTCTTTGGAGAAGGCTCTTTCAATGAAGACGTGACAATCAGCCAACCGGTTTCTTTAATTGCCCTTCAGGATTCAAAGTTGAAATTCGATAATGAACATTCACTTATTATCAATGCCAACGATGTCACACTGAATAGCCTGGACATAACTTCCGCCAAGACAGCGTTGAAGATCAATAAGGAAAAAACCGGTATCCGGATTAACGGAGGAACTTATACGTGTAGTGCCCCGGATGCGGAAGGCGTTGGACCGATTTATTACCTGGGGCAGAATGGTGACATCTATGTTTCCGGTGCAACTTTGACCGGTAAGCTGGGAATAGAAGGTGTAACAGGCAAACTGAATGGCATCACTGGTAATACTATTAAATATACCTCTACGTCTAACACTCCGGTTGTCGGGATCAGTGCGGTGTTTGACAATTCCCTCGCTAAAGATGTAATTTCTCCGGTAGAACTGGCAGCACAAAATAAGATTACAATGCCAGCGGCCGGTGCACAATATCCGGTTTTGTATGAAGTCAATAATGATGGATGGAAAGGGGCTGACGGTCTTGCTTACGCCGACACGAAAGAAAATCTGATCGCACTTGTCGGTAATGGCAGTGGCGTAAAAGAAAATGTCTTGATTAAGCTGAAAGCAACATATAGCTTTGATGCGAACCTGACAATCCAGCAGGAAGGCATAAGACTGGAAGGGGCAGAAGGCGCTACACTTAAGTTTAGCAAAGGTGGTGTTGTAGTGGATGCCAACAACGTAGCAGTGAATAATCTGAATGTGACTTCAGATACAGAGAATTTCCCGCTAAGCATTAGCAACAGTAAAACCGGTGTACAGGTAGAAGGAGGTTCTTATTCTTTTACCAAGTTTGAATTTCAAGGATTAGGCGCTGTAAGTTTCTTGGGTAACAATGGAGACATCTACATCAAGAACGTAACGACACAAGGTGGACTTTATGCGTATAATTGCAACGGCAAGATTGATAATATTATCGGAAATACGATCCTGTATTCCGCAAAACCCGAAGGCGATACTCACTCTTATGCCGGTATCAACTTAGTGTTCAGCTCACAGCCTCAAACGATCATAACACCGGAAGAACTTTTGGCAAAACAGAAAAGCGTAACGATGCCGGACAAAGGCGATCAATACCAGGTCCTTTACCAAACTGCTACAACAGATTGGCCTGTATTTGACGGATTAGCAACAGTTTCCACATCGGACGCTTTGGTTGCTTTGGCAGCCAATAAGGATAAAGGGAAAAACAATATCCGTATCAACCTGGCAAGCGATATTATACTGACAGCTCCCGTGTTGTTTACACAAACCGGAATGACGCTGGACGGAAAAGGCAAAACGGTGTCTGTTGCAGATGATTTTGCTGGTGGTAACTATCCTATTGTGTTAGGTAATAATAATGCTTCTCAAACCGGAACATTTACGATTAAAGATCTGACACTGGATAATAGCTCAAAAGCAAAAGGTCTGAGTGTTTATCAGATGCAAGATGTTACTCTTGAAAACGTCACATTAAAGAATAGTGCCGGTGCCGGACTGATCGTTAATGGATCAAAGGTGACAGCATCCGGTCTGGTGACCGAAAATAATAGTTGGGGAGGCGTAAATGTCGGACCGGGATCAAACGTAACCAGCGATTGTACCTTTACCCTACTTGGCAATGACAATAATTTGCAGGAAAAAGCACCGATTTATGTAGATAAAGATGATGTTGCTCTTATTGATGCCGTAACTGGACAGAAGATTACGATCACTTCACCGGGATATATAAAACAAACAACAACAGAAGAAACCGCTGCTGTCTGGACAAAATATACCGCACCGGAAGAAGGCATTGCCTCTGAAGAAGACTTGAAAGATGCTGTCGCAAACAACCAGAAAGAGATTGTTTTGCCACCGACCGCAGATCCCGAAGGTGGTGAAGCAAGCATTGAATTGACGGAAACTCTTACCGTAAACGCCGAGATCACGATTAAGTCTGAAAATCCGGATGTACCGGCAGTTATCACTGTTCCGGAAGGAACGTCTGCTTTCACAACAGGCGAAGGTGGAAAACTGACTCTTGACAATGTGGTGATTAAGACTACAGAAAGCGAAAGTGGAAATACGGCTCCTGTTATCAAAGTAGTAGAAGGAACCGAAGCGACTCTCCAAAATTCAACATTGGAAGTGCCGGCTAACGTAACTGCAATCGAGGCAAAAGGTAATATGACTATTTCGGATGTCAAATTGACTGTTGATACGAAAACTGAAGGCGATGCTCCGGTTATTAATGTAGCTGAAGGTGGAGATGTCACCATTGACAACGCCGCTATTACAAACGGAACCATCGAAGTAACTGGTACATTAACGATCGAACCGGCAGAAAAGAAAGAAGTAGTCTTCACACAAACTTCTGAAGATAAACCGGCACTGGATTTAAAGGATGGCGCTAATGTTACCGTAACCAACGCACAGTTCACCGGAAAAGCAGTTGAAGCAGCAAGCGGAGCAATCATCAACTTCTCCAACTGTAACTTCTCTTCTCCGAAAGACTCCAAAGCCGTGCGAATGACAAGATCAACAGGTGACGATGGCAATGCAACTGTTATCGATGCCGGCGATGCTACTGCCACAATCGAAGGATGTATCTTCACCGAAATCAAGGGCACTCTGCCAATGCTCTACGGAAAGAGCCTGACGGTGAAGAGCTGTCTGTTCTATGATAATGAAGATATGGTGATGATTGATATTGCAGCAGGCGGAATTTCCGCTATTGCAAACAATACTTGTGTCAATAATAATGAAGAGGCAGAAGCTATTATTAACAATGCTTCATCTACAGCCGTTATCAAGAACAACATCCTCTGGACAAATGCAGATGAAGCAATTACGGGAACTGCTACCGGTGATAAAATCTCGCATAATGCATTGAAGACTGCCGGTCCTGTTACGAATAACAATTTGACACTTCCCAGCCTTGCTTACATCAAGTTCGACAACACGACCTACAAATATCAATTGCACAAAGATTCTCCTATAGCCCAAATAACTGGTGATGCCACTGGTATTGATGGTGATGCAAAAGATATCTTAGGAGCAGATCGTCTGACCTACGACGGCACAAACAAAACCGTTCATCTCGGCGCCTACGAATCTGTCTACACCCCGTCAACCGGCGGTGGAAGCACAGGCGGCGGCACTGGCGACACGACTCCGGATGCAACCGGTATCAAGTTAGATAAGACAACTTTGACATTAGCACGCCTGCAATCTTATACATTGGTTGCAACTGTTGAACCGGCTGCTGCCGGCGGCGTAAAATGGACAAGCACAGACCCGTCTGTTGCCACAGTCGACGCCAACGGTAAAGTAACCGCTGTCAAAGTAGGCCAGGCAACCATCATTGCCACAGCTATCAACGGCGGCTTGACCGCTCTTTGTCAGGTAACGGTTGACTTCGCAACAGGTGTTGAAGAGGCTCTTGCCGAATCGGCAATCATCGGTCGCGAAGGCGGCATCCAAATCCAGCCGGCTACACCGGTAGAAATGCTGATTGTCAACATGGCGGGTACAGTTGTTGCCCATCGCACGATCAGCCAGGCAGAAACGATCTCCGTTCCGAAAGGAATCTACATCGTTCGCCTGAGCAATAGCGGCCATGTGTTGACACAGAAAGTAAACGTCCGATAAAGACGCGCATTTATATTAAGTAATCTTCGATTTTTCGTAGATTAAGCTTTTTAGTTAAAGTGAATGGGAAAGGGAGGCCGTGAGGTTTCCCTTTCTGTTTTCATGTGTGTGTGTGTTTGTACCTTCTACAAATTGAAAAATATACATTAACCCCCTGTTTCGACTGTTTTTCTATTTCGTCCGAAATTCTGGTCGATTTTGGATTGACTTTTTTCACGGTTTTAACCCACTCGGATGACAACAGAGAATATGAGGTGCCGAGCCCATTCCAAAAATCGCGCAATTTGATTATCGAAAACAGGAAACACCGGCAAAGTGATAAACCTTAACTCCCGGAGAATCGAATATTTGCGAACGAAGACGGACGGCGTTCCAAATATCACAAGGAAATTTTGGAGGCTTGTTGCCGTGAGGTGCGCAGAAAATTCCCTTGAAGTAACGCTTCATCGCTCTGAAGGTTGACTTCGTACTATATGAAGTCCGACTTCAGAGCAACAAAGTTCCGGATCAGAGCGATAAAGTCCCTCTTCATGGCGATAAGGTACCGGATCATAGGAAAAAGCCCCTTTTTGACAGCTGAAAAGTAGGTTGACATTTGTTTGAATTAGGAGACCTTTCGAGCTCAAAAAATGCGTTTTTTACAATAACCCCTCTGCCGCAGGCTCTCTTTTGCCGTTTCGTTTCAACGAACGGTTTTAGAGCTTAGAGGCAAAGCCTCTTCCTCTGTGAACTTCAGGAGGCTGTGTCAAACCAGCCTTGTTCCCGCGCTTGACGCGGGATCGCATTAAAACCGATCCTATAAACAACTGATTGATAAGGCCTGTTCTTTTGCGGCCCCGTCAACCCGTTGATTGAAATCAATGGCAAAAGAGAGCCTGCGGCAGGGGGGCTTATTGTATAAAACGGATTTTTCAAGCCCAAAAGACATCCGAAACAAAACAAATGTTAATCCGATTTTTTGACCTCAAAAAGGGACTTTTTCGCCTTTTTCGAGCGTTTCCAGCCATTACGACCGTCCTCTTTGCCATTACGACCGTGCTAATGTGTAGTGCACTCGGCAGCTCGCGAAGATTAGGACGGTCGTAATGGCGATTTGGACGGTCGTAATTGGAAAGAGGACCGTTGTAAGGGCAAAAAAGCACCTGAATTTCCTTGCGATATTTGGGACGCCGTCCGTTTTGTTTTCAAATATTCGATTCTCCGGGAGTTAAGGTTTATCACTTTGTCGGCGTTTCCGCTTTTGGGTAATCAAATTGTACGCTTTTCGAAACGGACTGCGCACCTCGTTTTTTCTATTGTCATTCGATCAGATTAAAACCATGAAAAAAGTCAATCCAAAATCGATCAAGATTTCGGACGAAATAGAAAAACTGCCCAAAGAGGGGGTTATTGTAATTATCCAAGTTTGCAGAAGATTCGAAACTTGTCAAATATGAACTATCCGGAATCGGTAAATGATGATTTATTGCTTAAACCTAAGAAGTATCGGACCTATTTTACTACTTTTGTACAGAAAAATAAAAGTATATTGTATTATGAGTGATATAAAGATCGGAGACAAAGTGCGTTTCCTGAACAGCACCGGCGGAGGTGTCGTGAGTCGTTTCAAAGGGAAAGATCAGGTTTTGGTGGAGGATGAAGACGGGTTTGAAGTGCCGGCACTGATCCGTGAATGTGTCGTTGTTAGCGACCGGGAAGTACAGGTGCACAGCTCACGCCGTTCCCCGCTCCCTCCGACCCAGCCGACGCAAGCGCCGGCCCCGCAACCCAAAAAGCCGCAGCCACAACCCGAAGAAGAGAAGGTGACGGAAACCCCGGAAGGCGAACGCCTCAACGTCTATTTGGCTTATCTTCCGATAGAGCCCACTAAGGTGATGCAGGACAGCGGCTATGAGACCTATTTCATCAACGACAGCAATTATTATCTGTTCTTCAACTATATGAACCGGCAAAACAATAGCTGGATCAGCCGTTACAATGGCATCGTGGAACCAAACACACAGATTTTCCTGGAAGAATTCGGCAAGGACGATCTCAACAGCCTGGAACGTATCTGTGTACAGCTGATCGCCTTCAAAAAGGGCAAGCCCTATTCGTTGAAAAACACGATTTCCGTAGAACTTCATCTGGACACGGTCAAATTCTACAAGCAACACTGTTTCATGGAAAACGATTTCTTTGACGAAGATGCGATGGTTTACCCGATCGTACGCCAGGATGTTCCCGAAAAAGAGCTGCTGGTCTCTGCGACCGAGTTGAAGGAAGCCATGCTGCAGAAGGTGCGTGAAGACCGTCATGCCCCACAGACGATCGTCAAAAAGAAAGCATCCGACAGTAACGTCCTGGAAGTGGATCTTCATATCACCGAATTGTTGGATAACACCAACGGACTTAGCAATGCGGACATGCTGAACTATCAGTTGGAGAAATTCCATGAAATACTCGCCCAATACGCCGGCAACAAAGGACAAAAAATTGTCTTCATACATGGTAAAGGCGACGGCGTATTGCGTAAAGCGATTGAAAAAGAACTGAAAACAAGATATAAACAGCACTATTATCAGGATGCTTCTTTCCGTGAATATGGATTCGGGGCTACGATGGTAACCATCAAGTAGTTGAAAGTTGAGAATTGAAAGTTGAAAGTTAATATTCCAAATGTATGGCGACGGAGATTGAACGGAAGTTTTTGGTAAAGGGGGATTTCAGCGGGCAGGTAACAGGTTCGCAACGTATCGTCCAGGGATACATCTGTTCACAGCCGGGGCGTACTGTTCGCGTACGCATCCGGGGAGAAGAAGGATTCCTCACTATCAAAGGGGCTTCGGATGAAAAGGGATTGAGCCGTTACGAATTTGAACAGAAGATTCCGTTGGCGGATGCCGAAGAGTTGCTGAAACTCTGCGAACCCGGTGTGATCGACAAGGTGCGCAACCTGATCCCCGCCGGACGGCATACGTGGGAAGTCGATGTCTTTCACGGTGAAAACGAAGGGCTGATCCTGGCCGAGATCGAACTGGATTCCGAAGAAGAAGCGTTCGAACAGCCGGAGTGGTTAGGGCAGGAAGTCAGCGGTGACCGGCGATATTACAATTCGATGCTGACCAAGCATCCGTTTACAGAATGGAAAGAATAAGAATGTTGAATTATGAATTATAGAACACAAATCATGAAAAGACTCATCATCTCCTTAGCGGCAGTAATTCTGTCACTGCCGGCTATGGCTGACGAAGGGATGTGGCTATTGCCATTACTGAAAGGACAGAAGCTCCCGGAAATGCAAGCACTGGGACTTAAATTACAGGATTATGATATATACAGCCCCGACTCGGCTTCTCTGAAGGACGCCGTTGTCATATTCGGAGGCGGCTGTACGGGTGAAATCGTTTCACCGGACGGCTTGCTCCTGACCAACCATCATTGCGGATATGGCTGCATCCAGCGTCACAGCACACTGGAACACGATTATCTGACGGATGGTTTCTGGGCCATGTCGCGCGAAGAGGAACTGCCGAATCCCGGCATCACGGTTACTTTCATCGACAAGATCGAAGATGTCACCGACTATGTGAAGAAGGAACTGGAGAAGAACACCGATCCCAACAGCATGGACTTCCTCTCCCCTAAGTTCCTGAACGGCCTGGCAAAGGCTAAAGCCGGAGAAAAATTCCTGCAGGACAACCCCGGTACGGAGGTCGAGATCAAAGCTTTCTACGGAGGTAACCAATATTTCATGTTCACGAAGAAGATCTATTCCGACATCCGCCTGGTCGGCGCTCCTCCTTCATCTATCGGGAAGTTCGGAGCGGATACCGACAACTGGATGTGGCCGCGCCACACGGGCGACTTCTCCGTATTCCGCGTCTATGCCGATGCAAACGGAAATCCGGCGCCTTACTCGGACAAGAATGTGCCGCTCCGTCCGAAACGCTGGTTCAAGATTTCACTGAAAGGCGTACAGGAAGACGACTATGCCATGATGATGGGTTTCCCCGGCCGGACCAATAAATATTATACCTCCTGGGAAGTGGCGGAACGCCGCGACATCGACAACACGGTGCGCATCAACATCCGCGACCTGCGCCAGAAGGTGATGCTCGAAGAAATGCTGAAAGACCCGGCTGTGCGCATCCAGTATGCCAGCAAATACGCCGGTTCCACCAATGCTTACAAGAACGCTATCGGCAGTAATTGGGCCATCAAAAAACGGAACTTCGAACAGGTTAAGAAAGAGGAACAGGACAAGCTGATCGCCTGGTCCAACAAGATGTGCGAGCCGAACTATCCCGATGCCCTGATGGCGCTCGAACAGATCGTATCGGACCGCAAAGACCTGCGTTTCCGTAGCTGGATGCTGGATGAAGCGATCATACGCGGCATCGAGTTCACCAATGTGCCGACTAAAACGGATGCTGTCATAGAAGCCTTGAAGGGAAAAGACAAAAAGGCCAAAGACGAACAGCTTCGCCTGTTGGAACGTGCCTATCACGGATTTGCCAACGACAACTATTCCGCCGATGTAGACCGGAAAATAGCCAAAGTCATGCTGAAAGAATACCGCCGCCAGGTCGCACCGAAAGCGCAGCCGGCCTATTTCGAACAAATAGACAAGAAGTTCAAGGGTGACACCGACAGCTTTGTCGACTACCTGTTCGAGAAATCCATTTTCGGCAGTGAAGATAACTTCAACAAATTCCTTGCCCGTCCGTCTGTCAAGGCTTTGGAAAACGATCCGATGATCCTTTTCGCCAAATCCGTCCGCGCGGAAGAAGTTAGTCTGAAAGACTCTCTGAAAGAGTTCGAAGACGGTTATGCAATGGCTCACCGCTCTTATGTGAAAGGTCTGCTGGCGATGTATGGCGACCGCGCTAATTTCCCGGATGCCAACTTCACCCTGCGCCTCACCTACGGACAGGTAAAAGGCTACAGCCCGCGCGACTGTGACTACTACGGATACCAGACAACACTCGACGGCGTAATGGAAAAAGAGGATTCCACCAATTGGGAGTTTGTCGTTCCGGCACGTTTGAAAGAATTATATGCGGCAAAAGATTTCGGACGCTACAAAGCTCCCAACGGTAAAATGCCTGTTGCCTTCAGTGCAACCACTCATTCGACCGGCGGTAACTCGGGCAGCCCCGTGATGAACGCCAACGGCGAACTGATCGGCATCAACTTCGACCGCAACTGGGAAGGTGTCGGCGGCGATATCCAATATCTCCCCGACTATCAGCGCAGCATCATCGTCGACATCCGCTACGTCCTTTTCATCATGGATAAATATGCCGGGGCAGGATATCTGCTGGATGAGATGGAGATCGAATAGAACATAAAGAATATTTATTGATTATATTTGCCGTCTAAATGAAGGAAGGAACTAAATGATAGATCAACCTACCATAGACCGGATATTGGATGCAGCAAACATTGTGGATGTTGTCTCTGAATTTGTTACACTCCGGAAACGAGGGATAAACTATGTAGGATTATGTCCGTTCCATAGTGACAAGTCGCCCTCTTTCTATGTGTCGCCGGCAAAGAACATCTGTAAATGCTTTGCCTGCGGCGAAGGCGGTACGGCTGTTCACTTCATCATGAAGCATGAACAGCTGACTTATTTTGATGCGCTACGCTATCTTGCCAAGAAATATAACATCGAGATACAGGAACGGGAGCTGTCGGAACGCGAAAAACAGGTGCGCAGCGATCGCGAAAGTATGCTGATCGTCAACAGTTGGGCGCAAAAATATTTCACCACCCAGCTGTACGAACACCAGGAAGGGAAAGCTGCCGGCCTGCGTTACTTTGCCGAACGCGGTTTCCGGGAAGATACCATCCGCAAATTCCAGTTAGGCTACAGCCTCGACCAACGGGACGCCCTCTATAAAGCGGCTACTAAAAGCGGTTACAAAAAGGAATTTCTCGAAAAAACGGGTTTGGTGATTGCCTATGACAATGGCGGTGTGAACGACCGGTTTCGCGGACGTGTCATATTTCCGGTCCATACGCTAAGCGGCAAAGTGGTTGCTTTCGGCGGACGTGTCCTGAAGAAAGACGAAAAGACCGCCAAATATGTCAACTCGCCCGAAAGCGAGATTTACCATAAGAGTAACGAACTCTACGGCATCTATTTTGCCAAACAAGCCATCGTCAAGGCCGACCGCTGTTTCCTGGTGGAAGGTTATACGGATGTGATCTCCATGCACCAGGCAGGTGTGGAAAATGTCGTTGCCTCGTCGGGAACGGCCCTGACACAGGGGCAAATCCGCCTGATCCACCGTTTTACCAGCAATATTACAGTCCTCTATGACGGCGATGCAGCCGGTATCAAGGCCGCCTTGCGCGGTATCGACCTGCTGCTGGAAGACGGGATGAACGTAAAAGTGGTGCTCCTGCCGGATGGCGAAGACCCGGATTCGTTTGCCCGCAAACATAATGCAACCCAGTTTGCCGAGTTTATCAAACAGAACGAAACGGATTTCATCCGCTTCAAAACCCGGCTGCTTTTAGACGATGCCGGGACAGACCCGATCAAACGTTCATCGCTGATCGCCGACATTATCAAAACGGTTGCCATCCTCCCCGACAACATCGCCCGCTCCCTCTATATCCGGGAATGCAGTGCCATGATGGAGATAGACGAGATGCTCCTGTTGAACGAAGTAAACAAAATCCGCCTTAACAAGGAGGAAAGGCAGGCAAACCAGCCGTCTTCATTCAATCCGGCGCCTCCGGTCAGCAACATACCCGAATATCCGGATATTCCCGGATATCAGCCGTATCCGGAAGAAATACCGTCAGGACAGGAACCGGAAAGTTTCCTCCCGCCCGACGATACGATCCCGCCGCCACCGCAGGAAGAATACGAGTTGGGTGGGACGGATAACAACATGCCGCCTCCACCGCCACCGCCCGCCGCTCCATCGGTAAACATACCGGTGCAGCCGAAGCGCTCGCCCTATGAAGTGTATGAAGTTGCCTTACTGCGGTATATCGTACGCTATGGCGAACGCATCCTGTTCCAGTACACGGACGAAGAGACAAATGAAGAGGTGGTTATCCGTGTTGCCGAATATATCCGTTCGGAGTTGGAGCGCGACGACCTCACCTTCTACACGCCTCTTTTCAAAGGTATGATGGATGAAGCGGCCGACCGTTGCCAGTCGGAAGGGTTCGTGGCGCACCGTTATTTCCTGGCCCATCCGGATCCGAATGTGAGCCGCCTTGCCGCCAACCTGATCAGTGAAAAGTATCAGCTCAGCAAGTATCACACCAAATACAGGGAACTGGAAACGGAAGAGGAGAAACTCGATTCGTTAGTGCTCCGCGAACTCTACGGCTTCAAGGATGCTTACATCCTCAGCCAGATCAAGGAAGTACAGGCACAGATCAAAGAGGCGCAAACGAAAGGGGACATGGACCAGGTATTCGAGCTGATGAAAAAGCTCACCCGCCTGAACGAGATAAAAAATGTATTAAGTAAAGAATTGGGAGAAAGAATCATATTAAAAATGTAATGCCTATGAACTTTTTAGAAACGGAAGACGTGGTAAAGCAATACGCCAACCATCTCGCCCTTAACAAGGTCAGCATCCAGGTCCCCGAAGGGAAAGTCTTCGGATTGTTAGGGCCGAACGGCGCCGGGAAGACCACACTGATCCGCATCATCAACCGCATCACCGCCCCCGACAGCGGCCTTGTCCGCTTCAACGGACGCGAGTCGCAACCGGAAGACATCTACCAGATCGGCTATCTGCCGGAAGAACGCGGCCTTTACAAGAAAATGAAAGTCGGTGAACAGGCCATCTATCTGGCACAGCTCAAAGGACTCTCCTACCAGGAAGCACGTACGCGGCTGACGCACTGGTTTGAGAAATTTGACATCATGCCTTGGTGGAACAAGAAACTGGAAGAGCTATCCAAAGGGATGCAACAAAAGGTGCAGTTTATCATCACCATCATCCATGAGCCTAAACTGCTCATATTCGACGAACCGTTCAGCGGTTTCGACCCGGTGAATGCCGAATTGCTGAAAAAAGAGATACTGGAGCTGAAAGATGGCGGACACACGATCATCTTTTCCACACACAACATGTCGTCCGTTGAAGAGATATGCGATAATATCGCCCTGATCAACCGCTCGCAGGTGGTTCTTTCAGGCAATGTGACAGAAGTGAAAAGCCGTTTCCGTACCAACAATTTCACCGTCCGTTTCCATACCGAATCGGGAAGATTGCAGGAAATACCGGAAATGTTCAGCCTGCTGACAGAAAAGGACCTCGCCGGAACAAGTGAAGTGCGCATCCATAAAGAACCGGAGATATCCAACTCCGCCCTTCTTTCCGCATTGGCCGGACAGACCGAGATTATTTCCTTCACGGAAGAGATTCCTTCGATGAACGACATATTTATTAACACCGTTTCCGGTACAAATACTACGCAAGCATGAATAAGATAGGACTTATTATCAAAAGAGAATACCTTCGTCGTGTCAGCAAAAAATCATTCCTGCTGCTGACTTTCCTGACGCCGTTCCTGTTTGCCGCCCTGGTGTTCGTCCCGTTGTGGCTCTCTACCATCAAAGGGGATGAGGCCAAACAGGTAGCCATTATCGACGCAACCGGCAAATATGCGCCTCTGTTCAAAAACACGGAAGAATATACCTTTATAACCGAAAAAGGTTCCAGCCTGGAAGAGTATCGTAAAAATCCGGACAAGGAAATATTCGCCTTTCTGAATATCACAGACGATTTGTTGCAAAACCCGGCTGCCGCCACGCTCTACTCCAAGAAGCAAATCCCGATGGGGTTGAAGAATACGATCGACAAGACATTGTCCGAATATCTGAAAGATGAAAAACTGGCTTCATACAACATCGACAACCTGAAACAGATCATCGAAGACAGCAAGATCAATTTCAATATCAAGACGATCAAATGGGATGAAGACGGGGGCGAGAAAAGCACCTCTGCCGAAGTCGCTTCAATCTTAGGCATGATCCTGACATTTATCATCTATATGTTCATTATTATGTACGGTTCGATGGTGATGCAAGGCGTGATGGAAGAAAAGACGAACCGTATCATAGAAGTCATGATCTCGTCCGTCAAACCATACGACCTGATGATGGGTAAAATCATCGGTATCGGTTTCGTCGGGCTGACACAAGTATTCCTGTGGGGCATCCTGACAAGCGTTCTGATATCCGGAAGCCTCTTCTTCTTCGGTGGCAGCGCTTCGCCTGAAGATGTCATGACGGCGCAAATGGCCGCGCAAGGTGTAGGAGACATGGCTGCCGGTTCTTCCGACATAAGCATTCAGATACAGGAAATTATCAATTCCATCAACTTCGGTATGATCGGCATTTGTTTCGTACTCTATTTTATCGGAGGATATTTGCTGTATGCAGCTCTGTTTGCCGCTATCGGCAGCGCCCTGGAACAGCAGGAAGACACGCAACAGTTCATGACACCGATTATGCTTTTGATGGCGTTCAGCTTGTATGCCGGCATCTACAGTATGAATAATCCGGACGGTCCGTTGGCATTCTGGTGTTCGATGATTCCGTTTACCTCTCCTATCGTGATGATGGTCCGCCTGCCATTCGACATTCCGGTATGGGAACTGGTCGTTTCATTTGCCTTGTTGTTCGCAACGGCGATATTCATCGTTTGGTTCTCTGCCAAAATCTACCGTGTAGGAATCCTGATGTATGGTAAAAAGCCGAGTATCAAAGAAATGATCAAATGGGTAAGATATAAATAACCCGATAAAAAAAGTCCGTCACTCAAACGAATGACGGACTTTTTTTGTTGTTCAACCAGGACTCGAACCTGGACTAACAGGACCAGAATCTGTTGTGCTGCCATTACACCATTGAACAAAGTGTTTCTGACTAAAGGAATCGTTTATTTTCGTAAAGTTGTTCAACCAAGACTCGAACTTGGACTAACAGGACCAGAATCTGTTGTGCTGCCATTACACCATTGAACAATTTGAAATAACTAACTCCCTTGTTAGCGAGTGCAAAAGTACATACTTTTTCAAAATAAACAAACGTTGCGACAATATTTTTTCATTCATAAACTTTTTTCTTTGCCTGCTTGTTTTGATTTTGCAAGTATATACATATATTAATAGGGGGAAATCACCGACATAATAAATTTAAGAAGTATATTTGCGTCCTTGAATATTACTAATAAAAAATAGATGGATCAAACAGAAGCATTAGTTAAAACGATTGTAGAAGGCCTACAGGAAAAGAAAGGCAAAAATATTGTAACCGTAGACTTAACCCGATTATCCGGCGCAATTTGCCAACATATGGTGATCTGCGAAGGGAACACTCCTACCCAGGTTTCCGCATTATCTGATTCAGTTTGGGATTTTGCCCGTCGCGAGGCAGGTGAAAAACCGCTTTCGATAGATGGTTCACAGCGGGCCGAATGGATCGGGATGGATTATGGCACGGTTCTTGTACATATATTTCTACCGGAACTACGCGAGTTTTATAATTTGGAGAACCTTTGGTCGGATGCCAAATTGACTCAAATTGCCGATCTCGATTAATCACCGGTCTCACATAGCATAGAGATAATCATATATGGAAAATAAAAACGACATGTTTAACAAAGCACCGAAGAACAATAAGCAAAAGATGTTCAAATTCAATCTCTATTGGATGTACGGACTTATCTTTATGATGCTTATCGCTTTATATCTTACAAACGATTCTTCGGCTTCTAAGGAATTAGGCTGGACAGAATTTCAAAAGCTGGCTCAAGAGAACGTATTTGACCGGATGGTCGTCTACAATAAAAAGAATTTAGTTGAAGCGACAGTTAAGAACGGCCAGAAAGGTCTGGTTTTTAAAAGAGACAGCGCAGCATTGGGCACCAACCCGAAAGTGTATGTCAAAATACCATCGGCTGACAAATTTTCGGATTTCTACGACAAGGCTGTCGCTGATAACCATATCAATACACAAGTCAGCTTTGAAGAAGGAGACGATGCGATCTGGAATTTCCTTGTTTCGTTCGGTCCGATCCTGCTGATCATCGTTGTCTGGATCTTCCTGATGAGGCGTATGTCGGGAGGAACGAGCGGCGGTCCCGGCGGTGTATTCAGTGTTGGAAAAGCCAAAGCGCAACTATTCGACAAGGATAACGACGGGAAAGTGACATTCAAAGATGTTGCCGGCCTGGCCGAAGCCAAACAGGAGGTGGAAGAGATTGTTTCCTTCCTCAAAAACCCTGAAAAATATACGGAATTAGGAGGTAAGATTCCTAAAGGCGCATTGCTCGTGGGTCCTCCGGGAACAGGTAAAACACTATTAGCTAAAGCTGTAGCAGGAGAAGCAAACGTTCCGTTCTTCTCGTTGTCAGGTTCCGACTTCGTGGAAATGTTCGTCGGCGTGGGCGCATCCCGCGTACGCGACCTGTTCCGCCAAGCCAAAGAGAAAGCTCCTTGTATCGTTTTTATCGACGAGATCGATGCCGTAGGTCGTGCCCGCGGTAAGAACGCGAACATGAACAGTAACGACGAGCGCGAGAACACATTGAACCAGTTGCTGACGGAAATGGACGGTTTCGGTTCCAACAGCGGTGTGATCATCCTGGCTGCAACCAACCGTGCCGATATTCTGGACAAGGCGTTATTACGCGCCGGACGTTTCGACCGCCAGATACATGTGGAATTGCCGGACTTGAACGAACGTAAGGAAATATTCGGCGTACATCTGCGTCCGATCAAAATAGACGAAAGCGTAGATGCCGAGTTTTTGGCACGCCAGACACCCGGTTTTTCAGGTGCGGATATAGCCAACGTATGTAATGAGGCCGCTTTGATTGCCGCCCGTAGCGGTAAAAAGTTTGTCCAGAAGGACGACTTTATGAATGCGGTGGACCGCATCGTCGGAGGTCTGGAAAAGCGAACCAAAATAACGACAGCCGACGAACGTCAATGTATCGCCAACCACGAAGCAGGGCATGCGACATTGAGCTGGTTGTTAGAACATGCCAATCCGCTGGTGAAAGTGACGATTGTTCCCCGCGGCAAAGCATTAGGTGCCGCCTGGTACTTGCCGGAAGAGCGCCAGATCACAACCCGCGAGCAGTTGTTGGACGAAATGTGTGCGACTTTGGGAGGACGTGCCGCCGAAGAACTTTTCTTAGGAAAAATATCGACCGGTGCTTCCAATGACCTGGAGCGCGTAACCAAGCAGGCCTACGCAATGGTTGTTTATTTCGGTATGAGCGAACGGCTGCCGAACCTGAATTACTACGATTCGAGCGGCCAGGACTGGGGCTTCACCAAGCCATATAGCGAAGAGACGGCACGTCTGATCGACCTCGAAGTACAGAAGATCGTCAACGAACAGTACGAACGGGCCAAAAGTATCCTGAAGGCATATGCCGAAGGACACAATCAGCTGGCACAGGTATTGTTGGAACGCGAAGTTATTTATACGGAAGACGTCGAACATATCTTCGGTAAACGCGCCTGGGTTTCCCGTTCGGAAGAAATCCTCGAACTACAGGAAAAAGCCAATGGCAAAAAAGAGGAAGCAAAAGAAGCAAATATAGCAGAAGCAAACTAACAAATAATTCCATGCCCATCCGTCTTCGGTTTCATGGGCATCCATTTCCGGTTTCATGGGCATGGAATTAATTTATTCCTTATATTTGTACCGATAATAAATCAATAAACAAAACACTACTGCCTTGAGAAATCTGATTATACGAGCGTTAACCGGCATAATATTCGTAGTGGTACTGGTCAGTGCCATTTGCGTCCATCCTATTTTCTTCCTCATTCTCTTTTGTGTCATAACAGGATTAACCCTTTGGGAATTCGGTGGGCTGGTCAAACATTATGAAAATGCGGACCTGCAACGGACGATGAACGTTGTGGGCGGCGTCTATCTGTTCATAGCGACTTTCGTCTATGCGAACGGGCTGGCGGACGGAAAAATATTTCTTCCTTACCTGCTTTTCATTATGCTGACGATGATTGCGGAACTTTATTATAAAGCGCCGAACCCGATCAACAACTGGGCATTTACACTGTTTGCCCAAGTATATTGTGCCGGATCTTTTTCCATGCTGAACTTTATCGGGGCGGAACCCGGAACACCCGGCGTCATGAGCTATACGCCGCTTTTCATCATGGCCATTTTTATTTTTGTCTGGCTGGACGACACCGGAGCTTATCTGGTCGGTTCCCTGATCGGAAAAAGAAAATTGTTTGAACGCATCTCCCCTAAAAAGTCGTGGGAAGGTTTCTTCGGCGGGTTAATCCTCGTATTGGCTTCTTCACAGGTCTTTGCCTGGTATGCACCGGAAATCAGCCGGTATAACTGGCTCGGGCTGGCTGCGACAGTCGTTATATTCGGGACTTGGGGAGACTTGATCGAATCGTTGCTGAAACGTACGCTCAGTGTGAAAGATTCCGGAAACGTATTACCGGGTCACGGCGGAATGCTGGACCGTTTCGATAGTGTCATGCTGGCTGTTCCGGCCTGCTACATCTATATCGAACTCTTTATTCGAAATTGAAGGTCAACGTCACCATCCGGGAAGTTGCCTTGGAAAGGGAATTCGGATATTTGATCAATTCCGGGTCCGTCAGGTCGCCTCTGTCTTTTTCCAGCAAGTCGACAAGTCCGAAGCTGAATTTAAGTTCCGGACATAGTTTAAAGAACGGAAGATAAATATCACATCCGATACCGAACTCAACGCCGAAGTCCGTTCCTTTCAACAGGATCGGATTTCCTTTTTTACGTCCTAAGTCGAACGCGCCGTAGATACCGCCAATCAGATAAGGCCGGTAGTTATTCACACGAAAAGCGCTGTACTTCACATCCAACGGGAAAGTCAGATAATTGGAACGGACAGATGTGGAATACTGGCTTATCACCGGATTATCTTCTGTCCCCTCTACTCCTTCCATCTCCGGACGACGAAACACAAATTTCTTATCGCCAAAATGGATTGTCGGCGTAAAGCGCAGGCTGAAATAAGGATTCAGGTACATATCTCCGATCACACCGACACTGAATCCGGGCGAATAGCTCGGAATCTCGGCAAACCAGGTTTCACCATCCGCGGCAACACCGGTATTGGTCAATATCAGATCCTGTGCATGAATACCCACATGAAAGCCCAAATGGAACCACTTCAAATCCGCATAGGGCTGGTTCTTTACCTTTTCTTTCTGCCCCATCACAGTGGTAACAGTTAGAAAGAATACACATATAATAAATAGTAGACGTCTCAATTCTTTTCGTAATTTTGAATTATAACGGGAAAGAACCCGACTTATTGCAAAAATGCATTTATTTCGACAAAATAAAGGGGCAGATCTTTTTTTAATACAAAGAAAGCTCTATTTTTGCACGAACTAATAGTTATCAATTTAAACGTTTAAAAAAATGGCTTACGTAATTAGTGACGATTGTATCGCTTGCGGTACTTGTATTGACGAATGTCCGGTAGGAGCAATTTCAGAAGGTGATAAATATCATATCGACCCTGAAATGTGTACTGATTGTGGAACTTGCGCAGATGCTTGTCCTACTGAAGCAATCCATCCGGAAGCATAACCGCAACAAAATAGGCTTCCTTTTACAGGGCCTATAAAGATAACGGGCTGTTTCCTTCCGGAACAGCCCGTTATTATTTTACTCCATTTTCCCCAATTCCGTCAGAAATCGATATCCAGCTTTATTTCATCTGACTCATCAGCCAGCTGGTCGTTATCCGACACTTCTACCGGGCTTCCTCCCGCCCTGCATTGTTTAATGTAATTGATTACATCATTCATTCCATCCATGAACTTATCAAAGTCCTCTTTGTACAGGAAAATCTTATGTTTTTCAAAAGAGACCTGAGTACCGACCTTCGGCTGCACCTTCTTACTTTCCGTCACAGCCAGGAATAAATCGTCTTTCAGGTTCTTCTTTACATCCAGATAATAGATTCTTTTTCCTGCTTTAATGGTTTTAGAGTATAAAATCTCTTTGTCACCACCTTCAACCTGCATTTTCTTCACCGAGTCTTCCATTATAGCAAACATTCGTTAAACACCCACCCATTTATCATAACTTGCTTCAAATATGTGCATTTTTTTTTAAACAACAACTATTTTAACGCATCAAAATGCACATAAAAAATCAAGTTCTTACAAAATAATCGCGAATGCGTATAAAATTAAGCGAAGCAAAGAGCTTTTATCAAAAGAATGACTAACTTTGCAGCCTAATTTATAACAAGTAGTTCCTTCAAACGATGATCAACAGAATTTTAATCCGCATTAAAGTTTTACAGATAGTATATTCTTACTATCAAAATGGAAACAACGACCTCAAAGTAGCGGAAAACGAATTGCTTTTCAGTCTTAGAAAGTCTTATGACTTATATCATTATTTCCTTCTTCTAATTGTCGCTGTAACTAATCTGCAAAAACGCATCCTGGACGTCCGTAAGAACAAATACATGCCGACAGATGCGGAACTGAATCCGAACACCCGTCTGGTAGACAATCGTTTCGCCGCCCAGATTGCAGAAAACGAAGCCTTGCAGAAGTATGTGGCCGAACAGGGTATCTCATGGGATAACGACGAAGACTTCATCCGGATGGTGCTCGATCTGATCCTTTCATCCGAACAGTACAGCGAATATCTGAACAACGAGAACGATTCATACGAAACAGACAAGGAGTTCTGGCGTACCGTGTTCAAGAAACTGATCTGCGGCAACGAAACCATCGACGATTACCTGCAAGACAAAAGCATCTACTGGAATGACGATATCTCCATCATCGAAACATTCACGCTGAAAACGATCAAGCAATTCGATGAAAAGGCCGGAAGCAAACAAAAATTGTTGCCGATGTTCAAGGATCTCGAAGACCAGTCGTTCGCCATCAAACTGTTCCGCCAATCACTGATGAACGGCAGCCAATACCGCGAACGCATCAACAGACACATGAAGAACTGGGAAACCGAACGTATCGCCAATATGGACCTCATTATCATGCAGGTCGCACTGGCCGAAATCATGACATTCCCGTCGATCCCCATCAATGTGACACTGAACGAGTATATCGACACCGCAAAATACTACAGCACACCCAAAAGCGGCACGTTTATCAACGGCATTCTGGATTCTGTAGTCAGCGAGTTAAAAAAAGAAAAGTTATTGCTCAAAGATTAATTATTATCCTTACATTTGTGACAGTATCGAATTGATATTAACTTATTAATGTTTATAGTTATATGAGCTTACTTACTATTTTACTCCAGGCAGCTGCTGGAGGTCAGCAGTGGTCTGGTATTTTGATGATGGTTGTCATTGTTGCGATCTTCTATTTCTTCATGATCCGTCCGCAGCAAAAGAAACAAAAAGAAATTCAGAAAGCCCGCGAAGCATTGAAAGCGGGAGACAAAGTGATCACAGCCGGAGGTATCTACGGAAAGATTAAGGAAATCGGTGACACATATATGTTGATTGAAATTTCTGATGGTGTACGCATCCGTGTAGACAAAACTTCTGTTTTTGCATCTGCAGAAGACGCACAGCAAAAATAAACAACGGGACCTATGTCACGACTTGGACAAATAAATCAAACATTCAAGTCTATCCGGATAGAGATTAAGGCTTTTCTTCACCGACAGAAGTGGAAAGAAGCCTTGATCTTTTTCTTTTTTGTACTGCTTGCATTAGGTTTCTGGCTACTCCAGAGCTTGCAGCAAGAGTATGAAATAGACATCAACATTCCGGTCAAATACAAGAATGTACCGCCTGACATCTCTTTTACGGAAACGCCGCCTGAAGCCATTACCGTAAAAGTGAAAGATAAGGGGAGTGTGTTGCTGAACTACTCCTTCGGACGGTCGTTTGCCCCGATCGAAGCGAACATGAAAGATCAACCGGAAAAGACCGGAAAACTGGTCATCAACCGGAAAAGCATCGAGAGTGACATAAAGAAACAACTGATCGCTACCACTTCACTGGTCAGTTTCGAACCTCAACAGATCGAGGTGGCTTACAGCAAACGTATCAAAAAGGATATACCGGTCGTATTCAACGGAACGATCCGGACAAACGCGGGCTTCAAAATATCCGGCGATATTACCATTACGCCTCATAACATCAGCGTCTATGCCAGTGACGTCGTGCTGGATACTTTGAAAGAAGTCAAAACGGTCTTTACCGAAATCAAGAAAGGGAACAAGACCATCACACGCAACGTCCAGCTACAAAAAATAGACGGTACGACATTCGATCCGGCAAGTGTATCCGTGACTGTTCCGATAGAGGAATATACGGAAAAGACACTGGAAATCCCGGTTATCTGTACCGACTTGCCTCCCCATTATACGCTACGTACATTCCCGTCTGTCGTAAAGGTAAGCTGCAGTGTGCCTCTTTCCCGTTTCAAGAATGTCTCGGCCGATGATTTTGAGATACGTATCTCCTTTGCGGACCTGGAACAAAACGTCTCCGGCACCCTGCCTCTCAAGCTGAATAAGAAACCGGCAGGAGTGGACATTGCCACGATTGCCCCCGACCGGATCGAATTTATACTGGAACAGACCAAATCAAATGATTAAGATCGGAATCACAGGAGGGATAGGAAGCGGTAAATCGGTTATCGCTTCACTGCTGGAATTGTCCGGTGTACCGGTTTACATTGCCGATACGGAGAGCAAGCAACTGACAGAGACATCCCCTGTCATACGCGAAAAGTTGACCGCCCTGTTCGGCGAAACACTTTATACCGCTGAAGGACTGGATAAAAAGCAACTTGCATCCCATATATTCGGCAATCCCGAACGGCTGAAAGAGGTAAACGCCATTATCCATCCGGAGGTAAACCGCCATTTCCAAGCCTGGGCAGATAAGCAAAACACACCGCTATGTGCGATCGAGTCGGCCATCCTTTTTGAATCGGGCTTCAACCGGGCCGTAGACGTAAGCCTGATGGTGTACGCCCCGATGGAAGTGCGCATCCGGCGGGTGCTGGAACGCGATGCCGCGTCGCGTGAAGAGGTCATACGCCGTATCGGCAGCCAATTACCGGACGAGGTGAAAAAAGAGAAATCGGACTACGTAATCTTCAACGACGGCAAGCAGGCATTACTCCCGCAGGTGACTGCCTTTCTGGAAAAACTGCGTTCCCGATAGTGAATAATCATTAGAAACAAGAAAATATGCTCAAAACTGCCGGATATTCCCGTCAGTTATACTACATTTGCAGCACGAAAGTTAAACACTATTTAGAAAAACGAAGTATTATGTTGAAGACGATTTTGTCTATCTCGGGTAAACCGGGATTGTTTAAATTGGTTTCCCATGGGAAAAACATGCTGATTGTTGAGTCGTTAGCAGACAAGAAAAGAGTTCCTGCATACGCAAAAGATAAAGTAATCTCACTGGGAGACATCGCGATTTACACCGATGACGCGGAAGTGCCTTTGCATGAAGTGCTGACCAGTGTCAAGAATAAGGAAAACGGAGAGAAAGCATCGATCCCTACCTCCGCTAAACCGGACGAACTGCGTGCCTATTTCGCAGAAGTTCTTCCGACCTTCGACCGCGAACGCGTTTACCCGAGCGACATCAAGAAACTGATCTCCTGGTATAACATCCTGATCGGTGCCGGCATCACAGATTTCACCCCGGAAGAACCGGCGGCAGAAGAAACTCCGGCTGAAGAGACAAAAGAATAAGCCAGATTAAACTGAACCATATAACAAAGAGGCGTATCGGATTCCGGTACGCCTCTTTGTGTATTTTACAAGCAACCTTATTAAAGGGATAAAGTCTACTGAGGAATAGACATTGCCTCTAAGCTCTAAAAAGAGAGCCTGCAGCATGGGGCTATGTGCCGTAAAGGAAGGAATAACCCGGCAGATAGAATGAATGATGCGGGATGTGCGCCCCCTCCATACCTACCCGCTATTCATGTCACAGCCGTGAAACAAAAGAAATCCAACTGTAACATAGTAGGAAGACAGTTGTGACATGCAAAGAATACAGCCGTAACATGCAATAGAGGACCGGCGTTTATCAGAACAGCGGATTCGCCACCTTCTCTTTCAGCAAAGCCAGGTCAACCACCTGACGGATGTCTTCCACATAGTGGAAAGTCAGGCCTTTCAGGTAATCGGGCTTGATCTCGTCGATATCCTTTTGGTTTTCCTTACAGAGGATCAGTTCTTTGATACCTGCACGTTTGGCAGCCAGAATCTTTTCCTTGATGCCGCCAACCGGAAGCACCTTGCCACGCAACGTGATCTCGCCGGTCATAGCCAGGTTACTGCGTACTTTACGTTGCGTAAAGGCAGACACCAACGAAGTAACCATCGTAATACCGGCACTCGGACCATCTTTCGGAATAGCTCCTTCGGGCACGTGGACATGGACATTCCAGTTTTCAAACATTTCTTCGTTGATATCGAACAGTCCGGCATGCGAATGGATATACTCGAGTGCCAACATGGCAGATTCTTTCATCACATCTCCTAAATTACCTGTCAAAGTGAGCTTCGAGCCCTTTCCCTTGCTCAAGCTGGATTCAACGAACAGGATCTCGCCGCCGACAGCCGTCCAGGCAAGACCGGTCACGACACCGGCATAGTCATTGCCCTGGTATTTATCGCGGGTGTATTCGACAGCCCCTAAATATTCATGCAAATCTTCCGGGCGGATCTGTGCCGGGAGCGACTCGTCTCCCGCCAGCTTGCGGGCCAGCTTACGCATGATCTTGGCAATCTTCTTATCCAACTCGCGCACACCGCTTTCGCGGGTATAAGACTCGATTATAGCCTGCAAAGTCTTTTTCGGGAACTTCACTTTACCCTTCGGCAAGCCGTGAATCTCCAACTGTTTCGGAACAAGGTGGCGGGCTGCAATCTCGACTTTTTCCTCCATGATGTAACCGCTCACCTCGATCAGTTCCATACGATCCAGCAACGGCTGGGAAATCGTATTCAGATTATTGGCAGTTGCGATAAACATAACCTTGCTCAGGTCGTAGTCTATATCTAAATAGTTATCGTGGAATGCGTTGTTCTGTTCCGGGTCCAACACCTCGAGCAAAGCAGAGGCAGGGTCACCCTTGAAGTCGTTCGTCACCTTATCGATCTCGTCAAGGATAAAGACAGGATTGGATGTTCCGGCTTTTTGCAGGTTCTGGATGATACGTCCCGACATCGCACCGATATAGGTACGACGGTGGCCGCGTATCTCCGCCTCATCGTGCAGGCCACCCAATGAAACCCGGACATACTTGCGGTGCAATGCTTCCGCAATGGATTTTCCGAGCGAAGTCTTACCTACTCCCGGAGGGCCATACAGGCAGATGATGGGCGATTTCATATCTCCCTTCAGTTTCAACACAGCTAAGTGTTCGATGATACGTTCCTTCACCTTCTCCAGTCCGTAATGATCGCGGTCCAACACCTTCTGGGCATGAGCCAGATTGAAGTTATCCTTGCTGAACTCGTTCCAGGGCAGGTTGATGATTGTCTGCACATATTGTGTCTGTATAGAGAAATCCGGCGATTGCGGATGCAGACGTTCCAGTTTACGCACCTCTTTCTCGAAAGCTTCGGCTACGACAGGCGACCATTTCTTTTTTGCCGCCTTCTCGCGCAGTTCCTTTATCTCCAGTTCGTTGATATTGCCGCCCAGTTCTTCCTGGATCGTCTTGATCTGCTGCTGGAGGAAGTATTCCTTTTGTTGCTGGTTGATATCCTCGTGCGTTTTCATCTGGATGGAGTTTTTCAATTCCACCAACTGATATTCGCGGTTCAGGATGAACAGAAGGCGGTACGCCCGATCCTTCAGATTGCCGATCAACAGCAATTCCTGTTTTTCAGCCGATCCGCTGGGGATATTGCTACAGGAGAAATTAATCAGGTAAAGGACATTCTTATTATTCTTTATTGAAAAGATCAAATCGCGGGGAGGTTCTGATACAGCTCCGAGCATCTTGATCGTCAAGTCTTTGATTGTTGAAATAAGCGCTTCAAATTCCCGGTCGGATTTATCCGGCATAACATCTTCCTGCAACTTGATTTTCCCGATCAGATAAGGATCGGTAGCAGAGAGTTCTTGCAGTTCGAACCGTTTTTTACCTTGCAGGATTACAGTCGTCGTCCCGTCCGGCATTTCCAGCACGCGAACGATATCGGCAACTACTCCGGTCGGATACAGGTCATCTATTCCCGGATCTTCCGTATTCATATCCTTCTGGCAAACAACACCTATCAGTTTTTTCTTATGGACAGCCTCCTTGATAAGGCGCATAGATTTAGGGCGTCCGATCATAACCGGCATGGCTACGCCAGGAAACAATACCATATTCCGAAGCGGAAGGATTGGCAATTCTTCCCCTACTTTTTCTACTCCCTCAGTAAAGTCTTCATCAACGTCACATTCCGTCAGGATAGGCATTACAATACCTATGTTATCATCCAGATCGTTGTAAGACTCCTCGGCAAACATCGTCATTTTATCTCTCTTCATATATTCTTTATCATAGTTGCGGAATATTCTTATCGCCCGCAGTTCTATTTTGTACAATAAACGTGCCAAAGTTACTATTTTTAACTCAAACCGACTACTTTTGCAGTTGAAAGTTGAAATATAAAAACATGCCGAACCCCTATTTTCAATTCAAACAGTTTACCATCCGCCACGATAAGTGCGCGATGAAGGTAGGAACCGACGGTGTTTTGCTCGGCGCATGGGCAGGCACCAAGGGATGCAACCGTATCTTGGATATCGGTACGGGGACCGGACTGATCGCCCTGATGCTGGCACAACGCAGCAAGGCTGATATCGACGCAATCGACATAGATGCCGAAGCCTGTTTGCAGGCAGAGGAAAATGTGGAAGCCTCTCCCTTTGCCGGACGGATACATGTCATCCATTCCGCACTGGCAGATTTTGCATCCGTAGCCACCCGCAAATATGATCTGATCGTTTCCAATCCCCCTTATTTCGCCGATTCGCTGAAATGTCCGGACGGACAACGCAGCATGGCCCGCCATACGGACACCCTTCCTTTGGATAAGTTGCTGCACGACAGCCGCGCACTGCTTGCCCCCGGAGGACACCTGGCCCTCATCCTGCCTTACGACCGGAAAGAGTACCTCACGGAGTGCATCCGAAAGGAAAATCTTTTTCCTTCAAAGGAAATTTCAGTTATCCCCGTACCCGGCGCACAACCGAAACGCATCCTGATCGAGCTGACAGCCGAACCATCTGCATCGCCCATGCTGACCGGCCGGCTGACCATCGAAATTGCAAGGCATCAATACACGGACGAATACATCCGGCTGACCAAAGATTTTTATCTGAAGATGTAAGGAAGTTTCTTATCGAAGAAACGGGTTACTTCGCCAAACAAATTCTGTACCTCTGCCGTAAATGAAACAGTTTCGGGCGTCAATACGTTCAATGATTTGGGAAGAATTGATATTTCAATACGGCTGTCCGCCATGATCGGCTCGCCGTCGAGGTGCATGACTCCCGGTTTCTGGCGGATAATCGTCACCTCTTTTCCCGTGAATGTCTTGATTTTGCTGTTACGGTCGATCTGTTTGGTAAACAGTTGGATGGCCAGCGGAGCAATGTCCAGCGGACCAAAAGGAGAAAGGATGGTGATATCCATCTTTCCGTCCTGTATGTTGGCGTGGGGAGCGATAAAGGCATTATTCCCGTATTGGGAAGCATTGCCGCAAGCAACCAGGAAAGCCTTTTCCTTGACTGTCTGGCTGTCGATCTGCAGTTCGTAAGGTTCCGGCTGGTAACTCAGGTATTCTTCTACCGTATTCTTTATATAAGTAAGCGAACCGCGGCGTTTCTCACCGGCAAACTTCTGGCTGACCGCCGCATCGAATCCGACTCCGCAGGTACAGAAAAAGATACGTCCGTTTGCCTTGCAACAGTCGATTGTCGAAATATGTCCTTTTCTGATCAGGTCGATCGCACGGCGCACATCCATCGGAATATGCAATTCGCGTGCCAGGCCGTTTCCCGAACCTTTCGGGATAATTCCCAACACGGCGTCCGAATGGATCATGGCACGGGCAATCTCATTTACAGTCCCGTCACCCCCGACAGCAATCACGCAATTAACGCCTTTATCGATAGCCTGCCGCGTCAGCTCGCTGGCATGACCGGGATATTCGGTAAAAGAGATTTCCACAGAACAATTCTCCCTTGCGAACGCACGTTCGATCATTTTCGGAATCTTTCTCTTCGAACCGACACCCGAAATCGGGTTTATTATGGCCTGTATACTGATTGATTGTCCCTCCATCCTTGTTGTTACTTATTTTGAAAGGACAAAAATAATGCTTTTGTAAAACTTTTAAAGCATTTCGGCTACTATAAGTTATTTTTTTACTACTTTTGCAGCTGGATTTGCCGAAACATAGATATTTATGTAGGCGGTAAACCTGAGATCTTTTAGAGTAACAACGTAGCGAGAAAATCATTCTCTGTTAATTATAATATGAAACTTTTACAAGAGAAACTATCAAAGTACGATGCACCTCAGCGAGCTATGGCCGCAGGAATTTACCCATACTTCAGAATGATTGAAAGTGATCAGGATACAGAAGTAATGATCAGCGGTAAAAAGGTTCTGATGTTTGGTTCCAATGCCTACTTAGGCTTGACGAATCATCCGAAAGTAAAAGAGGCGGCAATTGATGCCATTAAAAAATATGGTACGGGTTGTGCCGGTTCACGCTTCCTGAACGGAACGCTGGATTTGCACATTCAGTTAGAAAAACGTCTGGCGGAATTTGTCGGAAAAGAAGACGCAATTGTGTATTCTACAGGATTTCAAGTGAATTTAGGTGTTGTTTCCTGCCTGACAGGACGTGAAGACTACATTCTTTGGGATGAACTGGACCACGCATCTATCATTGAAGGACACCGTCTTTCATTCTCCACTAAGCTGAAGTTTAAGCACAACGATATGGATTCGCTGGAAAAGCAACTCCAGAAATGCGAGCCGGACAAGGTGAAACTGATTGTCACCGATGGCGTGTTCAGTATGGAAGGAGATGTTGCCAACCTTCCGGGAATCGTTGAATTAGCAAAGAAATACAATGCAAGCGTCATGGTTGACGAAGCACACGGATTAGGTGTTTTCGGAGATCACGGCCGCGGAACCTGTAACCATTTCGGCGTGACAAACGATGTCGACCTGATCATGGGTACATTCAGTAAATCGTTCGCTTCTATCGGCGGATTCATTGCTGCCGACGAATCGATCATCAACTACCTCCGCCACCACTCCCGTTCTTATATCTTCAGTGCAAGTAATACGCCTGCCGCTACTGCTGCCGCAGATGCCGCGCTGGATATCATGTTGAGCGAACCGGAACGCATCCAGCACTTATGGGATCTGACCCACTACGCATTGGAAGGTTTCCGTAGCATGGGTTGTGAAATCGGACATACATCGACTCCGATCATCCCGCTGTTCATCCGTGACAACGACTTGACATTCCTTATTGTTAAGGAATTGTTTGAAGCCGGAGTCTTCGTAAATCCGGTTGTTGCACCGGCGGTTGCTTCGGAAGATACGTTGATCCGCTTCTCGCTGATGGCTACTCATACAAAAGAGCAGCTTGATTACGCATTGGAAGCTATTCATAAAGTATTCAAAAGTCACGGTCTGGTCGACTAAAATCAGAGCTGATAATGATATCGGAAAGGGCAAAACGGAGTACTCTGTTTTGCCCTTTCTCTTTATAATTCATGCATCATTTGCTACAAACCAAATATTTTGACTATTTTTGCGTAATTGTACGCGCAATAAACATTATATATACCAGACAAATGGATTTCAAATTAAATACAGGAAGTTGCTGCATGGGTAAAAAAGGATGCAGCAAAATACAAAATAATAAACTGAACACCTACGATTGGCTTTGCGATGTGCCCGATGCGGCAAACGCAACCGATTATGTAGAAGTCCAGTTCAAAAATACCCGCAAAGGGTATTATCTCAACAGTTCTAAAATTCCTCTGGAAAAAGGAGATATAGTCGCAGTTGAAGCCAGTCCCGGACATGACATCGGGACCGTCACACTGACCGGAAAACTGGTTCTTCTCCAGATGAAAAAGAACAATGTCCGCACCGGCGAAGGAAACGAGCCCAAGAAAGTCTATCGCAAAGCCAAACCGACCGACATTGAGAAATACGAGGAGGCAAAAGCTAAGGAACATGCAACTATGATCCGTTCCCGGCAGATTGCCGCCGACCTCGGGCTGAACATGAAAATCGGTGACGTGGAATACCAGGGAGACGGCAATAAGGCGATCTTCTATTACATTGCCGACGAGCGTGTGGACTTCCGCCAGCTGATCAAAGTACTGGCCGAAGCATTCCGGGTGCGTATCGAAATGAAGCAGATCGGTGCCCGCCAGGAAGCCGGACGTATCGGAGGTATCGGACCTTGTGGACGCGAGTTGTGCTGTTCCAGCTGGATGACAAGCTTTGTATCCGTAGCTACCGGTGCTGCACGCTATCAGGACATCTCTATGAACCCGCAAAAGCTGGCCGGACAATGTGCCAAGCTGAAATGCTGTATCAACTACGAAGTGGATGCCTATGTGGAAGCACAAAAACGCCTGCCTTCCCGTGAAGTGGTGCTGGAAACGAAAGACAATAACTATTATCATTTCAAAACGGATATCTTCAAACGGGAAATCACCTATTCTACGGACAAGTCATTTGCTGCCAACCTGGTTACCATCTCTGCCGACCGTGCTTTCGATGTGATCAATATGAACAAAAAAGGGACGAAACCCGTTACGCTCGAAGCCGATACCAAACCGCAACCGCCTAAACGCGATGCGCAGGATATTCTGGGACAGGACAGCGTCACCCGCTTCGACTCTTCCCTGAAAAAGAAGAAAAAGAAACGGAACGGAAACGGAAACAAGGAAGCTAACGGCAATAGGGATAACCAACCGAAAGATGCAACAGCCGGTAACGAAGGAAACAACAAACCGTCCAACGGAGAAAAGGCTAACAGCAACAACGGCGGCGAAAACAAAAACGGAAACCGCAACAGTAGAAGCGGGAATCGTAACGGGAACCGCGAAAACCGGGAACCACGCGAAAATCGGGAGCCCCGGGATAACAACAAGGAACGCGGCAATCGCGAGAATAATCGGGAAAACCGGGATAACAATCGCGAGAACAACCGTAACAGACAGCGTCCTAATCGAGTAAACAACGATAAGCAACCGAATAATGACAAACCTCAGCAACAAGCTAAGCCTGCTGCAAAACCGGAAACTAAACCGGAAAGCAAGCCGGATACGAAGCCAGAAGCTTAAAGGAATCATTGCCGCATTGATTTGTTCCCTGTTCTTTTCCTGCGAGAACGAAGCCTTGTACGACCAATACCAGGCAATCGATAAGACCACGTGGGAAAAGGACAAGGAATATTATTTCACCTTCGAGGTGGAAGATATATCCGTACCTTACGATCTGACGCTGAAAGTAAGGAACAACAATCTGTATCCCTATCAAAACTTATGGATTTTCTGTAACGAAGAACAACCGATCGGTCCGCTCCGCCGCGATACGATCGAATGTGTGCTTGCCGATGAGTTCGGCAAATGGTACGGACATGGTATCTCTTTATATCAAAGCAGTTTTCCCATCCATACGCAATACAAATTCCCGCATGCGGGACAATATACCTTCAGCTTCCGCCAGGGAATGCGCGACGATGCTCTGAAAGGCATACAGGAAATCGGGTTCTCGGTCAGTCCGTCCAAGTAGTACTACCGTTCCCGGCGGGAAGCATCCAGGCGAAGGAAGATAAAGAGAAGAATAGTAAATCCCCAGAGGGAGGAGCCGCCGTAACTGAAAAACGGAAGCGGAATGCCAATTACAGGCGTAAGTCCTGTCACCATGCCTATATTAATCACCAAATGGAAAAAGAAAATAGAGGCGACACTATATCCGTACACCCGGTTAAACGTGGAACTCTGCCGCTCGGCCAATGCTATCAGGCGCAGGATCAGAACGGCAAACAGCAACAAGACGATGGAAGCGCCGACAAATCCCTGTTCCTCTCCCACCGTACAAAAGATAAAGTCAGTATCCTGTTCCGGCACATATTTCAACTTAGTCTGCGTACCGTTCAAGAAACCTTTTCCGGAAAGTCCACCCGAACCGATTGCGATCTTCGACTGGTTTACATTATAACCGGCACCACTCGGATCATCCTCCAAACCCAACGAGACCTTGATACGCACCTGCTGATGAGGCTCCAATATATCCGTAAACACATAGTCCACGGAATACATGAAAGCCAACGATCCTAACGCAAAAACGGCAATCAGCACATAATGCCAGACCCAGTTGCGGACAGACAGGAAAATCAGGTAGCAGGCAATCAGTAAGACCAGCCCCATCGATATCCAGGAATAATCGACCGGAACAAAGAAAGACGCAACATATCCTCCCAGAAAGGCAACTGCCGTCGCAGCCAACATAATCTGCACGGCACGGGTATCTTTTCTCTCCACCTGCACCAAGATAACCGTAATCAGCAGGATCATAGAAGAAACAAGTAATTCGCCCAACGCCGTCGCACCGACCGTTACATCCGAGAATTTCATACTGGTCACAAAGAAAATAACCGCACAAACTCCCGCCAAAAGAATATACCCGGACATTCCCTCCCTGTACAACATAAGAAAGAAAGCCAGATAAACCAGTGCCGAACCAGTTTCCTGCTGTAACAAAATACAAACCATCGGCAGGAAGATCAGTGTCAACACCAGGATAAAGTTTTTGGGCGTAGTTAACTTGAAGCCATACGTATTCATCACTTTGGCTACTGCAAGCGCCGTCGCAAACTTGGCAAACTCCGCCGGTTGCAACCGGATAGGCCCTAAAACGAGCCATGAATGGGAGCCTTTTATATTGGGAGCCAGAAAGATTGTCGCGATCAGCAAGACAATGATAGCCGCATATATCAGATAGGCAAATACATCATAAAACTCGCTCTCCAACATCAATATCACAAAGATCAGCCCGAACGACAGCCCCATCCAGATCAACTGGGAGCCGGGGCGGCCCGACGGATCGAACAACCCCACGTTGTCGAACTCATAGCTGGCGCCACAGATGCTGAACCAACCGGCCACGATCAGAATCACATACAGCAGGATCGTCCACCAGTCTACTGTCTTCCATATTTCAGTCTTCCTTCTATAATTCACGATTCGGTAAAGATAAAACGTTTGGTGATACTACTGCATTCGACATCGTCTCTTCCAGCAGTTTATTTTCTTCTGATATCTCACCCTTCAGATACTTCTCCATCATCAGCTTGCCTATCGGCACACCGTAAGTAGCGCCGAACCCGCCGTTTTCCACATAGACGCAGATAGCTACTTTCGGATTCTGGTAAGGAGCAAACCCGATAAAGGCCGAATGGTCTTTCCCATGCGGGTTCTCGGCCGTACCGGTCTTACCGCAAACTTCAATACCCGGAATGGCTGCACCCCGGCAAGTTCCTCCTATAACGGCATTCCGCATACCTTCAGCCACGATCTCGTAGTTCTTACGTTCAACCATCGTATGCCGTTTCTCGGTATAAAGCGTATCCAGCGGCATATCCTGTATTTCCTTCACAACATGCGGAGTGACAAAATAGCCCCGGTTGGCAATGGTCGCCGCCAGGTTACAGATCTGCAAAGGAGTTGCCAAGACTTCTCCTTGCCCGATTGCGATCGAAATGATCGTACTGGAACTCCAGCGGCTGTAATACTTATCATAGTATTTGCTATTCGGAATAAAGCCTCTTTTCTCACTTGGCAAATCCACACCTAACTGGTATCCGTATCCCATTGAAACCAGATAGTCCTTCCAGACTTCAAAAGCCTCTTCTACATTCGGATAACGTTTCCGACTGTCGATCATATCACGCAAGCCCCAACAGAAAAAGGAGTTACAGGAAGTTGCCAGCGCATACGTCACATTCAAAGGAGAGGCATGACCGTGACAAGCCGGTTTTCCGTTTCTGGAACCTGTATATCCATGTGCACAAGTGTACAGCGTTTCTGTCGTAATCACTCCTTCTTGCAGGAAAGTGAGTGCCTGAGTCGGTTTGAAAGTCGATCCCGGAGGGTATTTCCCCATAATGGCACGGTTCAGCAAAGGCGTATCCGAATTCTTTGCCAGCATCACATGGTTCTTTCCCCGCTGACGCCCAACCAATAAGCTGGGATCGTAGGTCGGAGAAGAAACCATACACAGGACTTCGCCTGTCTCAGGCTCGATCATGACAATACTTCCTCTTTTATTACGCATCAGTTTCTCACCCAATGCCTGCAGTTCCATATCGATGGAAAGTGTCAGGTTCTTTCCGGAAACGGGAGCCACATCGTGCCGTCCCTCTTCATAACGTCCTTTTATACGTCCATGTGCATCCCGTAGCAGAATCTCAACACCCTTAACGCCCCGCAAGACCTTTTCATAGGACTGTTCTACCCCTGAACGTCCGGAGTTATCTCCCTGCACATAATAAGGATCTTTCTCTATATCCCCACGATTCACCTCCCCGATATTCCCTAACAAATGGGCTCCATACGGATACTCATATTCCCGGACCGTCCGATTCTGGATATAAAAGCCCGGAAATTTATATAGCTTCTCCTGTAAAACGCCACATTCCTGTGCGGAGAGGTGATTCATAAACACCTGCGGCACATAAGAAGAATAACCCGGATTAATCCTCCGGTTCTTGATATCGGCTATACGCTTTTCAAACTGTTCTTTTGTGATACTGAGGATATTGCAGAAGTCAAGCGTGTCGAACGGCTGTATCTCGCGCATAATCAGCATGACTTCATAGGAAGGCTGGTTGTAGACCAGCAGTTTCCCGTTACGGTCATAGATGATACCCCGGGAAGGGTTTAAAGTCTTTTTCAGAAACGCATTACTATCAGCCCATGCTTTATAATCGTTGTTCACTACTTGCAGGAAGAACAGACGGATGATAAAGATGAGAACCAGCAGAACAACGGCGCCGCCAATCACATAGCGCCTGTTCTCAAGTGCATACTTCACGTTATTCTCCACTTTTCTGGGACTCTATATTAAATGCTTCTATCGTACAAATCAATAAAATCGTCGTCACCACACTCGCCCCGATACGAAGCGCCAGGAACAACGGGTCGAAAAACGTCAGCGACTCGATCAGGAACAACGTCACATGATGAATCACTACAAACAAGAGTGTGTAGCGGAAAAAACCGCCATATCCGAATGTCTTATAAGAAGGATAAATTCCTTCCGGCAGATCTTTCCCCATAAACAAGCGGATCAATGGCTCACGGATAAAGCCGGCGAACGTACAAGCTGCCGCATGCATCCCCGGTGTATTGGAGAAGATATCGATAACCAGCCCGATCAGGAATGAGAAAAACACCACATTCGTCCGCGATGTCCCCACCGGCATTTTCAGTATAAAATAAAGATACAGGAATGGTGTCGCCACACGCAGGAAATGGATGTTGTTCAGGACTAACACCTGTATCAACACCAACACCACGAAATAAAAGAAACCCCGCAGTATATTGTTAATCATTCCTTTTTGCCTCCTGCTCTATATTTTTTTGCTCCGCCTGACGATAGTTCTTTATAATGCGCACATTGTTCAAAGCCTGGAAATCAGTTGCCAACTCCACTTCAAGCGAATAGAAGTTATCATCATGCTGCTTCTCGAAATCCACCACTTTGCCGACAATTATCCCGGCAGGAAAAACAGCAGAATAACCGCTTGTTACAATCGTATCTCCTTTCTCAAATTCCACATGACGGGGCAATTCGTCGAGGTTGGCAAACCGTGCATTACGCCCGTTCCAGCTCAAAGTTCCGAAATAGCTGCTTCCCAACACTTTGCAGCTCAACCTGAATTTAGGATTCAACAAAGGGATAACTACGGCAAAATGATCGGAAACAGTCGATACAATCCCGACCACACCCCGTTCCGAAACGACGCCCATATCGGGTTCGACGCCATCTTTGCGTCCCCTGTTAACCGTAATATAATTAGACAAATGCGTAACACTGTTATTCACAACATTCGCCATCACGAAACTATACGGAAAATGCTCGGTCGAATCAGGGGCAAACCCGGAAAATGTCACCGTATCGGCACGCATCATATCCAGTTGGTCCTGCAATTCGAGCAACTCCATTTCAAGCTCCCCGTTACGCTCCAACAACTCCCGGTTTATCTCCCTTAAATTCAGGTAAGAACTGACATAGCCGGAAACAGAAGCAATATGCCCGGTTATTACATTCGCCGAACTGAACATGATATTCCGTTGATACGCATTATTCTGATAAACCAGCATCAGCGACACAACCTCGAGCAATATGAATAAGAACCAATGCCTCTTTCTGACTAAAAAATCCAGGAGTTTACGCATAATAAATAATGTGCCAATAGACTAATGTGCCAATATGCCAATGGACTAATATGCCCACGGGCTAACCTCAATTGGCATATTGGCACATTGACATATTGGCATATTATTTACCGGATAAGGAAATTAAACTTGTCGATATTCTTCAAGGCAATCCCCGTTCCTCTTGCAACTGCATGCAGAGGATCGTCTGCCACATGGAACTCGATGCCCATCTTATCGCGCAAACGTTTGTCGATACCACGCAGCAAAGCACCGCCACCTGCCAGATAAATACCGTTCTTCACGATATCGGCATACAATTCGGGAGGTGTCTGTTCAAGCGCGCTCAACACGGCTGCTTCGATCTTGGAAATCGATTTGTCCAGGCAATGTGCAATCTCCTGATAGGAAACAGGCACTTTCATCGGAAGAGCCGTCATCTGGTTCGGACCGCAGACTTCAAAGTCTTCCGGTGCATCTTCCAGAATGCTCAAAGCAGAACCGACATTGATCTTGATACGCTCAGCCATACGTTCGCTGACACGTATATTGTGCTGGCGACGCATGTATTCGACAATATCATTAGTCAAGTCATCGCCTGCCATCTTGATAGATTTGTTGGAAACGATACCGCCTAATGAGATCACAGCGATCTCGGTCGTACCGCCGCCTATATCGACAATCATATTCCCTTCGGGAGCCAACACATCCATTCCAACCCCGATAGCAGCAGCCATCGGTTCAAATACCATATAGACTTCACGGCCGCCCGCATGTTCGGCAGAGTCACGTACGGCACGGATTTCGACTTCCGTACTTCCCGACGGAATGCCGATCACCATACGAAGTGAAGGAGCAAACCAGCGTTTACGTCCGCTTGCCATCTTTATCAGTCCGCGCATCATCTGCTCGGCAGCATAGAAATCAGCAATGACACCTTCGCGAAGCGGACGGACCGTACGGATATTCGGATTGGTCTTTTCGTACATTGCGCGTGCCTGGCTTCCTACCGCTAACACCTTTTCCGAACGAGCATCCAGAGCGATCACCGAAGGCTCATCCACTACCATCTTATCATTACAGGTAATAATGGTATTGGCAGTCCCCAGGTCCATTGCCAATTCTTGTGTGAAAGAAAATAATCCCATTTTAATAATGAATCAATTTGCCAATATGCCAATGTGCCAACAATAGTACCTCAATTGGCACATTGGCACATTGCCGTATTGAATAATTATTTAATGTTTAAAGTGACGGACACCCGTCTTCACCATAGCCAAGCCATGTTCGTTGCAATAATCAACGGACAGCTTGTCGTTAATAGAACCTCCCGGCTGGATAACGGCAGTGATACCGGCCTTATCGGCGATCTCCACACAGTCGGCAAACGGGAAAAACGCATCCGAAGCCATAACGGCGCCCTTCAGATCGAAATTGAATGAAGTTGCCTTCTCAATGGCCTGCTTCAAGGAATCCACACGTGAAGTCTGTCCGATACCGCTTGCGCAAAGTTGTTTGCTCTTTACCAGCGTAATAGCGTTAGACTTGCTGTTCTTCACAATCTTGTTGGCAAACAACAGGTCTTCCACTTCCGGAGCGGTCGGTTTCTTTTCCGTCATCGGCTCCAGATCGGCTTCACTCTGAATGCTAAGGTCTTTCTGCTGCACCAGCACACCGTTCAACAGCGAACGGAACTGCATCGGGCAGGTCTTGCATTCCTTGCGGACCAATATGATACGATTTTTCTTTTGTTTCAGTACTTCCAGGGCATCGGCATCGTAAGCCGGGGCAATGATCACTTCGAAGAAAATCTGGTTGATTTCTTCTGCCACTTCCTTGTTGACAGTCGTGTTCGTGATCAGGATTCCACCGAAAGCAGACACGGGGTCACCGGCAAGAGCCGCCTTCCATGCGTCCACCACGTTGGCGCGGGATGCGATACCACAGGCATTGTTATGTTTCAGAATGGCGAACGTCAATTCGTCAAACTCATCAATCAGGTTAACGGCAGCATCGACGTCGAGCAGGTTGTTGTAAGAGATTTCCTTACCGTGAACCTGTTCGAACATATCGTTGAACTTGCCATAGAACTTAGCAGCCTGGTGCGGATTTTCACCGTAACGCAGGTGCATCGGAGCGTCTACCGTAGCGCGAAAGTGCGAGCCTTCGCAGCCATCGAAGTAGTTAAAGATCGCAGAGTCGTAGCCGGATGAAACAGCGAATGCTTCTTTCGCAAACCATTTACGGTCTTCGATAGAAGTCTCAGCGCCTTTCTCATTCAGCAGCTGCATCAACGGCTGATACTGAGCCTTGGATGCAACGATCACGACATCTTTGAAATTTTTCGCAGCGGCACGGATAAGTGAAATACCGCCTATATCTATCTTTTCGATAATTGCCTGTTCTTCCGCACCGGAAGCAACTGTTTCCTCGAACGGGTACAGATCGACAATTACCAAGTCTATTTCAGGAATTTCGTATTGGGCAATCTGAGCCTGATCGCCTTCATTATCACGACGGTTCAATATACCGCCAAACACTTTCGGGTGAAGAGTCTTCACGCGTCCACCCAGGATAGAGGGATAACCTGTCAGGTCCTCTACAGCGTCACACGGGAGTCCCAAATCTTCTATAAACTTCTGAGTACCACCTGTTGACACAAAACTAACACCTTCGCGGTGGAGTTTCTTTAAAATTTCGTCTAATCCATCTTTATGGTATACCGATACCAATGCACGCTTAATACGTTTTGTTGCAGCCATCTTCGTTGGGTTTGTTTTAATGTTTTAGAGCACAAAAGTAGGGATTTATTTTCAATATGTATATAAGGTAAGAAAATAATTTCCTACCTTATACTATTAAAGAATGCTATAAAACATAGAGAAAAACGGGCTGACTGCCAAAAGATCATTTTTTATCCGATACCTTCAATGTTTCATCGATGATTTCGTCATCTTCTTTCTGGTCATCGATCACATCGTCCAGCCCTTTTTCATCATCGGACGGAGATGTGTAATCGTCCGACAAGATTGAATGCGGAGTAAGCGTTTCGTCTTCCAGCTCCGAACTTTCGTCCCATAAAGTTTTCATTATTCCAGCCATAACTATTTGTGTTTTATTTATTAATACAGCAATAAAACATCCCGGAGGAACAATTTGTTGAAAACTTCCGACAGCTTCGTTAAGACGAAACTTTTTAAAGGTGTATCTGTACTCCTAACGAAACGGGATGCACTTTCGGACCTTTGTCTTTTTCAAACAGGCCCATCGGCGAATACTTGGCGTAGAAACCGATGCAGCCGACACCTGCCTGGAACAGGAAATCCATTGTCACCGGACGGATGTTCATGCCCCGGTCCATCTTTTTCTTGCGCTTGTCGCCATCTGCATCATGATAAACGATCTTGGAAGAGGAAATTGTTTTAACAACACCTACGACACCGCCCGAAACAAAGAAACGGGGAGACTTGCGGCGATGTTTGGCAGATTGCCATTCTAACAATACCGGAATCGTCAAGCTGGTAATATTCAATTTGCTGGCATCATAAACGATACCTTCGGGAGCAGGCACCAACTGTGTCACTCCGTCCACCTCCTGGAAATGCGCATTCATATCCAGCCGGTAACGGCTCCAACGCATACCGGCACCTGTCACAACCGCCCATCTGTAGCGGGAAAACGGGAAACTGAATTCCATAAAGTTCAGATTATATTCCAACGAGTTACCGCTGCGAAGTGAAACACCATCCACATCGTTAACCCCGTCGCTACCGGAAAAGTTTGCAAAGCCCATGCCGAACCCAGCCCAATGCGGGTCGAAATCTTTATCCCAGGACGGGATCGGGATGTTGATCGACTTGATATGTTTGCGCCGTTCATAGCTCTGTCCGTCGAGATAATGTCCTTCAAAGATCATTTCACCGTCTATCGAGTCGCCCTCTTCGGTCAGTTCATACACTTTCACCTTCATCCGGTCGCCGTTCTCCTTCACTTCGATACGCTTGTTATCCAGTTTGATAACAGTGTCGGCAGGCATCAATTCAACATTTACAGCCAGCAATCCAAGGGCAGGAATGCATGCGGCTATAATCAATAGAAATCTTTTCATATTCTTTATTGTTTATCAGTTTATAATTTCTTTTCTGTGAATAGCAAGGTGATCAAGTCGTCACTGTCCAGTTCACCTTCGATATAGACCAGCGTAATGACACCTTTGGAGTTGACCTTAAACAGGACAAAACGGTTCACATCCGGACTTTTCCCCGGAAGCTGGTAATAAGCGGAAACCACTCCCCCGTCATCCGTCACCTCCTTGATCTTACGGGCGCCCTGCTGGTCGGCTTCGAGACACTGGCGGGTAAAGCGCAAGGCTTCCGGATCATTCTTGATCGTAATGCTCTTATAACGTGTCATCCCATACGTTTCCAGCATTTCGTTGGAAAGTTCCACCATCGTGACATTCTTGCTTTTGCCATAGCGTGTAAAGACATCCTGTATCTTCAGGTCTTTCTGCGCTTCGACAGCTCCGGCACCAGCGGGCAGCAACAACAGGGCTGCCAGCATGATTAATAATGTATATTTCAACTGTTTCATCTTGACATGTTTTTTTTATTCGTCTTCACTAAAAAGGCTTCCTAACTCTTTTAATTGATTATCTATTATCTGACGGTCAGCTTCATCCTGATCCTCTGCTGGGAAATATTCGTCGGCGGGAGTGGCCACCTCCTGCAACGCTTCAAATGCCAGCGAACGGACTGTATGAATATCTGTATAGCAACGGCCGTTTATCACGACATAGTTATCGGAACAGAAACAAGGATCGGCCGGATACAGCAGCCGGCTGAAACTCAGCAAAGCTAACACACAGGCAGCCACACCCGAAAGCGTATAAAGGATAGCCCGCTTAACGCCGGCTTCGCTTTTATGCGATCCCACATGGAGCACGGGAACAGGGGCGGCTTCCTCCTCCTTCAACTGTTCGATCTCTTCATCAAAATAAGCAAACAGAGGCTTATAGGCTGCCAAATGCTCCGGCACATCCCCGGATGCAAAAAAGGCACGAATCCGCTGCTCTTCACCGGCCGAAGTTTCACCTTCAAAATACCGGTCCAGCAACTCTTCCATATATTTAATCCTCTCTTCCATAATTCATAATTCAAAATTCATAATTCCTTAACCAATTGTTCCCGTATCTTTTTTCTCGCTCTCGAAAGATTAACCCGGACAGCTTCGACCTGCGTACCTGTTATTTCTGCTATCTCCGCTAACTCGTAACCTTCTACGTCTTTCATCCGGATAATGGTCTGCTGGAGCGAGGGCAGTTTGCCTATCAGCCAACGGATGCGGGCAACGGTGTCTTGCTGTTCCAGTTCTTCCGCCGGATTCCGGCTACCCGAATCGAGCGAGAGCTGCGTTATATCCGTCCCTTCGGGCCGGTGCTGTTTCAATTTATCTAATGCCAGATTTTTGGCAACCTGTATCGCCAATGCCTCGACACTGTTATAACTGTCCAGCTTCTCGCGTATCTGCCACAACTTGAGAAAAGTCTCCTGCACAATATCCTCTGCATCAGACCTGTCTTCCATCATCCGCCTGGAAATATTGAACAACTTCTCCCGAAGCGGCAATACGGTTATTTTAAATGTTTCGAGTTCCATTTCTGTTATTATGACGACAAAGAAACGAAAACATAACATGAGGAATGGAAAAAAATTAAAAAAGGCCGGAAAAAATTTCCAGCCTTTCTTACTTCTTAGAATGTGCATCCGGCTTGTCGCGCCTTCCTCTGCATCTGCTCCAATGATTTCGCGTATGTATTGTTTAAGCGATCCGAGCTATGGATTACCCGGTAATCACCGGCGGTTGCTCCATCTGCCAGATCCGGAGAAATCGAATGGGCTGCATTCTTTCCTGCCGCACTTCCTTTTCGACCGGCATTCGCTTTAGTCCCGTTCGCCAGACGAGATGAAAGTCGTTTTATTTCGGAACGGTAGAAGGCACAGTTATTTCCACCGCCGCCACCGGAACCGCCGCCGCCACCGTAATTGCCACCATCACCGGCATGGGCTGCCAACGACATATTACTTGTTGCCGACACATATCCCGCAACATCACCTTCCGCCAGACTACTAACCGCCTGTCCGATCGAGGCGACATCGCCCCCGCCGTTCTTCACGCCATCTACCGCCAATGCCGTTCCGGCTGCAACTCCGATAATGTTTGCTGCGGTCATGAATCCTTGTTCCACCCGGTTCCATCGCCGTTCGCGTCGGTCTTTCTTGGCTTGTTTCAGATTTGCTTCTATCTCTTTGTTTTCCGGGTCCAGTTTATTGGCGATTTTCAGGCGGTTCATACCTTCTTTATAGTTTTCTTTTTCAATGTCCATTATTCCAAGATTATTATGAACCATTGCATAAGTCGGATCGATACTCAGTATTTTCTTATATTGTACACGCGCCTCCGCAGACATTCCGGCTTCATCGTACACGACAGCTTTTGCAAACGCCCTGTCCAGCAAATCATCCATCACCAAACCATCCGCACCGATCTGTCCGTGTTCAAAATTAATCCAACCGACCGATGTTCCGGCGACAAAAGGTTCGATCCGGTCATAACTCGGCGGAACAACCAAAGCACCCGTCCAACTATACAGCCCGACCTCTTCGTCCTTATAGACCGCAAACACTTCCCCCTCAGGCATATATTCGATCATATCGAACTGACAAGGAATCACCAGCCGCCCATAATGATCGACCGCCCCCCATTTGTCGTCTTGCGCAACCAGAGCGAAGCCATCGCCCACGCGTGCGATCTCTTCATAGCGCATAGGTACGGACCAAAGCGAATCGGCCGGAACCGGAGTGCGGTAAAGGCTATCCATAACCAACATATCAGCAGCTTTCCCTGCTTCTTCTATTTTAGTTAACAGCTCGTCATATAATCCATTCCCCCGATCGGCCTCCACTTTTTTTGCCGTTTCTTTATAAAGCTTGTTTGAAGTCGGAAGTTTCGTCATCATCTCCTTCAGTTTATACTTGCAAGGAACGACAATTTCTCCTTTCAAGTCGATCGCCCCTATCTTGCCGTCCATCTTAACAGCAGCCAAATCATTCTCCTCAAAGTTCTCCGCCCACTCAAATTTAGGCGGGATCACAAAATTCCCTGATTTATCGATAAAGCCAAACATCCCGTCTTTCTTGACCGCCGCCAATCCCCGGCTAAATCCAGCCAGTTTGTCAACCGGTTCAAACTGCGGTTCGATGATAAAACGGTTATACCGGTCGACAAAACCGACCCGCCCATTCAACTGTACGCCTGCCAGATTCTCCTCAAACCGTTTGGCTACTTTTTCATATTGGGCAGGAATCGCCCATTCCGTCTCATAACCGACATGCAGAATGTCATCCAACTGGTTTCCAAACGAAATGCCAGTTCCCAAAATCCCGTTATTGGAAAGCGTAGCCGCCTTCTGCCACCAACCGCTTTTCTCCCCCTTGTTTTCAAAGCCCCATCTCTTAGCTTCATTCGCTTTGGCAGCCAGACCGGAGCCGTCTGTTTGTGCATAGCCCAAACCAGAAATTACCCAAACCAGAACAAGGCTCCACTTTATCTTTGTTATCCAATATTTTTTCATACTCCTATATTTTATTATTTGTTTACCACCCCACTTTTACTTGTCTTACCCTTTCCTCTGTTTTTAAGCAAACCTCTATATGGTTTTCAAATGTAAAAAAACACAAACACCCCGGCAACGGGTAAAATCTCCATGGTCGGACAACTTATCGAATTTACCGTTAAGCGGTAAAAAACAACAGACAAAATAAAAAGAATTTTAGCTATAGAAGTGACAGAGAAATATCGTCTATGATTCAGGGTTATTGTAAAAAACGTTTTTTACAGACTCGAAAGACGCCTAAAAGAAAACAAATGTTAACCCACTTTTTAGACGTCAAAAAGGGGCTTTTTCTCTTTTTTCGGGAGTTTTTTGCCGTCACGACCGTCCTCTTTGCCATTACGACCGTCCTAATCTTCGCGAGCTGCCGAGTGCACTACACATTAGCACGGTCATCGTGGCGATTACGACCGTCCTCTTTTGACAAACGACCGTTTTCAGGGCAAAAAAGCCCCTAAATTTCCTTGGGATATTTGAGACGCCGTCCGTTTTATTTTGCTACAGGCGATTCTCCGGGAGTTAAGCTTTATCACTTTGACGGCATTTTCATCTTTCGATAATCAAATTGCACGCTTTTTGGAATGGGCTCGGCACCTCATTTTCCCTGTTGTCAGCCGTAAAGGCCTAAACAGCAAAAAGAGTCAATCCAAAATCGATCAAGATTTCGGACGAAATAGAAAAATGGCTAAAAAGAGGGTTATTGTACTTTTCCCGATCTACTATATAATCTCCAGCAACTCCTTCACCCTCCCATAATACCGGCGCGAAGCGACCAGCTCGATGTCGTTGAAAGGCGGATAGAGACGGCATTCGAGCGTTTTATTTTCGATGGAACACAGATAGTCCATATTGACAATACAATTCTGGCTGATCTGGACAAACGAGACGCTCATATTCAGTAAATCGCGGGCGGAAATATTCATACGAAGTTTATAGTCAGTCCGGTTGGCAAGGTAAAGCTGCCAACAACGATAAGTATCGGAAAAACGGAACATCAGAACATCCTCGCGTTTCAGGAACAGCAAGCCTGTTACCGTCTGAATCGCAAATTTACAATCGTCCGCCAGCAAACGGCGCATAGACTGTTCCATATTGACTTTACTCCGGTAAAAAACACACCGGAAACGTTCGATGACAGCATCCAGTTCCTCCGGCAGATAAGGCTTCAACAGATAATCGAAAGCAGACGCCCGCAAAGCGTCCAGGACATATTTATCGTATGCCGTGTAAAAGATCACCCGCATATCAGCATGCACATCGGCACGAATGCTTTGCCAAAGGTCGAAGCCGGACATCTTCGGCATTTCCACATCCAGAAAAAGCAGGTCGGGCTGTTGGCGAATGATAATCTTACGCGCCTTCTCGACTGATGTTGTCGTTTCCAGGATACGGATATCGGAATAAGCAGACAAATCATTACTCAAATTGCGTATAGAAGCTATTTCGTCATCGACAATAACTACTGTAATTTCTTCACTCATAATTCAAACGTATAATCAAACGGGACTACAAAAGAGACTAAAGTACCGTGGCCACCCGGTTCAAGCCGGCAACGGTCTTGTATAATAAAGTTCATTTTATTCTTATTCCGCCTGTTCAGAATATCAATGGTCTGGTTCAAAATCTTCAAACCATATCCTGTACTCTGCTCCTCTTTCTGCAAATGCCCGTCATTGGAAAAACCAATGCCGTTATCTTCTATCTCGATATAAAGACATTGTTGTTTCTCGGTGACTTGTATCCGTATGCAGGCATCCGCATCTTCCGGGTCAAAAGCATATTTCACGGCATTTTCCACCGGGATTTGGACAGACATGGAAGGAATCAACCAGGTCTCCGGTATTTCGGAAGGCAAATCCCAAATAATCCGGATTCGTCCGGGATCACCTAACATACGGAGTTGCAAATATTCCTGAACCAATTGTATTTCGTCTTTCAACGGGACAGCTATTTGTTCGGAAAAGATCAAGTTCCCCCGCAGCACCTTTATCAGCAAGCGGATCGGCTTGTCCAACCCCTCATATTGCCGGAAAGTCGGCAATATGATATTTAATGCATTAAATATGAAATGGGGAGAAATACGGTTCCGGACTACAGCCATACGCAAGCGGTTTACTGTTGCCATCTGCATCCAATATTGCTTCTCCTCTTTCCTCCGCTTATACAAAATCCAGCAAAAAGAGGCAGACAGAAACAAAAGTAACAACAGACCGCAACAGAGTGCAACTATTTTCCAGCGCCCCACCTCGTTGCGAACACCCATAAGCTGAATATCCTTTTTCAGCAAAGTCGTATCCTGCCTGTACCGGAAATCGATCTCCGCTAAACTGTTTCTCACCTTTACATTCCGCAGCGAGTCATTAAACATATCGGCCTTCGTCTTAAATTCATAGGCTCTGCGGTAATCCTTCTTCTTATCATACAATTCCTGCATCCGGCGGTTATTATAATATATGTAAAGCGGGTTGACCAGCTTCAGATCATAAGTACGCGAAAGCAGTTGCTCCGCCTGGGGAAGATCGTTCTCCAACAAAGCTAAGGAACCATACAAGCCATCCATATAATAGCGGAAAGAAGGATGTTCATAAGCTTTTCCGAACAGTCGGCGAGCGTCATCCAGATAGATATGGGCCGAATCCGGCTGTTTGTCCAGGATAAATATTTCACCCATATTTCCACGGACAATCGCTTTATAGAGCGGCTGGGGAAAAGCATTTGTAACCCGGTCCGCTTTGCGGAACCAATCGAGGGCCTTCCCATATTCCTTTGTATTATAGTAGTAATTTCCCCGGGTGTTGGAAAAGAAATAACGTTCATAAGGGGTACACAGGCTATCCATTTGCTCCGCCTTTGTAAAATACTCATCCGCTTCGGGAAAGTTTTCCAGTTCCACATACAACTTGGCCAGACCGGAATAAATGGCAAAATGATCCCGCGCTCCCGTCCCTAACGAATCTGCAACAAAAAGAGCCTTCCGGTAATAAAAACCGCACCATGAATAATCCCCGTTCTGCAAATATGAATCGGCTAAATTCATATAAACGGATGGTAACACGCTTCTCTTTTTTGTCATATGCAAAATTTCGACCGCCGATTTTAGAACAGTAATAGCCGAATCGCGCTCACTCTGTTCCTGCCAATAGACTCCCCGGTTATTATAGGCTTCTGCCAGCAAGGACAAATAGCTGTCCGAAGGTTGTTTTTCACGACAAAAACGAATCACCTCTTCATTTGTCCGCAAGGCATCCTCCATCCGGTTCTGATAATAATAACATTTGGATTCGTGAGATAATAGCATACAGATGCACAAGCTATCCTTCAAAAGCGACCGGTTTTCAGAAAAAACTTCGATTACTCTCTGCGGAGATTCAGTCATCGAATCCTGATAAAGAGCCAACAATGAATCTGTCATAAGCATTTCTCTGTCAAACTCTCCGGACTGTTTATAAGAACAACTGCCCAACCCCCAGAATATGACTAATCCGACCAAATATAGTTTTAGCACATCTTTCCTCTCCATTTAACCTCTCTTAAAAATATCTTAAAGAAACTGTTTTTTGTTGAAACTGACAAATAAAAAACGCCCTTCTATCAGACAAACTGTCAATTTTAAGGATAAGCGGCAATTTTTCATGTTTTTCTGAAATTCTTTGATTCCAGAATTTTGCCAGAATATTTCAGTATCTTTGTTTTTCAAAGCTACGAGGATATGAAAATACTAATTGTTGAAGATGAAAACTCATTACGCGACATCATGGTCTGTTCTCTCGAGAAAGAACGCTATGTAGTGGAAAGTGCAGCCGACTATCGGGAAGCTTTACTCAAAATCAACGATTACGACTACGATTGTATCGTGTTGGACATCATGCTACCCGGAGGAAACGGCCTGTTACTGCTGGAAGAACTGAAGAAGATGAAAAAGAAGGACAGCGTCATTATCGTTTCCGCCAAAGACTCACTTGAAGACAAGGTGAAAGGGCTGGATCTCGGTGCAGACGATTACCTGACCAAACCTTTCCATCTGGCCGAACTGAACGCGCGGATCAAATGTGTCTTACGCCGAAAACAACAAGATGGGGAAATGGACATCACAATTGCAAATATCACCATGTATCCCGACCGTCACGCTATCTATATAGATGGCAACCAACTCATATTGAACCGGAAAGAATTCGACTTGCTCTATTATTTCGTAACCAACCCGGACCGGCTTATCAGCAAAACGGCTTTAGCCGAATCCGTATGGGGAGATTATATAGACCAGGCGGATAATTTCGATTTCATCTACAGCCAGGTCAAGAATCTCCGGAAAAAATTGAAAGCGGCCGGAGCCTTGCCTGAAATCAAAGCGGTATATGGCTTCGGCTACAAAATGATATACGAAGAGAGATGAGACTACGCCAATATACACTGCGTAACCTGTCCGTTCCCCTGCTACTGATCCTGTCGGCATGGGCATGTGCGTTCTACATAACCATTATCCGGGAAATAAACGAGGAAACGGATGAAAGCCTGACGAATCACAAAATGCTGATCATCAAAGCTGCATTGGCAGACAGTACGTTATTGACAGACCATGTGGATATATTGACACAATATTATATACATGAAATTCCTCCGGCAGAGGCAGACCTGTCAAAGGACATATTCTTCGATTCCACGCGGGTTGTTCCCCTCGAAATGATCTCCATCCCGGTACGCGGATTGAGGACTTGCTTTCGCACATCCGACGATAAATACTACGAACTGACAATCATCACCTCCATTCTTGAAAAAGAAGATATGGTAAGAGCTACGGTTATAGGGCTCGCCATCCTCTATTTTTCATTAGTGTTCTGTATCTTGCTGGTCATACATCTTGTGTTCAGGAAAAGCCTGCACCCTCTATATGTACTGTTCGACTGGTTGAAGAAATACAGGCTTGGAAAAACCAACATCCCGTTGCGGAACGAAACAAAGATTGAGGAATTTCACATCCTGAACGAAGCGATCGAAGACGTGGTCCGCCGGAACACCAAGCTATATAATATGCAGAAACAATTTGTCGAGAATGCCGCCCACGAGCTTCAAACACCGCTTGCGATCTGTATTAACAAACTGGAGCTGATGAGTGAAAATCCGGATTGCACCGAACGGCAACTATCTGATATAGCCAGCCTGCATCAAACCCTTTCCGGGATTGTCAAAATGAACAAATCACTCCTACTCCTGTCTCGCATCGAGAACCGGCAGTTCCCGGAAACATCACGTATAGAGATGAACAAGCTGGTCTCCGGGATACAGGAAAACCTCGACGAAATGTACGAACACAAGCATATAACAGTCACTGTTAAAAACTCGGCACAGCTATTCACGACCATGAACGAATCGCTTGCCTCCACCCTGCTCACAAACCTGATAAAGAACGCATACATCCATAACTGCCAGGACGGCATTATCCAGATTACAATAACCGCCCATACCCTGACAGTTGCCAATAGCAGTAATGCCCCCCGGCTGAATGCCTCCACCCTGTTCGACCGCTACGAACGGCAAAGCCGGCACAAAGAGTCTACCGGACTGGGGCTTGCCATTGTCAAATCGATCGCAGCGCTGTATGAAATACAAGTAGAGTATAACCATGACAAACAACTTCATGAGTTCAAATTAACATTCAAATAGCCGGGATTCCCAAATCTTTCCCAAATCGTTTCATTCCTTTGTCACGTAAATAACGGAAGAATGAGAAAAAATACAGAGTGGATACTGATTTTGCTGTTCGCGATAATAGCACAAAACGCGCTTGCGAACGGACCATCCACTCTCGAAAGCCAGAAAAAGTTCCCTTCTGCCTGCCGGATGTTTATACTAAAGCATTTCCCGGAAACAGAAATAGCTCACATCGAGTTGGAGAACGGCTTTTTTCAGTCCAAATGTTATCATGTGATCCTGACAAACGGCATCGATATCCATTTCAGGCAATCCAACGGAAAATGGATACAAATAAAAGGGAAGCCCGGGACCATCCCGGAAAAGATATTTCCCGATCACCTGATAAAATATCTGGAAGATTTCTATCCGGCCACCCGGATCGTTATTGCAACTAAAGAAGAGAACAGATACCGGATCAAACTGAACGACGAAACCGAACTGGCATTCGATTGTTACGGAAACCCGGCAAAAGATAATTTCTAACAGTATATGTAATTAAATTAAGTAATTATGAAACTAAAAAATTTGATTCTGGCATTCGCTTGTTGTGCCTTGGTGTTTACTGCTTGTAGTGACGACGATGACGATAAAGTCATTCCGTCGGATGTTCCCGAAGCTGTCTTGAAAGCTTTTGAAAACAAATATGGAGACATTAAAGATGTAAAATGGGAAAAGAAGAACAATTATAACGTTGCCCGCTTCCAGACAGGCGCTATTACAAAGGCAGGCAATAGCTATACCACTTCTGCCTGGTATGATGACAATGGCTCTGAAAAACAGGTTAACCAGGATATTCCGTTTGCCAACCTGCCGGAAGCCGTAAAAACAGCATTCGATGCTTACCAGAAAAAAATGTATGCAGACTGGAAAGCGGACGATGATGTAGACGTTGTGAGTCGTCTCGATATGGGACTTATTTATATCATCGAAATTGAAAAAGGAAAAGAAGAAAGAGAACTCTCCTTCTCTCCTGACGGTGTCCTGCTGAAAAATGTTTTGGATACTGACGACGATGATGAAATCCTGCCTGTTATCGTATCTGACGAGATCAAAAAGAAAATCGCCGAACTGTTCCCGAATAGCAAGAGTGTCGTGATCTTAGAAATCGACGCGGACGACGATGACAACGAAACAGAAATAGACATTCTGGACGACGGCATTCACAAAGAAGTCAAACTGGATGCCAAAGGCAATTGGATCAGTACCGAATTTGAAACGACTTTGCCGAAAGCGATGGAAATCATGAATGCGCTAAACCCTGCAATCCTGGCTAAATTGGTTGCAATGGCCGGACAAGCCGGTATCGACCTGACAAAACCGGAAATTATCCGTAATACGGAAGTAACCGTTGTCGACCATGTAACAAAAGGCATGTATTTCGAGGTTGAAATAGAAATCGGCGACAAAGATCTGGAAGTAATCATCGACAAAGACGGAAACATTTCCTTTGACAAATAGAAACTATATATAAAATCCATATTTTAGCATCCCGGCATCCGTTCCCCCTTTGCCGGGATACTTTTTTTATTCTATACGGACAAACCTTACCGGCAAAAGAATTGTTTCTACCGAGACAGAGTCTTCTGACAAAGACCCGCAATGAACAATAATTATAAAAAACAACAAGTCATGAAAACTAAATTATCCGTATTACTCTTGTGCCTGTGCAGCCTCACCTTGTTCGCCTCATGCAACAACAGCCGGCAAAAAGTATCAACTGAAAACATCTCAACTTCCATTCTGAATTTTCTGAAGCACAAATATCCGACCGCCACAATCCTAAAAACAGAGAAAGAGCACGACGGGACGGAAGTCGATATCCGGGAAAAGAATATACATAAGGAAATTTGGTTCGACACAAGAGACCAATGGGTATCGACAAAATGGGAAATCGGCAGCCGGGATGTGCCTGTCGCCATTATGGATGCACTGTTGAGTTCTGCCTACAGCGGATACAGGATAGATGATATTACGGTGATCGAAAAGCCTGACGGGCTGTTCTATGATTTCGAGCTGAAACAAGATAACAACGAAATACACGTCGTATTCGATTCCGAGGCACAGATCGTCATTAAATGAACGGACCTTTTATTTGAAATGGAATTTCTCCCATGTATATACTTTAGGAGTATTTTTCAAGAAAGGTTCAACCCGCTTGCGTTCTGCCTGCGACAAATATTGAGGAGTCGTATATTCGACAGTCAACGTTTGGTTGTCAGAGCTAAGTGAATACTTCCTCAAATCCATATCCAGGCGGGTTGTCGCTTCTGTAAAAGAGATGCTGTTTTTATCCGCATCGTCTTTAATAAACCATTCTGCCGGTACGGGAGTGTACAGGTCTGCGGCTTCCAGCGGCTTCCAGTCTGTCGTAAAAAACTCGATCTGGCTGTCGGGAACCGGACCATAAACAGTTGTTATCATACAAACAACATAAGTATCGTTGACCAACGGAAGCAACTTCATTTCTACCGTACTGCGATCCGTCACCTGCAACAACAAATAGTCATCCGTCAGCTTCTTCAGCATTGAAAAGCCGTTCATCGTATTTTTCAACTTCGCCTCTTTCCCTGTGTTATACAAATCGATCAAATCCTTACGCCAGGCATTCTCCAATTGGGGAACATACTGGTCCGGCATAACGACAAAAATAGCATCCATCTGCTGCGCCTTCATCCCCCACACAAACACACAAAGCAATATAGTCAGTAAAAATCGTTTCATTTCTTAATTTGAATTTAGCAGGACAAAGATAAAAATAAAATACCTACCTTTGCCATAAGTAATCGTAAAAGGTAACACATATATGAAAACAGTAGGAGATAAAGTATTAATTTCCCCAGATCTTACCCACTTACCGGATTGGATAGAAGGGACAGTTATTGAAGTGGAAAATAACCCATTCGTGGGAGTTGTCATCTCTGCTGAGACGGAAGACGGAAATGTCTTCTTCGGAAAAGAAGACTTGTTCAAACCTCAAAATCGGAAAGTATGTTTGCCATAAGCTTTGACATGTCGGTTTCCGTACTTGAAGAATCTTACGGAAAGCCCTATAACCGTGCTTATTTCGAAATAAAAGAAGTTTTGAAGAAAAACGGGTTTGAGTGGATTCAAGGAAGCACCTACCTCACAGCAAGTGACGATTTGGGAAACCTCTTCAGAGCAATAGAAGCTCTGAAAAAGATTCAATGGTTCCGGGAATCAGTCCGTGACATCAGAGGCTATAAAGTTGAGAACTGGTCAAACTTTACTGATATAGTCAAAGACATTTAGAGCTTAGCGCGTACCGAGATACAGGAATATCATTCCTAATAATACTAAAAACAGATCGATCGCTTTGCTTTTGAGGTTCTTCTCGTGGAAGAATAAAGCACCGGCTATAAAGGTTACGAGGACATTGCTGCGGCGTACCATCGAAACGATCGAGATCATCGAACCGGGGAAAGTCAATGCATAAAAATAAATCCAGTCCGCTATACACAAAAAGACAGAAATAAAGATGATGTTCCAGTGCCAGACAAACGGCGTCGTGTTTTTCCGGCGCGGATACCAAAGAAACAACAGGATCGGAAGCATCATCAGGCATTGATAGACATTAAACCAGACCTGTACTGTCATCACATCCAAGCTGCCCATCAGGTGTTTGTCATACAAACCGCTTGCCGCCCCGGTAAGGATGGACAATATGGTAAAAAATATCCATTTATTATGCGTAAAACGAATTCCCTCTTTTTTCCCCGACGAAGAAAGGAGGTAGAAAGAAGCGATGGAAAGAATCACCCCGATCCACTGGTACAGGTTCAGCCGCTCGCCGAAGATAAGCATGGCCCCCACCAATGTCACGACCGGTTGTGTCGCCTTGATCGGTCCGGTGATAGTCAGAGGCAGATGCTTCAGGGCAAAGTAACCGAATATCCAAGACGACAGCACAATCACAGCCTTTATGAACACAGCCACATGCGTCTCGAACGGGACACGCGGCACATAGAGCATCGTCCCGTCGAGCACATCCGTACAAAAAGACAGGATAATAAAAGGTACGAAAATAAGACTGCTTATCAACGTATTGAAGAACAGGACCGGAATAACAGCATTCCCGTCCAATGATATCTTTTTATTTACTTCATAACAACCTAAAAGGAAGGCGGACATGAAGGCTAATGCGAGCCACATAATAATTGAAAATTGAGAATTGACAATTGAAAATTATATAAAAACGGTTTCGGGATAGGTGACGTCGACCAAGTACAAGGCATGGCCAGGAGCGGAGGTGCCGGCGCGGCCGCGGTCTTTGGCTTCGATTACCTGGCGGAAACCTTCTATAGAGAGCTTGCCCCGGCCGACTTCCAGCAGAGTACCGACAATGGCACGCACCATATTACGCAGGAAACGGTCGGCCTGTATGGTGAAAACCCAAACGTCGCCTTCTTTCTCCCATCCGGCTTTATAGATACGGCAGTTATTTGTTTTCACGTCCGTATGCAGTTTGCTGAAACTGGTGAAATCTATATAGTCGAACAAAACCTGACAGGCACGATTCATCGCCTCGAAATCCAGTTTGCCGGACATCTTATAGACCAGCTCATAGTTGAACGGATCTTTCTGTGTCGTAATATAATATTTGTAAGTACGCGAAGTGGCATCGAAACGGGCATGCGCATCCGGACACACCGGTACGATCCGGTAGACCGCAATATCTTTGGGAAGAAGGCGGTTCAGCTTTTCCGCAAGAAAAGCCAGGTCGGCAATCGGCTCCGCCCAATCGAAATGAGCCACCATGAGGCGGGCATGCACACCGGCATCCGTCCGTCCGGCTCCCACTATCGGGACCGGCTGGCGCAAGATGGTTGCCAACGCCTCCTCTATACATTGCTGCACCGTCACACCATTCGGTTGCACCTGCCAGCCACAAAACTTCTTGCCGTTATAACCTAAATAAATAAAGTATCTGTTCACGTCGGAATTTCCTGCTACTGTTTAATTTCGGATACAAAGGTAACAGAAATCTCACCAGGAGATTGCCCATAAAAAGAGAAAAGTGTAATTTTGCAAACATAAATCTTCACAACAAAACTATTTGACATGTTTGAAACATTGCTTCAATCGTCTTATTTTGCCTTGTTCCTGATTATCGCCTTAGGGTTCATGTTAGGCAGAATACAGATCAAAGGTCTCTCACTCGACGTATCGGCTGTTATCTTTATCGCCCTTCTTTTCGGGCACTACGGAGTAGTCATTCCGAAAGAGTTAGGTAACTTCGGTTTGGTATTGTTCATCTTCACGATCGGCATACAGGCAGGTCCCGGGTTCTTCGACTCGTTCCGATCAAAAGGGAAAACGCTGATTATACTCACCTTGCTGATTGTCGGCTCCGCCAGCCTCACAGGCCTGATATTGAAATATGTGATGGGGATCGACACGCCGAGCCTGGTCGGGCTGATCGCCGGTGCACTGACCAGTACGCCGGGGCTTGCCGTCGCGATAGACAGCACGCATTCGTCTTCCGCCTCCATTGCCTACGGTATCGCTTATCCGTTCGGGGTAATCGGAGTCATTCTTTTCATCAAACTGCTGCCGAAGCTCCTGCGTAAAGACCTGATCGCCGAAGCCAAAGCACTCGAGGCACAGCGGAGAGGGAAATATCCGCCCCTACATACGGCCACATTCCTCGTTTCCAATATACATGTTTTCATGAAATCATTGGCACATTTACAGCTCCGAACAATGACAGGCGCCGTCGTTTCCCGTGTGGAGCACAACGATAAAATCAGTATTCCCACGGCAGACACCATCCTGCACGAAGGGGATATGATCAAGGCTGTCGGAAACGACAAGTCTTTGGAACAACTATCGCTGCTTATCGGAGAACGGGTGAACAACGACTTGCCCTTCGGCAGCACCCAGGAACTGCAATCCATGCTGGTGACCAACAAAAACGTAATCAACAAAAGCCTCGGCTACCTCAACCTGCAAAGCACCTTCTGCTGTACCGTCACCCGTGTACGCCGAAGCGGGATCGACCTTCCTCCCGAACCGGACCTGCTGCTGAAATTCGGTGACAAACTGATGGTTGCCGGAGAGAAAGAAGACCTCAAAGAGTTGGGACAGGTTTTAGGCAATGACGAAAAAAGACTTTCCGACACGGACTTCTTCCCGATTGCGGCCGGTATCGTACTCGGCGTTTTGTTCGGAAAGCTGAACATATCGTTTTCCGACTCTTTCTCTTTCTCGCCGGGACTGACGGGAGGAATCCTGATCGTAGCCCTCATACTGAGTGCAATCGGCAAAACGGGACCGATCATCTGGTCTATGTCCGGTTCGGCCAACCAGTTGCTGCGCCAGATCGGATTGCTGCTGTTCCTTGCCGAAGTCGGAACATCCGCCGGTGTCAACTTGGTGTCGACATTCCAGGAAAGCGGTTGGACACTGTTCGGCATCGGTATGGCGATCACAATGGTACCAATGATTGTAGCCGTAGTGTTCGGACATTTTGTCTTTAAAATCCATATTCTGGACCTGATCGGTACGATTGCCGGAGGAATGACCAGTACGCCGGGGCTTGCGGCAGCCGATTCGATGAGCGACAGTTCCGCCCCGAGCATCGCTTATGCGACTGTCTATCCGATCGCAATGGTCTTCCTGATCCTTTTCATCCAGTTCATCGCCGCATTAGTAGTTTAAGAAATAGCGAAACGGCAGGCTTCTCCGATGTAATGTTTGGAGAAATCTGCCGTTTTTTCGACTTCGCAAAGCAATAAAATACAAAAATTGCACGTAATTTCTTGCCCAAAGCCATAAACTTTAATACATTTGCAATGTATCATTAATTTCTAAGTACCATGCAAACAAACCAACAATTTGACCTCGCCTTCAACTTACTGCAGAATACCGGAACCAACCTCTTTCTGACAGGTAAAGCCGGAACGGGCAAAACTACATTTCTAAAAAGACTAAAAGAGGTGTCTCCCAAACGAATGATCGTCGTCGCCCCTACCGGAGTCGCCGCCATCAATGCAGGAGGAGTCACAATCCATTCTTTCTTCCAGCTACCGTTTGGGCCCTACATTCCGTCTTCTCCTGAATACCAGGGAGGCAAACAGGATTTCAAGAACCAGTTCCGCAAAGATAAGATCAATATCATCCGCAGTATGGACCTGCTTGTGATCGACGAGGTCAGCATGGTACGTGCCGACCTGCTGGATGCAATCAGCGACGTCCTGCGCCGGTATAAAGACCATAATAAACCCTTCGGCGGTGTCCAACTGTTACTGATCGGCGATTTGCAACAGTTAGCCCCTGTCGCCAAAGATGATGAATGGAACCTGCTGAAAGAGCACTATCCGTCAACTTTCTTTTTCGACAGCAAGGCCCTGTCGGAAAGCAATTATTTCTGCATCGAACTGACGCATGTCTACCGCCAGAGCGACACGTCATTCATCAACCTGCTGAATAATATCCGCGAAAACAAATTCGACGATGATACATTATACCGGCTGAACCAACGATACATTCCCGACTTTCAGCCGGACGAACGCGCCGGCTACATCACGCTGACGACTCACAACTACCAGGCGCAGCAGATCAACAACCGGAAATTAGCGGAACTGTCCGGTCAGGCTTACACCTTTTCGGCCGAGATCAACAACGATTTCCCCGAATACTCTTATCCGACGGACGACAAGCTAACACTGAAATGCGGCGCGCAAGTCATGTTCGTCAAAAACGACTCTTCCCCGGAGAAGCGTTATTACAATGGCAAGATCGGTAAAGTCGTCTTTATCAATCCGAGCAAGATAACAGTTGTTGACAAAGAAGGAAACGAAATCATCGTCGAGAAGGAAACCTGGAACAACGTAAAATACACGATCAACCCGGAGACACAGGAAATTACAGAAACAATATCCGGCACTTTCAGCCAATATCCGCTGAAAACAGCTTGGGCCATCACCATTCACAAAAGCCAGGGGCTGACTTTCGAGCATGCGATTATCGACGCTTCGGCCGCCTTTTCGCATGGACAGGTGTATGTGGCGTTGAGCCGTTGCAAGACACTGGAAGGACTTGTACTGAGCAGCCAGATCACCCGCAACGCCATGATCAGCGACGGACGGATAGAGGCGTTTACCTCATCGGTCGACAGCCGCCGGCCGGGCGAGGACCAGATCCGGAGAGCCCAACAACAATACTTCACAGAGCTGATCTGCGAGTTGTTCGACTTCAATAATCTTCAGCAACGCCTGCAATATGCCGCCTTCACTGTATATGGAAATCTGCAAAAGCTATATCCGGAACTAAGTGTCCAGTATTCCAACACCCGCGATGTGTTTCGCTCGACAATTACAGATGTCGGCGAACGTTTCATCCAGCAATTAAAACGGATGATCGCAGAGAATCCTGACAATTACCTGCATGACGAGAGAATCCAGGAACGGGTCCGCAAAGGCGTCGCTTACTTCCTGGAACAGATAGACCGTCTTTGTACGCCCCTGCAAGAAGCATCCGATAATGTGGAAATCGATAATAAGGAAGTCCGCAAGACAGTCACCAACGCATTCAACAAACTGAACGAAGACCTCCGCATCAAGCTATCGGCACTGCAAGGATGTAAAGACGAGTTCACGATCTCGGGCTATCTGTCGGCCAAAGCAAAAGCAAGCATTGAACAACCGGCAAAAGCACCTGCCCGCAAACGCTCTGAAAGGTCTTCCAAACAGGAAAAACAGGAAATATCGACAGATATCAAATATCCGGAACTATATGCCCGCCTGAGACAATGGCGCTATGAACTTTCCGTCGAAAAAGACCTCCCTCCTTACACGATCCTGCAGCAAAAAGCATTGATCGGTGTGGTCAACACTTTACCGGTCAGTGGCCGCGACCTGCTCAGCATACCCGGTATCGGGAAAAAGATCGTAGAAAACTATGGCGCAAAGCTCTTGGAGATTGTCGATGAATTTAAAAGGGATCAATAGAGAATCTTTCCGGTATAAGGACTGTTACGATTATCCGTATATCTGCTAAAGACACAAAAGATTTTTGATTATATCCGGAAGACTAAAGTAAAAGGAGCATAAAGCCTTTTACCTGCTTATATTGCTGGTTTACATACTCAGCAATACGTTTATAAGCTTTTGCGATATGAATATTAACAGTCTTTTCACTAATACTTAAAACATCCGCAATTTCCCGGTTCTTTAATTTATCTGATAAGACAAGACGAAATACTTCTTTGCATTTCGGAGGTAAAGAATCAATGGCCTGCTGAACCAATATCTGATATTCTTCATCCAACAAACTTTTTTCCGGAGAATCAGAATCTGGTATCAACTCTATTTCATATAAAGAATAAGAATCTTTTTCTTGTACATATCCTCTTCTTATATAATGCAGAGCCTGATTTTTCACGGATATATACAAATAACGTTCCGGTTCTTTCACATAGGATAGCGTTTTCCCCTTCTGCCAGACAACCGTAAAAACATCCAAGACGGCCTCTTCTGCCAATTCACGAGAGTGCAGATAATAATAAGCAAGATGAAACAAACGCCGGGAATAAGTTTCAAACAATAGTCTGAATGCCGTTTCATCTCCTCTGATTGCTTTATTAAAAAGGGATATGATACTCTCCTCCATCTCAGATATAGTTTCTTCAATAATATATTAAGGTGGTAAATGTAAGTAAAAATTTTAAACTCAAGAAGGGACTTACTAAAATAAACGCTATCCCTAACACTTAGCTCTGGTTGTATGTTTCACTTTTTCTTACAACTGTATCTGTATAAGCAAGCGGAAAGGTCTTGGCTTGGCAAGATCGGCTATAAAATGGTATTGCAGTACTTCATGGGGTTATAGTGCCGTAAAGGAATGAATAACCCGGCAGATAGAATGAACGATGCAGGATGTGTGCTCCTTCCATACCTACCCGCTATTCATGTTACAGCCGTGAAACAAAAGAAATCCAACTGTAACATAGAAGGAAGACAGTTGTGACATGAAAAGAATACAACCGTAACATGCAATAGAGGACCGGTGTTTATCCGTTATTGATTCACTTTTTGCCAAAAGTGAATCAATAAATAAATACAATCACCCTTCAATTATTTTTTATACTTCGAATAGGAGTTTTTCACTTCACTTGTCATCTCTATTTATACAAAGTATCAGAACAAGATGGAAGATAGACAAAACAATAATGAACTCGAATCACTGGCAAAGCGTATACATTTCAAGTCTTTGCCATTTGATGAAAAACAGGCATTCAATCGTTTAACAGACAGAGCAAAATGGCCTGTCGTTATTTCTTATGCCGGAAAAGGGAATCCGGCATGGAAATATTTATCCATAGCAGCTTCCATTGCCTTTCTGTTGGTTACAAGTATCCTCTTGATTGACAAGGCCCCCAAACCCGAACTTGTCTATTATGAAACAACGGCCGTTCCTGATGCAAAAACAAAAATAACACTACCGGACAGTAGTGTCGTATGGTTAAATGCCAATGCCTGCCTGCGTTATCCGAGAGAGTTCAGCGAACATACCCGCCAGGTTGAAATAAAAGGAGAAGCATTCTTTGAAATCCGGAAAGATGAAAAAAAGCCCTTTATCGTTCAAACAGACAGGATCGGAATCCGGGTATTGGGTACGACTTTTAATGTAGACGCAGAGCCGGATAAGACAGAAGTAACTCTTCTCACCGGGAAAGTCAGTTTATATAGAAAAGAGAACCTGTCACAAATAGCAGACCGGATATTATCTCCCGGTGAACGGGCCGTCTTTTACAAGTCCAATAATAATCTGATAGTTTCAACCATACGTCCAGAAAGTATTACTTCATGGATTACCGGCAAATTTATATTCAGAGACAGTTCTTTAGAAGAAATCATGCAGGAACTTCAAAGGGCTTTCCACGTAAAAATACATATTGAAAGCGAAAATCTGCGCAAACAGACATTCAATGCCGACTTCACCGGGAAAGAAACATTAGATGAAATATTGTCTATTATGCAAATATCCGCCCGCTATCAGATAGAAAAGCAAAAAGGAGAAATCTTTTTAAAATAAATACAATGTCAAACCACAAAATGTAATAAATATGGATAGTACATGAGAAACACGTATTAATCCGCACCGCCGGATATAAAAAAGAATTGGGAATGTTGCGACCATTTCCCAATTCTATTGTCAACCGACAGGGATATCCCTGTCAAGTATAAAAAATTAATACCCACAAAATTATGGATAAAATTTTATTTATCAGGCAAAATCATAAAGATTTTACCTGGAAGGAATATTATACCTCATCGAAAAAGGTTTTTAAACATAAAATCTGTGTTACAACTTTTTTATTGCTTCTACTTATGAATCTTTCATTTGTACACGCACAGACTATAAAACTCTCCCTGAACAGGCAAAATGCATCATTCGAAGAGATATTCAATGAAATAGAAGAAAAAACCGGATATAAATTCGTTTATAAAACTTCTGATATTGACCGAAATGAAAGGACCTCTATCCAGGAAACCAATCTGGATTTAAATGAAATCCTACGAAACTTATTCCGAAGCAAAAGAAACATTTCTTTTCGCATTTCTAATAAACATATTGCCTTATTCAAGACCCAAATCAAAGCTGTTTCCGGAACCGTTCTCGATTCACAGGGAGAACCTGTCATCGGAGCCAATGTCATAATCAAGGGAACCACAAATGGCACTATCACTGATGTCGATGGCAAATTTAGTATGGAAGCTACTGAAGGAGACATCTTACAAGTCTCTTATATTGGTTATAACACACAAGAAATTACCGTCAACCAACAATCTGTACTGAAAATAATTTTAAAGGATGATCAGCAAATACTGGAAGAGGTTGTTGTAATCGGTTACGGAGCTGTAAAGAAAAAAGACCTCACCGGAGCTATCGCCCAAGTAAAAACAGATAAATATGCAACACAGCAAAATACAAATGTACTGGATATGTTGAATGGAACAGTGGCAGGTTTTAATTCTAATATCGGGACATCTGCTTCGGGTGCAAACGAGATGGAAATTAGAGGCCCGGCTTCCCTTTCTGCAAACAACTCACCTCTGGTTGTTTTGGACGGTGTGATTTTTAACGGCTCCATAAACGATATTAACCCCTCTGATATTGAAACAGTCGATGTACTGAAAGATGCCAGTTCTGCTGCAGTTTACGGTTCCCGTTCTGCTGCAGGTGTCGTAATCATCAATACCAAACAAGGAAAAGGTGAAAAAATGAGTATCAATTTCTCCGCCCAACTGGGCTTGACCGATTTCACTAAGAATATCCGCCCTAATGATCTGGATGGCTTCCTTCAACGCAGACAAGACTTCCAACGTAGAATAAACCCGGACAAACCTGAAGGATATTATAATAACCCTAATCAATTGCCCGAAGGTATCGACGTAAATACCTGGCAAAATTATGATGCATCATACCAGTCCGACCCACTTATGACTTGGATGACACGCTTGAATCTGCGCGATATCGAACAACAAAATTATCTGAATGGAAATACCTATGACTGGTATGGAGAAGCAACCCGCCCGGGGCTGAGACAAAATTACAATGTCAATATATCCGGAGGCATCGGAAAAACTAAATATTACTGGTCACTAGGCTATACAGACAACCAAGGATATATAAAAGGAGATGAATATAAAACAATCCGCTCCCGTATCAATGCAGACACTAAAGTCGCTGAATTTCTCACGGTAGGGATCAATGCGCAATTCAGCAATAAAGATGAAAGCTATGAAGCTATCAAATTATCTAATATAAGGCGTCAAAGTCCCTTAGGACAACCTTATGATGAAAACGGAGATTTAAAATGGTATCCTCATGATGATTCCGGAATTGAACAAAACCCATTTCTCCTTTACGAAATGAGAGATAAGTTTAATGTCACCCAAAATCTATTTGCTACCATATATGCAGATTTGAAACTACCATTTGGCTTTAGTTATAAAGTGTCTTTTATTAATCGCTACGATTGGCAAAAAAACTATTATTATGATCCGTCAACTATCCCAAGCGGAAACAAAACAGGTGGATTTGGACAACGAATCAACTATTCTCTCTATGAATGGCAAATAGATAATATCATTTCCTGGAAGAAGACTTTTGGAATTCATGATTTCTATGCAACATTCTTATACAACGCAGAAAAGAAACAGACTTGGAAAGATACCAGCGAGAACATAAACTTCACACCCAGCGAAGCCTTAGGATTTCACCAATTAGGAACCGGAGGATCACCCACCATTAAAAACGAAGATACCTACTCGACCGGTACAGCAATTATGGGACGCTTGAATTACACACTCATGAATCGCTATTTGCTGACACTATCCATACGTAGGGACGGATATTCGGCTTTTGGAATGGAAAATCCGTACGCGACTTTCCCATCCGGAGCATTAGCCTGGAATATGTCTGACGAATCTTTCTTTAATGTCAAATGGATAGACAATCTTAAGATCAGAGCTTCATATGGAATAAACGGTAATAGGGACATCGGGATTTATGATGCCCTGGCAAAACTCGAAACGAATAAATACCTGACTGAAAATACTTTAATTTCGGGTATTTATAGTAGCTCGCTGGCCAACCAATATCTAAAATGGGAAAAAACAAAAGCTTTGAATTTTGGTTTGGATTTCTCTATTTTAGGCAATCGCTTAAATGGTTCAGTCGATTATTACAGCATGATCACTAACGACTTGCTACTAAAACGCAGCTTGCCTACAATTATCGGATATGATAATGTCATGTCAAACATGGGTGAATTACAAAACAAAGGATTTGAAATGACTCTTAACAGTTATAATATCCAAAATAAAGATTTCAATTGGAATTCAACATTGACCTTTTCTTTTAACAGAAACAAGATCAAACATCTTTATGGAGAAATGGTTAACATATTGGATGAAAATGGCAATGTAATCGGCCAAAAAGAAGGAGACGATATCGACAACGGATGGTTCATCGGACAGTCTATAGACCGGATATGGAATTACAAATTTTTAGGTATTTATCAACTTGGAGAAGAAGAACAAGCCAAGTCATTCGGAAAAGCTCCAGGTGATGTCAAATTATTTGATCCTAATGGAGACGGTGTGTCCACACAGGAAGATAAAGTATTCCAGGGTTACACAAAGCCCCGTTTTCGCTTAGGACTTCGAAATGACTTTACCCTTTTCAAAAACTTCCAGATATCCTGCTTTATTCGTGCAGACTTAGGACATTGGAGAGAGAACGATCTGCTAAGCAGCAAGTCTGAAGTTGAAGACAGAAGCAACAATTACGCACTCCCCTATTGGACTCCAGAAAATCCGACAAACAAATATACCAGATTAAATACAGTAAACACTCCCGGATACAGTATTTATGAAAAAAGCAGCTTTGTTCGTCTACAAGATCTATCCATCGCTTATAATATCCCGGAAAATATTATCAAGAATCTAAAAGTAGGACATTGTAAAGTATATTTGAGTGGACGTAATCTAATAACATTTACAAAATGGTCCGGATGGGATCCTGAATCAGGAAATACTCCTATGCCTCGGATCTTCACTTTCGGAATTGATGTAACACTATAAATAATCACATTATGAAGAATTGGATAAAATATATTATTTATGCATCTCTATTTACAACTATTTCTTGTGGAGATGATTTTCTGGAAATAAAACCTCTATCTATTTTCACTCCTGAATCTATATATACGGATAAAGCCGGATTTGAAGGTGTATTAGTCAACCTTCGCAAAAACTTACGTCCCGATTTTTATGGAGAAGGAGGAGGATTAGCATCTGAACTGATAGCTTCCGATATTGCAATCAGTGCCAATAAAGCTGCCAGTGCCATTCATAATTTCGATATTCAAGTATTGCCGACCGGAACCGGCACAACCTACGATTTTCACGAAATCTGGACAAGAGGCTATAACCAGATACGAAATGCAAACGTGATTCTGTCACGTATCGATAACGGCAAATTTGATACGGAAGAGATTAAAAATGCAATTATTGCCGAAGCTTATTTCCACAGGGCTTACTGGTACTACAGGTTGGTACATCTATATGGAGACGTTCCTTTCTTGAATATCGAGCACACTGCCCCCAAAATAGACTTCTACACTCATTCAAGAAAAACGATTTTGGCAAAAATAGAGGAAGATTTGATCTGGGCTGTAAAATGGTTACCTCAAACCGCAGTACCGGGAGCCGTATCGAGAGCGGCCGGGAACCATTTATTAACCAAAATATATTTAGCTAACGGGAAATTTACCGAGGCAGTCGAATCTTCATCTTTAGTTATTAATGACGGTATTCACTCCCTGATGACCGACCGCTTTGGAGTGGATGCATCCGATCCGAAATACAATACGATTTGGGATTTGCACCAAAAAGACAATAAAAGTTCATCTTCAAACAAAGAGGGGATTCTGGTTGTACAAGAACGCTACGGGTTCCCAGAAGCGGAAATTAAAGGTGGAACTCAGGCAATGCGCCGTTATGTTCCTTCTTGGTGGAATGCTTCCTACATGAAAGATCCTGACGGGAAAAGAGGTACTATCGATACTCAAGGGAATGAATTTGTGATAAAAGTTGGAAGAGGCGTCGGCTATGTTCGTCCGTGCAGCTATTATAACTATGAAATATGGGATAATTGTAACAAAGATTTACGGCACGATAACCAAGTGAATTGGTTCTCTGTTGATAAGTTTATTTACAACAATCCGTCTTCCAAATACTTTGGGCAACCCGTACAGATACAATATACAAATCCCAAAGATACAATCCACTGTTGGTATCCCTTTCCTTATTACAAAGTATATGTAGAAGACGAAGAAAGACCCGATCAACCCTACGGAGGACATTCCGACTGGTATCTATTCAGATTAGCAGAAACTTATCTTTTAAGAGCTGAAGCGTATTTCTGGTTAAATCAGACAGATAAAGCCGCAGAAGATATCAACACAGTAAGAGTACGCGCAAAAGCCGATCCCATTACAGCTTCCCAAGTCTCAATAGGATACATTTTAGACGAAAGAGCCAGAGAACTATTTGCAGAAGAATTCCGTAAAACAGAATTAACCCGAATTGCTTTTATCATGGCAGATAAAGGATTAAATGGTTATTCTTCTGATAACTTCTCCGAAAAAAATTTCTGGTACGATCGTACAATGGCAAAAAATGAATTTTATAAAGCCGGTAACGTATTATGGGGAACAAATGTATTCAACCACGTTCTTTGGCCCATTCCGGCAAACGCTATCGACAGCAATCAGGGAGGAACTATCAATCAAAATAAAGGGTATATCGGATATGAGAAAAATATACCTCCACTAACTGTCATAGACGATCAACAATAAGTTTCCAGCCAACCGGTACATAGCAACCGGTTGGCTATATTAACAATACATTTTTATTCATGTCTAAATTATGCATCATGAAAAATAATTATCCTCTATTATCTGCTTGCCTGCTGACCTTATCTCTACAAAGTCATGCACAACAAAAAATAAATAATACAAAACCCAATATTCTTTTTATATGCGTGGATGACCTCCGCAGGGAATTGGGTGCTTATGGTTCTATTGTGAAAACTCCGAATATCGATCGGCTGGCTTCACAGGGCAGTTTGTTTTTTCAACACTATGTACAAGTCCCGACAAGTGGAGCATCACGAGCCAGCATGCTAACAGGACATTTTCCTAAAGACAAATCGGATCTTTCCAACGAAGCATGTCGAACAAGACTGTCAGACAAACCGGAAGGGGAAATCCCCGAAACGATGTTCCACCACCTGCGAAGAAACGGATATTATACTGTAGGTATCGGGAAAATAAGTCATTATGTAGATGGATGTCTATACGGCTATGAAGCTCCCAAGACTGATAAGCCGGAGCTTCCCTATAGTTGGGACGAAATGTTATTCGATGCAGGGAAATGGGGAAATGGCTGGAATGCCTTCTTTGGATACGCAGACGGAAGTAACCGGCAAAGCCATAAAAAACAAGTAAAGCCATATGAGTGTGCAGATGTTGCAGATGAAGGTTATCCCGATGGGTTAACTGCTAATTTGGCGGTCAAGAAGATAAAGGAATTAACGACAAAAAATGAGCCATTCTGTCTGGCAGTCGGCTTTTTTAAACCTCATTTGCCTTTTACATCTCCTAAAAAGTACTGGGATATGTATGAGGAATCATCTATCCCCATCTCCCCTATGCCAGATATTCCGGAAGGGTGTGATCCTATCAGTCTGCATGAGAGTGCAGAGTTCAAAAGTTATCAATTAGGAGATGAAATGCCATTCATCGAAAAAAGAGTTTCGGATGATTATGCCCGCAAACTTCGACATGCCTATTTTGCTTGCGTAAGTTATATGGATGCCCAAGTTGGAAAAGTTTTAGATGCTCTCGAAGCCAGTGGAAAAATAGATAACACGATTATTATTTTATGGGGAGACCACGGATGGCACTTAGGAGATCTTCGTGTTTGGGGAAAACATACCTTACATGAAACATCTCTAAGCAGTGCACTCGTAATAAAAGCTCCCGGATGCAAGCAAGGGATAAAAAATAAACGGATCGTCAATTCTATCGACATTTATCCAACTCTCATGGAACTTTGTAAAATTCCTTTACCTGCAGGATTGGACGGGCTTAGTTTTGCGACCTTGCTAAACAAACCGAATGACAAAAAATGGATCGATGCAGCTTATAGCTATTATCGGAACTGCATTACACTCCGAACTCCGGAATATCGCTTCACACGCTATAACAAGAAAGGAGAAATCATTACCGAGCTCTACCAATATGATGAGGACCGCATTGAACGAAAAAATATAGCAAAAGAAAAGCCTGACGTTGTACAAAAGCTACTACCACTATGGGAACAAGGTGTAAGATTTGATTTTTAATCACCTGGCTCTCGAAAAAACAAAAAATGGAATTGTTATAAAGCATACAAACATTTATAACAACTCCATTTTTTTATTATTATAGCTAAATCTATTTCGTTTTCGCTTTTGCCATATCCAAAGCAGAAGTCGTTGTATAATACTTAGCCAGCATATTCGGAACTTCCCATTCCGGCAATTTGCCATCCTT
>NZ_QUGV01000002.1:0-281851 GCF_003479205.1 Parabacteroides sp. AF17-28 | reverse complement strand
TCGTATCAACTTTCAAGCCTGTACAAGCCTGTTATAGTAGCGATAGATATTCCTAAATAGTTAATGAAGTTCCCCCCAAGAAATATCGGGTGAGCCGTCGTATTTGATAAGAAAAGGTTTACTTGTAAGAAAAATAGAGCCTCATCCTTTCAGTCTATACTGGTCGGATGAGGCTCTTCATTTAACATTCAGAAAATATTGTTTAGGCGAATAAGCGGGAGAGGAAAAGATACAATAAAAGCGTGGGAACTGTCATCTATCCAAGCAAGAGGTATCGCCAAACACCTATCCAGCAGATAGACAACAGCCCACGCTTAATGTTTATATATTTGTATATATACAAAAAACGTGAGGCAATTGTTGTCTACTGTCCTTGCTGGATGAAAAATTGGCGATTTTCTTGCTTAAGGACAATATGATAACGCTTTTGTTTTTATTAATATGTTATTGCAACGCCTTGCAATAATGTTCGTGACAAAGATAATGTATAAATGATATGATTTATATACTTTGTATCTCTTTTTATTAGTTGTAATGGTATCTAATGCCGGATTTGTTAGCCAGACTCTGTCTGTACAATTGTAAACCGCCGGGATGAAGCCATGAGCGTCATTGATATGCTCTTCATCCGTTGAGATAAGCAAGGCTTTATGTCTTAAGCAGTTTGCTTTTATGGGCATTCATAATTGAGTCCCGCGATATGTCTCTTGAAAAATGATTCAAAAAAGGTTATACTTTTACAACCTTTTTGTGTACTTTTCGCTATCTTTGTATTGTTTGTTGATAAAATAAATCCGTATGAAGTATCTTAATATAAAGAAGGCGCTGGCTGCATGGCAGAATTTGCAGCCGCTGTCAGAGAAAGATAGGGAAAGGCTTAGCCGCCGCTTTACTGTGGACTTCAACTACAACAGTAACCATATTGAGGGTAATACATTAACTTATGGACAGACGGAGATCTTGCTACTTTTCGGCAAGGTGATTGGAGAGGCGGATGTGCGTGATGTACAAGAAATGGCGGCAAGTAACGTAGGTCTACGGATGATGACAGAAGAAGCTACAGTGAAAGGAATACCGTTGACGCAGAATTTTATCCGGACATTGCATAAGACCATACTGCGAGAGGATTACACTGTATACCGTAATTTACCTGGTGGTATACAGACAAGTTATGTGATTCATGCCGGACAGTATAAGACACGTCCTAATAGTGTTATTACACGATATGGGGACAGATTCGAATATGCCTCACCAGAGGAAACTCCTGGACTGATGGGTGACTTGATAGACTGGTATAATGCTGCAGAACAAGGGGGGAAACTCTCACCGGTAGAATTGGCTGCACTGTTTCACTACCGTTATATACGCATTCATCCTTTCGAGGACGGCAACGGTCGTATTGCCCGGCTAATGGTGAACTACATCCTAACTCGCCACGACTATCCGATGATTGTGGTCCGTAGTCGCAAAAAGAGTGAATATTTGGAAGCTTTGCATCAGGCTGATCTCGAAGTAGGTCCTATACCTTGTGATGGTGCCCATGCAGATATCAAGGATATCCGTCCTTTTTTGAAATATTTCAATGACTTAGTGGCAACAGAAGTATATAATGATGTGTTGTTTGTGAGCGAGAGGAATGATAATGTGTGGTGGTATGATGGGGAACGGATTGCATTCCGAACGCCTAATTATACGAAGATACTGAACGCTATGCGAACACAGCCAACTTTGACGCTCGCGGACATGAAAGAGGAAACGGGCATCAGTGTGACGGCTATTCAGAAATTATTGGATCAGCTGGTTTCCAAGAAGTATGTAGAACGCGGAGAGAAGGATGGAAGCTGGAGAGTGTTTGTGACACAATAAAACGGATGCGTATTACATGTAAAACATCATTACTGTCCCATTAAAATCTAAATTCGTTATCAGAGCAAAGAAGATTCTTCAATGCAAATTTATTTTCGTATCGAATCCTTAAATTTAAGGAGCATTAAAACCGGATTATCTTCTTCTTTCATTGTGGAAGCAATTTTCTTCAGTTTTTCATCTGTGATTTCATTATTCTGATAAGCTTCGACTAAATCCATCGCGTTTAATGTAACCATGCCGTAGCCATAAGCAACGGAAGTCAGATTTATATATATGGGATTCGTGTTGCGGGTGGTTATAGCTCGGTTATGGTAGACTGGTGTGAACCATTCCTGGGTTTCCCGGTCATACATATAAAGCTTTTCTCTTTTCTCTCTTCCGGCACTCATATCGCTCATTTTAACTGTTACATGCCGGGGCATACGGCTTATCCAAGCATATCTGTCGTTTATTCCGAGGAAATATAGAAGGGGAGCCTCTGGATCTTTTGTCGGAGCGGCGAGTGGGATCATTACAGGAGTGAGCGTCAAATCCGGATGTAATTGATAAATGGTATCTAATGCCGGATTTGTCAGCCAGACTCTGTCTGTACAATTGTAAACCGCAGGGATGAAGCCGTGAGCGTCATTGGTATGCCCGTCATCCCATAATATCTTCCGATTGCTTGCAATAAAAAAGGGGATTTCTATAGATAGAGTGTCTGCTTTTCCTCCAATTTTGGGTAATATGAAATAAGGATGATAGGAGGATTTTGCATCTTCGCGGTCTTTATTGCATAAAAGATAATCGTCATTCAGATTGAGAATATTCATCTTCATGATATCTTCTTCGATTAACGTACGAAGATAGTTTCCGGAAAAATCATATACTTTCAGACTCGTATAGTCGGCAATAAAGACCTCTTTCCGCTTCCAGTCAACGATATTAAAGATGATCGCATTGTACTCTTCCGGACCTTGTCCTCTTCTACAAATACGGCCTTGAAGTTCTTGTCCCTTGGCATCGAAAAGGAGGATTTCACCAACTTTGCCGCCTCTTGTTACGATTCCTTTATCAGAGACAATAGAAGGGGATGAGTTGACAAGTATGGAATCGGATGTAGCCAAAGGTATATATTCCACATCGGCAATATCTTGTAAGTAGATTTCTTTCTGTGGATAATCTTTGGCTACATCGACTACTATCAGTTTTGTGGTATCATCGTTTGCTTTTTTGCAGGAACAAACGGCAAATAGGATTAAAATGCAGGTTATATATATCATGTGATTATAAGAGTAAGTTTAATGTGCTTCCAGCCAGTTTGTGCCTTCGCCGCAGTCAGCGATCAGGGGAACCTGAAGTTTGATAGCGCCTTCCATTTCTTCGAGTACGATTTGTTTCACTTTTTCCAGTTCGTCTTTATGGACATTGAAGTTTAATTCGTCGTGTACCTGGAGAATCATTTTGCTTTTCAGACCTTCGGCTTCGAAGCGGTTGAAGATACGGATCATAGCCACTTTGATGATATCGGCGGCGCTTCCCTGTATAGGCGCATTGATGGCGTTTCGTTCTGCATAACCTCTCACAATGGCATTATGGGAGTTGATATCCGGCAGGAAACGCTTCCGCTTGTAGATTGTCTCCACGTACCCTTTTTCTTTTGCTATCAGAATGCTGTCGTCCATATAGGCACGGACGTCCGGGTATGTCTTGAAATAGCCTTCGATCAACTCTTTGGCTTCTGCACGGGGGATGTTCAGGCGCTCGGCAAGTCCGAATACGGAGATACCATAGATAATGCCGAAATTGGCCGTTTTGGCTTTCCTGCGCATATCGGAGGTGACTTCTTCAACCGGGATACCGTATATTTTTGCTGCTGTAGCTGCGTGGATATCGGCTCCGCTGCGGAAAGCTTCGATCATATGTGTATCGTTGCTCAAGTGGGCCATGATGCGGAGTTCGATCTGCGAATAGTCCGCAGAGAAGAATATACAGTTGTCATTCTCGGCTGTAAAGGCTTTGCGGATCTCGCGTCCCAGTTCGTCACGCACCGGAATGTTCTGCAGGTTCGGATTGGTGGAGCTGAGGCGTCCGGTCGAGGTGACGGCCTGGTTATAGGAAGTGTGTATCTTGCCGGTCTTCGGGTTGATCAGTTCGGGCAAGGCATCTATATAAGTGCTGAGTAACTTTTTCAGTCCGCGATATTCCAGCAGTTTTCCTACGACAGGATGTTTGGAGCGCATTTTCTCTAATATATCTTCACTTGTGCTGTAGCTGCCTGTCCGGGTCTTTTTTGCTTTCTCTTCTAACTTGAGATGGACAAAAAGGATCTCGCCAACTTGTCGGGCGGAGTTGATGTTGAATTTCTTGCCTGCCAGTTCATATATTTCTTTTTCCAGCTTTTTCAGCGTGGCAGTCAGTTCTTCGGATGATTGTTTCAGGGCAACCGTATCTACGGTAACACCTGTATATTCCATTTCTGCCAATACATATATTAATGGCATTTCAATATCGTAGAACAGCGATTCCAGTCCTTCTTTTTCTAAGTAGGGGGCAAAATAGTTTTTCAGTTTGAGTGTCACATCGGCATCCTCGGCTGCGTATTCGGCAACCTGGGCGACAGGAACGTCGCGCATGGAAAGTTGTTTCTTTCCTCTCGGACCGATCAGTTCCTCGATGTGCACTGTTTTATATTTGAGGTACGTTTCGGCAAGGTAGTCCATGCCGTGACGCAATTCCGGATTCAGCAGGTAGTGGGCGATCATCGTATCGAATAACGGGCCGGCTATCCGGATTCCGTATTTGCGGACAACCAGAATGTCGAATTTTATATTTTGTCCGATCTTGAGCGATTTCGGATTTTGGAGGGCAGGAGCGAAGTGGGCGAGTATTTTGTCCGCCTCTTCGCGTTCAGCCGGAACAGGGACGTACCAAGCTTCATTTTCCTTTACGGCGAACGACATTCCGACTAATCCGGCCTTCAATGGGTCGATGCTGTCTGTTTCCGTGTCAAAAGCAAAAAAATCCTGTTCGTTCAAAAAACGGCCTAAATCGGCTCTTTTTTCCTCTGTATCAACGAGATGATAGGTGTGGAGTGTCGTTCTTAAGCTCGCGAGAGTCGAATATTTTGGAGCAGCCGTAGGTTCGGTCGCAAATTCTTCAAAGAGCGAGCCTTGAATCGGGCCGTTTTCGGCCACTTTTTTCTTTTTGCTACTTTTGGCAGGGGTAGCGGTTGTTGTTGAGGTGGACTTGAACTCTGTTTTGACTTTTTCCGGTTCTCCGGATAGCTTGTTAATAAATGTTCTAAATTCTAATTCTGTGTAAATCTCAATCAGACGCTCTTCGTTCATCTTCTCGCGGATGCATTTGGCGGCATCGAACTGGATGGGAACATCCGTCTTGATCGTTGCTAAGAATTTGGAGAAACGAATCTGCTCCATATTCTCGATGACCTTTTTTTGGAGGGAACCTTTCAGCTTGTCGGTGTTCTCTAAGAGGTTCTCGATAGTTCCGAATTCTGTCAGTAGTTTTTGAGCGGTCTTTTCACCGACACCCGGGCAGCCGGGGATGTTGTCCGAACTGTCGCCCATCAGTCCCAAGAGGTCGATCACCTGGTCGACGGAAGTAAGTCCGTATTTGGCCAAGACCTGGGGGACACCCATAATCTCGTAATCTCCGCCGAAACGGGGACGGTACATAAATATATGCTCGGACACCAATTGACCGTAATCTTTGTCGGGCGTCATCATGTAAACCTCGAATCCTTCTTTTTCGGCTTGCTTGGCTACCGTGCCGATTACGTCGTCAGCCTCATAGCGCGGTACTTCCAAAATCGGGATATTATAGGCTTCTATGATGTCCTTAATGTAAGGGACCGATTTGCGGATATCTTCCGGAGTTTCTTCCCGTTGCGCCTTGTACTGTTCGTAGGCTTCGTGGCGGAAGGTCGGGCCTTTCGGATCGAAGCCAACAGCTATATGAGTTGGGTTTTCACGTCTCAGGACTTCTTCCAGACTATTGATGAAACCAAAGATGGCCGAAGTGTTCATGCCTTTGGAGTTGATACGCGGATTCTTGATAAAGGCGTAATAGGACCGATAAATCAATGCATAAGCATCTATGAGGAATAACTTCATCGCTTTTAACACGTTTTAGTGTGACAATTGTCGGTAAATGTACGAAAAAACTCGCTTACTCGATACTTTTTGTTACTTTTGCGCATCTTAGGATCGATTATGAAGGATAGAAGTAAAATAGAGAAACCGGTTGCCGCAGAATTTAAACGTTTCAATGATGAGTTTGCCGCTTCGCTGCGAAGCGAGACGAATCGTCTGCAATCGGCTATTGATCAGATACTGAATGCGAGTGGAAAACATGTCCGCCCTTTATTGGTGCTGCTGGCTGCGAAAACATGCGGGCAGGTGACGGATCATACGATTAATTCGGCTGTTTTACTCGAATTGCTTCATACTGCCACGCTTATCCATGATGATGTTGTTGACGAGACTAAGCAGCGTCGCGGCGTTCCTTCCCTGAATGCTATATTTGATAACCGCATTTCTGTCCTGGTAGGGGATTATGTCCTTTCCACCGCTTTGATCCGTTCCATTCAGACGGGTAATCTGCAAATAATAGGAATTGTTTCGAACTTGGGGCGTGATCTGTCGGAAGGGGAGATCAAACAACTCGAGACTGCCGAAGAAAGCATTATTGATGAATCCTGCTATATGCAGGTGATACGGAAAAAGACGGCGATGTTACTTTCCGCTTGTGCTGAAATAGGGGCTATTTCTGCCAATGCTTCCGATGAAATGGTGAAAAAATGCCGTGAGTTCGGGGAATATTTGGGCTATTGCTTCCAGATTAAAGACGATATATTCGACTATTTTAAAGAAACTAATATCGGGAAACCGACCGGTAATGATATCCGGGAAGGAAAGGTAACGCTTCCTTTGCTGCATGCTTTGCAAACAGGCCCGAAAGAGGAGGTGGACAATTGTCTGCGTATTATTAATGAAAAGGATTTCTCTGCAAAGAATATCGACCTGCTGATCGATTTTGCTAAAGCAAACGGAGGAATCGAATATGCCGGACAGCGGATGCAGGCGTATCATGATAAAGCAGTCGAAGTTCTCCTGACTTTACCCGAGTCGGAGGCCCGTGACGGATTATTGCTACTTGCCGATTATATTGTAGAGCGTCAGAAATAGAATAAAAGAAAGGGGATGCAGACTATTCTGCATCCCCTTTCTTATTATTTCGCTACTTCATATACTTTATATGAGTGGGGCATCAAAGTAATGAGATACCTGTTTGCATGATCCCGCTGGTTTTCGGGTAGCTTTTCAACCAGAGTGCCTTTCAGCATATCTTTCACCGCTTCTATCTTTTTATTGGTTACAAGACGGATTGTAACAGGTTCGTCGCGGAACGATTCTACGATGAAAGTGCCGTTGTCATAAAGGAAAAGGCTTACTTTCGCAGGACCTTCTATATACATGTCCAAATCCTGGCTCAACACACGGCGGTAAGCATTCAACACGCCTTCGGGCAGGTCATACAGGTTTCCGTAATCATCCGGAATAGTCATCACATACAGATTTCCTTTGGAGTAGGGGGCCCGCAGCAGCATCGGGTAACCGCTTACACCTTTCTGCAAGGGGCGTCCGGCGCTCAATATATCCCATGCGTCATTGGTCTGGTAGCGCACTTGCGTGATCAGGATGTCTTTGTCGGCAGTGCCGGCACGTCCGAAGTCATTGACCAGGGCTTTAAGGTCTGAGGCACGCAGTTCGGCTATATCTGCTATTTTCTCGGGAATGGCTGCCAGTAATCCGCTGGTGATGACAACATCGCCGCCTTTTTGCAACTGTTTTTTCATCTTTGAGATAATATCGGCATCGTATTTAGCCTGTTCCGTCAGAAGGATCACCTTCTGGTCTGTCGGGAATTGGGAATACATATCCATCGGAAGGCCGATCATTCCGAGATAGTTCTGCAAAAAGTCATCTCCCAATGAATGGAAAGGCTTGTAGTTCTTGATGCCGATCGGTTTCCCTAATTTGTAGACAAAAGCGTCGATTTGTTCGAGCGATACGCCGGCTACGCGTGCGATCGTCGTCGGAAGAGTCGTGCTGCCGTTCGGCAAACGGATAGGCTTCATCATTTCGTCGTAGTTGAAGCTGGTTCCCATTCCCTGCCAGGGCGTACGGTGGATTTCAGGACGCAGCTTGGTCCCTAACAGTTCGTGATAGGCAAAAAGTGCAATTTCAGGTGCTTTGGCAAACATACTGAGCCAGAGTTGTTCCGCATAGCGGTCCATACCCATATTGGAACCGCCCGAATCCACCCAGCCACCGAAGTTATGTCCCGGGCGCAGGTTGTCGAAATAACGGATGATATTGTAGCTTAGGTAGTTTTGCAGATGCTGGGCGGAGGAGGGATCGCGTGTCTCCGTGCCGCTCCAGATTCCGTCGAATATCTGCGGACCGGTGGCGAGGTTGAATCCCAATCCCTGGAAATGGTCGTACCAGTTCGGATATTTGATGATGATCTTCACATTCGGATTCACCTTCTTTGCCGGATTGATGACCAGGTTCTGTCCGGCTTCCGTCATCAGCTCGGTGCGATATTGGGTCCAGCTCTTGTCACCTTTTGCCTTGATGTCGATATCGGACTTGCTGCTGGTGAAGAAGAAGTCGTCGAGGATGAAATTGTCAAAGTGCTTGGCTGTGTGTTCGGCTATTTCCTGTACCTTCTTCCGATGTTCGGGGTTGGAATAGGAGAAGGTCTCGAAGCTGTTCGACTCGTCGATCGTGTAGGTGATACCGCCTCCGACTTCTACGCCTCTGTCCTGGAAGAACTTCTTTGCCTGTTCCAGTGTTTTGTCCGGAACAATCAGCAGGTCGCGGTGTGTTTCCAGATAAATCTTGTCTACTTTTACCTGGCTGGAGATAATGGTCCAGGTAGAATCCAACCAATGCAGGTCTTTCATTTTTTCTACTTCGTAAGCCCGCGTATAGACGGATACTTTAAAGCTCTTGTAATTGCCGGCATGCCCCACTAAGGAGATGCCCATGCTCATAATAAGCGCAAGAATTAAGAATCGTTTCATGGTGGTAATTATTTAATTTTCTGTTTTTATTTATCCGATAGGAGCTGCTGTGCCGCTAATACCAGGAACATATAATGCGATGAGCCTCCGCCTAACACATATTCGACCTGCTGCCAAAGGTAAGGGAAGACCAGCAGTTCGGGGAAATCCGGACGAATCAGAGCTGTTCCCGAAACCACACCGCCCGGGATATACGACCAATCGGCGCGGTTAAGGCCATAACCGACTGTTGCCGACACTGCACCCACTCCGGATGCAAATGATGCCGTATTTGTGCCCGGATGGCATCCTAAGACGAAATTCAGCGCATTGTACACATATTCCGGTCCGAAGATATCCGGATAAGCCGTGTGCAGGAAGTAATGGCGGTAGCCGAACGACTGTATGTCCCAACCGGCTCCCCAAATATGCGGACGATAGGGGATGCCATAAGGTGTTTCAGCCCCTTGCTTATCCAACTCTGTCCGGAAACCGGCTAACGCGTTCCGGACAGCCTTACTGAAGTCGGCATCGTTCATTTTCTTTTCAGCCCGGCCGATGAACCAACCTACACGGCCGATGTTCTGGGCAATAAAGTCTTTCTCTTTCAGCAGATAGTTCTTGTATTGCTGGTCGCCGGTAGTCAGATAGAGTTCGGTTGCGGCGTGTACCTTTGAGGCCTTTGTCTGTGCGGATTCTTTCGTCACGTCGAAGAGGGTACGGGCGCAATCTAATGCTTGTACGCTCAGGGTATCGTTGAATCCTTTCAAGACGCGTGAAGCGGCAGCCATTTGGGCGGCAGTCGTCAGTTCGCGGTTCGGATTGTCCTCGGTGAAGACCCAGCGATCGTCTTCGTTTCCGGCTACATTGTCGGTCATCGCGGAAGCATCTCCGAGCAGCACATACTGGCGGAGGCCGTTACAGATAATACCTCTGTACAGGCGTCCCAAGGCACGGTAACCGCCGATAACGGTCAGGGCGCCGTTTTCCACCTGTTGCAGCATATCCGGTTTCCCGTCGGGTTGATGAATCTCTGTGATCCGGCTGTGCTGGTCGATGGCGGTAGCGTCGTAGTCCACATGGAAGGCTTCATAGGCGAGGGCCAGGATATAGGCTTCTCCGGCCTGCGATTCCACCCGGAGGTCGAAGTCGCCTGCATCATGCCAGCCGCCGATGTTCAGGCCGGGGACTACATCGCCCGGATTGTACTTCGTCAGTGTGGAAGGCCCTTGCGCATAGCCGTCGATATGGTTGAAGTTGACAGGCGCCATACGGGCATCGTCCATATGGCAGAAATCATGCCATACGCGGTATTTCTCGTTTACCCGCATGTGGCACATTTGTACCGGGAGGAAGTATTCCAGGACCGGTTGCCAGGTGCCACGATCATACACATCTTTCGCAATCCGGAAGATGGAAGAGACGGCATCTCCGTAATGTACCTGGTATAAGCCTTCCTCTTTGATAGACGAGAAGTCGAATTTCAGGTAGTTGTAACGGAGGAATTGTCCCCATTTCTGTCCGGCGGCGGCAAGCACTTCTTTTTCTCCGTCGGGGGTAATCTTGTAGAGTTTCGGTTGCTGAAGTCTTGTATCTCTTTTATCCAGCTCGATAACAGCGACTTTGGGCTGGTTGGGATGATAGCCTAATTGGGACGTTTGGACAACCGGCGTATAGATCCAATCCTTTACAACGTTGGGTGTGATGACCCACCGGATCGCTTCTTTGGTCTTTCCGGCCGGCACTTCGCTCCGCACGACAAACCAGCCGTTGTTGTGGTTCATCCGGCCGTCATACAGTTTTAGGTCGGAGCCTTTTGTCTCGATCGTGTACCGGCTGTAAGGATCGTCCGGGCGGACGGTGAAACGTTTTCCGACAGCATAAGGTTCCGACACGATGTCGTCAGCCACAATCGGGCTGTAGCCTTTGCCGGCCAACATCTCCGCAGAGGCTTTCCCTTCCGGATTGAAGTTACCGGTATGCGAGTGGTTGGCCGGTTCGTAGCGCGTAGGTCCGTTCGCCTGCTGTGGGAAAATACCCGTCTGCGTGTCCATAATCCAAGGCTTTCCGAAGAGAGCGCCGGGGAAAAGTTCGAGGTTGAATCCGACCTTTCCGATAAATTCCTGTGGTATGGGACGATCCAGGTCGACTGTGACGACAACCGAACCGCCTTCTCCCTTAATCGTTACGGTGTAGTCGAATGCTAAATCTGGGTAAATCATTGGGTTGAATCCCGTCAAATGCCGCGAAGAATCAGGGAAACTCAAACGGGCCGTGATGGTGTTGGCTACGGGATCAAGATCCCGTTTTCTCTGTTTCGGGACCGGTTGCCATTGGCCGGGTGTCGGTTCGAGGCGAATATCTCCATTAGTGGCTACACGGTGTCCATGCATGATCAGGGAAACACCACCCTGATGGCCCTCCGGATAAATGTCGTCGAAGCCCATTACATTCACACCCTGGTTTTGGAAATAACCTTCCGGTCCTAATTTAAACTCTTGTGCCGTTGCAGGGAGTATACTCATCATTCCTCCCAGGCATAAAATACTCATTAGTCTTTTCATGTGTAAATCATATTATTATTAGTGATAACCGGTCATCCGGTCGCTGTTCCTTCTGATCGGTCTTGTGATTTTTCAAAGGATTTCCTGGCTTTTTACTTACAGTTAACGCATGAGCATAAAGCTCCCGACTGAATTGAGAAATATTAAAAGGTCCAAAGAAACACTGTCACTTATCTATCTAAGTGGCTATAAAGATATGATTTATATTGTAATAAAATCTTTTCTTCCTGATTTTTATTGTGGTGATAATCAATGATTGTTCCTAACGGGTGAAATATGTGTTGAGAAGTTCGGTTTGCTATTATATAATGGGTACATTTGTAGAATATTATTATAAAAACAGTGACTATGACAAAAAAAGAAGCAATCAAGCTCTTTGAAGAGCGTAAAGTTCGTACCGTTTGGGACGATGAACAGGAAAAATGGTACTTTTCTATCGTAGATGTGATGGGCGTGTTAACTGAAAGCCCTGATCCTACGGCTTATTGGCGTAAATTAAAACAACGATTGAAGCAGGAAGGGAATGAAACCGTGACAAGTTGTCACGGTTTGAAAATGCGAGCAGTTGATGGTAAGATGCGGCTTACCGATGTGGCCGATACCGAACAGCTTTTCCGTCTGATCCAGTCTGTCCCTTCTCCTAAAGCTGAACCCTTTAAATTGTGGATGGCACAGATTGCAAGTGAAAGAATCGATGAATTGCAAGATCCGGAACTGACGATTGACCGCGCTATGTGGGAATATAAGCGTTTGGGATATTCCGACAGTTGGATTAACCAACGCCTGAAAAGTATTGAAATCCGTAAGAACTTAACGGATGAATGGAAACGTTGTGGCATGGAGGAAGGTGTGCAGTTTGCTTCTCTGACCGACATCATCACAAAAACATGGTCTGATAAGACAACGAAGGAATATAAGGCCTTTAAAGGATTGAAAAAAGAAAATCTGAGGGATAATATGACCAATACCGAATTGGTTTTGAATATGCTTGCAGAAGCTTCTACAACTGAACTTTCGCAAGCTAAAGATCCGCAGACATTCGATGAAAACGCTTCTGTTGCGATGGAAGGAGGGAAGGTTGCCAAGGTTGCACGGCAGCAATTGGAAAGTCAGTTAGGGCGTTCTGTTGTCTCTCCTTTAAATGCGCATAACTCTTTAGGGAAACTTCCTGAGGATACGGGTAAATGAATTGAATATGATATATTAAGTTAAAAGAGTCTCCCAGGCGTAAGAATTTTGCTTGGGAGACTCTTTTTGTTTCATCACGATGAAACTTTTGTTCCCTTGTGGTGAAACTTTAGTTTCATGCCGGAGAAACTAAAGTTTCAGACTTGGGGAACAGGTGAAACTTTTTAAGAAATTTTTACTGTTGCGCTTACTTTCCTAAACGTTGCTCAATGTCTTCCACCAAGCTGCTTGCACCGATACGGAACAGGTCTTTATTCAGCCAGTCGTTGCCTAAGACCTCTTTCACGAGCGTGTAGTAGCGGACAGCATCTTCTGCTGTGCGGACACCGCCTGATACTTTAATGCCGACACGTTTTCCTGTGATGGAATGGTACTTTTTCAACACTTGGCACATCGTATAAACGGCTTCCGGGGTTGCGCCGGGATAACCTTTACCTGTTGATGTTTTGATGAAATCGGCACCGGAATAGAGGGCGAGGATTGATGCCTTCCGAATGCTTTCCGGAGCTACGAGGGCACCGGTTTCGAGGATTACTTTCAGCTTGGCGTCGCGGCAGCTTTCTTTTATTTCCTGGATTTCTTCCGCAATCTCCTCGTAGTTCTCTTCCATGAAATAGCCTAAATTCATCACTACGTCAATTTCATCGGCTCCCTGCATGACTGCCATGGCGGTCTCGGCAATCTTTATTTCCATAAATGTCTGGGAGGAGGGGAAGCCTCCGGCAACGGATGCAATCTTCACGTCCTGGGCAGCAAGTGCCTGCTTGACTGTTTCCACAAATAGGGGATAAGTACAGATGGCAGCTACGTTGGGAACGTCCGGGCGAGTGCCTTCAAAGTCGTTTACCTTGTCCACCAGTTTCCAGATGCTTTCTTTCGTGTCGATGCTGGTGAGGGAAGTCAGGTCGATGAAACTGTGAATTTGTTTCAGTACGTCCGGTGTGAAGTTCTCTTTTCCGTGCTTTTCAAGCAGTGTTTTTACCCGTTCGGCAACCTCTTCGGGCGAGCCGGCTGGTTCAAACTTGGCAAAGGCCTGCTGATATTTGTCGGTGTGGAGATGTTCGGTATCTTCATCGTGGTGATGATGTCCGCATCCACATTCATGATCGTGTTCGTGTGCCATATCTTATAGTTTTTTATTGTTTATATGTCGTTCTTTATCGCGGTCGGTCTTCTTCTGCAGGTTCTTTTCGAAAGCGGCAGTCAGATCGACACCTGTCTGGTTGGCAAGGCAGAGCAATACCCATAAAACATCCGCCATTTCATCGCCTAAATCGCGGTGTTTGTCGCTTTCCTTAAAGGACTGTTCGCCGTAAGTGCGGGCCATGATGCGCGCCAGTTCTCCGACCTCTTCCGTCAGGATAGTCATATTCGTCAGTTCGTTGAAGTAGCGGACGCCATACGTTTTGATCCAGCTGTCCACCTGCTCCTGTGCCTGTTTAAGCGTAACTTCTGCCATATTATTCTTTATTTTGTGAGTCGATCCAAATCGTAACAGGGCCGTCGTTGAGCAGCTCCACTTTCATATCGGCGCCGAATGTGCCCGTTTGTACCTCTTTGCCGATTTGCAGGCCCATTTCCGCGCAGAAGGCTTCGTACATCGGAATCGCTATGTCCGGCTTGGAAGCGTGGATGTAAGAAGGACGGTTTCCCTTCTTGGTGGAGGCATGCAGCGTGAATTGGCTGACCACCATTACTTCGCCTTCCGTTTCGATTACGGAACGGTTCATAACGCCGTTTTCATCGTCAAAAATACGCAGGTTGGCAACCTTCTTGCACAACCATTCGATGTCTTCCCGGGTGTCGCGGTCTTCAACGCCGACCAGCACGAGCAGCCCTTTTCCTATTTTAGACTTCAATTGCCCGTCAATGGTGACCGAGGCGTGCTGTACCCGTTGTATCAATGTTCTCATATCTTTATTTTAAACCATTTATTAAAGCATTTGTTTTGGCTTCTCCGATTACTGCCTTCAGTTCGTCGAAGCTGGCTTCGCGTATTCGCTTTACGCTCTTAAAGTGGCGTAAAAGTAATACTTTTGTCTTTTCTCCGATCCCTTTTATGGCGTCTAATTCCGATTTTGTCTGGTTCTTGCTTCGCTTGTCCTTGTGGAAAGTGATGGCGAAACGGTGTACTTCGTCCTGCATCTGGGTGAAGAACTTGAACATGAAACTTTGTATCGGCATACCGATTGTTTCGGGAGGGAAGCCGAAAAGCAGTTCCGACGTCCGGTGCTTGCCGTCTTTTGCAAGGCCGGCAATCGGAATGTCGAGGTGGAGTTCATCTTGGAGAACTTCGCGTACTACTTCCATTTGCCCCTTTCCACCGTCCGTAATGATCAGGTCGGGCAGGGGAGATTTCTCGTCTATGGCGCGCTGGTAGCGGCGGCGTACGACCTCTTTCATGGAGGCATAATCGTCCGGACCGACAACTGTCTTGATATTGTATTTCCGGTAATCTTTCTTCGATGGTTTCGCCATTTTGAAGACAACACACGCAGCCACCGCATCGCTTCCCTGTATGTTCGAATTGTCGAAACACTCAATATGTGCGGGTAGTTTAGGCAGATGCAAGGTGTCTTGAATTTCTTTCAGAAGGCGCGTGCTGCGTTGTTCCGGATTCAGCTTTTCCGCCTGTTTCAGTTTGTCTACTTTGTATTGCTTTACGTTCATCTCGGAAAGCTCGACCAGTTTTTTCTTGTCTCCGCGTTGGGGCACTGTGATCGTCACGTTTTCCAGCTCTATATCCAGCGGAAAAGGAATAATGATTTCGCGTGCCGTACTTTTAAAGCGGTTGCGCATTTCGATAATGCCCAGACTAAGGAGGTCTTCTTTCGATTCATCCAAACGCTTTTTATATTCAAAGGTATAGGCCTGGACGATGGCCCCATTTCCTATATGCATGTAGTTGATATAAGCGGAGTTCTCGTTTTCGGCCAGCGAGAAGACGTCTATATTGTGAAGCATCGGTGTGACGACCGTCGATTTGGCGCGGTAATTCTCGATGACTTCGTACTTTTCTTTAATCTTTTGCGCTTCCTCGAACCGTAATTCTCCGGCAAGGGTTTGCATCTGTTCGTAGAGATGCTTGCTTATCTGTGAAATGTTTCCGCGCAGGATCTCTTTTATTTCAGAGATGTTTTGCTGGTATTCTTCCAGTGTCTGCAATCCTTCGCATGGCCCTTTACACCGTTTGATGTGATATTCCAAGCAAACTTTATAGCGTCCTTCGGCGATGGATTCGGGGGTAAGAGGATATTTGCAGGTTCGTAACGGATATAAATCTTTCAGCATTTGCAGCATGACTTTTGCTGTGTACACGGAAGGATAGGGACCGTAATAGCGCGAGCCGTCCCGTACAATATTCCTTGTTTGGAATACGCGCGGGAAATATTCGTTCTTGACAACAATGGACGGATATGTCTTGTCGTCTTTCAACAGCACGTTATACCGGGGACGATATTGTTTGATCAGATTGTTCTCTAAAAGGAGAGCGTCTTCTTCGGAATCGACAACGATGTATTTAATGTCCCGTATCTGCTTGACAAGAACGCGCGTCTTGTTGCTGTCGTGTTCCTTGTTGAAATAGGAGGAGACACGGCGCTTCAGGTTCTTTGCCTTGCCTACATAAATGATCGTCCCTTTATCGTCGAAATACTGGTAGCACCCCGGCGATTCAGGTATGATGGAAAGTATTGTTTTTATATGTTCCTCGGTTACGCTCATTCTATTTTATGTATGTTTCTGTCCTATTCTTAGTGTTTTACGCTGTTCTTGTTAAAGTAAATGTTTCACGTGGAACATTCTGCCTTTAGCGGCCAAGCATTACCAATAGGATGTTTATGTCGCTTGGCGAGATGCCCGGAATACGGCTTGCCTGGGCAATGGTGTCCGGGTCTATCCGCGTCAGCTTCTGGCGGGCTTCCGTCGATAAAGACTGGATAGAATTATAATCGAATTTACCTTTGATATGGATATTCTCCAGGCGGCTGATCTTGTCAGCGATGATCTGCTCGCGACGGATATAGCCGCTATACTTGATCAGTATTTCTGCCGCTTCGATAATCTCTTCTTTGCGTGAAACCGGAACTTTGTCCAAAACCTCGCGGAAGGCAGGAACAAGTTCTGCCATATTTTCCAGCGTGACTTGCGGACGCGGAATTAATTCGATCAGCTTGCAGCCGTGTGAAAGGGGAGTTGTGCCTAATGCCTCCAATCCGCTGTTTATGTATTGCGGTTTGATGGAATAGTTTTCGGCAAAAGAGATGATCGCATCCCGGCTTGCTCTTTTCTCTGTGAGCAGGTCGTAACGGTCTTGTTTTGCCAAACCGATCTTGTATGCTTTTTCCGTCAGGCGCATATCCGCATCGTCCTGGCGGAGCAAGATGCGGTATTCGGCGCGGGAGGTAAACATACGGTAAGGCTCGTCTACGCCTTTTGTGACGAGGTCGTCTATCAATACGCCGATGTAGGCTTCGTCGCGGCCTAATATGAACGGTTCGCCACCATGGCAATTGATGTGCGCGTTGATGCCGGCGATCAGGCCTTGTCCGCCTGCTTCCTCATATCCCGTCGTTCCGTTGATCTGTCCGGCGAAGAACAGGTTATGGATTTGTTTTGTTTCCAGGTTATGCTGTAGCTGTGTCGGATCGAAGAAATCATATTCGATGGCATATCCCGGACGGTAAATCTGTATGTCGCGGAATGCCGGTATTTGTTGCAGGGCACGCAACTGGATATCGAGGGGCAGGGAAGAGGAGAAGCCGTTCAGATAATATTCCTGCGTCGTTTCGCCTTCCGGCTCCAGGAAAAGCTGATGCTGGGGTTTGTCTGCAAACGTAACGATCTTTGTCTCGATGCTGGGGCAATAGCGCGGGCCGATGCTTTGGATCTGTCCGTTGTAGAGCGGAGAGTCGGGGAGACCCTGGCGCAAAACCTCATGACAGGCCTCATTTGTGAATGTCGTCCAGCAACTGAGCTGTTTCAAAACACGGTGCGAAGTGTCCATATAGGAGAACTTGTGGAAGTCGTTTTCCCCCGGCTGTTCCGCCATTTCATCGAAGTGGACGCTCCGTGCATCGATGCGCACAGGTGTCCCGGTCTTCATCCGTTCAGATTTGATGCCTAACGAAACCAATTGCTCGGTCAGCCCGGTTGCTGCCGGTTCGGCTATACGGCCGCCGCGCAACTGTGTACGTCCGATATGAAGCAGGCCGTTCAGGAAAGTCCCGTTTGTAAGCACTACGCTTTTGGCACGGAACTCGACGTCCATATAGGTTTTTACACCGCATACCGTGTCTCCATCGAGCAAAAGCTCGCGCACGGTATCCTGCCAGATATAAAGGTTCGGAAGGTTCTCGAGTATTCCCCGCCAGCATTCGATAAAGCGGGCGCGGTCGCTTTGCGAGCGCGGGCTCCACATAGCCGGCCCTTTGCTCTTATTCAGCATACGGAACTGGATGGCTGTATGATCCGTCACAATTCCCATATAACCGCCTAAAGCGTCGATTTCACGGACGATCTGCCCCTTGGCTATACCACCAACCGCCGGATTGCAGCTCATCTGCGCAATCTTGTTCATATCCATTGTTATGAGAAGTGTCTTCGAACCTAAGTTGGCTGCAGCCGCTGCGGCTTCACAGCCTGCGTGTCCGGCGCCTACCACGATCACATCGTAATTGAAAGTCATTGTCCTAATTATCTTTGTTTTTGCAAAGATAGTGCAAATCGAATGCATTTTGTATGGGTTTTTGGTTATATTTGTAAATCTTGGAATATCTAAGTAATACCTAAAGAATGACATTATGGAAGCCCGGATCTCTTCTTCAACGATGGATAGTACCAATAAGATAAAAACATCTGTCACGCTTTTTATCTTGTATGGCGTTTGCTTATTCCCGGCCTACTATGGAGAACTGTATGCATTGCTTGGCATGTTTGCTTTTAGCACCCTCCTTTCTGTTACAACTCGGGGCTTTATGCCGAAACGCTTTATCGTGGATGGGGAAAAGCTGACAATCGACACACCCTTCCGGAAATATTATATCCGCATTGAAGAGATCATTTCGGCACGAGAAGTAGATCAAACGGATTTAGGAGTTGGGATCCGTTCGTTCGGTTCCAGCTGGTTGTTTGGTTATCTTGGATATTTCTCTTTTACCACTATCGGACATGTGAAGATCTTTGCCCGTCGTTCCAATAACTGCATTCTGATTACGACAGCCGGTCGTGGAAACTTTATCATCGCCCCCGACGATCCGGAATTTATCAATTACCTGAATCGGGCAATACTATGGAGATAAGGATAGGGTCGGAGAATTAAGGCTTCGGGTGCAGCGTTTGATCTGTCTTAAGCATCATAATAATATAACTTTAAGTAGATTGTTATGAAAAAGTATGTGCTTTTATTAGGGCTGTTGATCCAAACGCTGTCGTTGTTTGCACAGGAGGCATCCATTGGAAAGTCGATATTCTCTGTCCATGCAGGTCCTTCCTGGTATTTGGGAGAAATGATCGGGATCACTAACAACTCAGAAACCTATCGCAATGATTTGAGAAATGGGGTTGCCTGGGATGTTAACTACTACTATTTGGAAGATAAATATATCTTCAATTCATTTAAGCTGGCTCCAGGTATCGTCTATCAGGGCGAACGATATAAAAACACGCATGACGAAGGCTCCGATAAAATCTTAATGCACTATATCGCACCGCAGATCGCCCTTTTCTACGTAAAGCAGAAATACAATCTGTCTTTGTCAACAGGCGTGGGGTATCAATCATACAAAGATAAAAGCTTCGTGTACGATAAACCCCGTAATGTCTCGATGAACAAGTTGGCATATAACCTGTCGGCAGGTGGCGAATATCTTTTCTTTCCGCATGTGGGATTATCGGCAAAGCTCAATTGGATCGTGACTTCTTCGGAAAACTATTCAGTCAGATATCATGGTCAGAAATGGCAGGTCGAATCTCCTGAATTAAGTGGCGGTGGCGGATGCTTTTCCCAATTATCGTTGTTGTTCGGTATGAATTTTCACTTTTAATCAGATGCAGTTATGAGACATATATTATTCCTTTGCTTGATGTTTTTCTGTATAGCATGTGAAGAAAATGAATCGGTCGACCCGACTATTATGCCGGAAGCTACTACAGTTGGTGCGAATACATTCGGTTGCCTGGTAGATGGCTGGGTGTACGTAAGTGGACGCTGGGGATTACCGGCAGCAGAATATACACAGTTGGAAGATAGCACCGGCATGACGGTTTCGGCACAAGTCGGTTTCGGTTCATATCTCCGTTTTACTATTGCTAACCCTAAACAGGGCGAAACGCTCCCTTATACAGATGTATCTTTTGATAATCAAAATATGGGAGATGGAAAGGTCCATATAACCCGTATGTCCGACGGGATATTCAGCGGTACTTTTGAAGGTGACCGTATTACGAAAGGACGTTTTGACCTGAAGTATAAAGAGTAAACGGGAATCCGGGCAGTTAATGGTTTATAACTGCTTTAGAACTTCCAGCACATAGTTGCGCCGTTGCCGGGAGATACTGACGGTCGAACCGTCTTTCATCCGGATATAGCCGCCGTCCGTTTTGATGAAACTTCTGATTTCATCCAGATTGATCAGATGTGACTGGTGGACGCGGAGGAAATTGTAGGGCGTTAGTAATTCGTCAAACTCCTTGAGTGTTTTGGAAACGATCAGCTTTTCTCCGGACTTCAGGTAGAAGGTCGTATAATTACTTTCTGATTCGCAGCGGATGATAGAACCGATCTCCACAAACTCTATTTTGTCGGCTACGGACAAAGCTATTTTCTTCTGCTTGTCCAGTGCCCGGACGTTCTGTAGCAGGTTTTGCATTCGCTTATTTTCCTGTTTCCTGAGAATAACCTGTACCGCTTTATCGACCGCATGTACCAGCTCTTCCGGGTCGATCGGTTTCAGCAGGTAATCGAGCGCGCTGAAACGGATGGCCTGGATTGCATAGCTGTCGTAGGCTGTGGTGAAGATCACTTCAAACGAAATATCCGGGAGACTTTCCAACAGGCTAAAACCGGTATCATCCCCCAGCCGGATATCCAGAAAAAGGATATCCGGTTTTGTTTCGGGGAGGATGCTACGGGCTTCGGTCACGGAACTGCAGATCGCCGAAATCCTGATTTGCGGACAATAGGTTTCAACCATACGGAGCAGGTTTTCCCTATTTCCCTGTTCGTCTTCAACGATTGCTGCAGTTATTTTCGTTTCCATATATTCGTTTTGTTATAAAGGAATGGATAATCGGACATGGCAACCGGAAACAGATTCTTTCTCCTGTCTGTTTTCAATTGTAATACTGATTTCCGTATTATATAAAGTCTTTAATATCTCGAATTGGCTGCTGATGGCACGGATGCCGAAGCCTCCGTCTGTGTCTGTCGCTATTCCGGGACCGTCGTCTGTAATATCGATTACCAGCACTTGCTTCTGCAAAGATAATCGAATTATGATTTCTCCTTCTCCCCATGGAGCGATTCCGTGCTTTACGGCGTTTTCAACGAACGGCTGTATCAGCATTCCCGGTATTTCGATCAGTTCCGGTTTGATGTTTTCATCAATAGCGAACGAGTAGGAGAAGGGGAAACGAAGCTGCTCGAGTTTCAAATATAACTGTAATTGTTCGAGCTCATCGGAAAGAGGCACTAACTTCTTTTCGGAAGTCGCCAATACTTTCCGCAGCAAACGCGAGAAGTCGATCAGGTATTTGTTCGCTTCCTGATTGGCCGAACGGTTAATCAGATTCTGGATCGAACTTAATGCATTAAAGATGAAATGCGGATTCATCTGGGAACGGATCGCGCGGAGTTCAAGCTCGGAGATATGCCGCCGGTTGCGTTCCTCTTTCCGCTTACTTCTGGTCCGGAAATAGTAAACGAGACCGATGATTACAATGACTAAGAGCGAACCTAAAACACCTTCTTTGAATCCTTTTTTGAAATCACTCATCGACTCGTCTACTCTGTTCAGGTCCTTTTGTAGTACTTGGAGGAGTGGCTTTTGAGGATCAAATAACCAATTGCCAAATTTGCGATAGAGGATGGTCCCGTCTTCACGCATCAGGATCGTCATGGTGCTGAACCCTTTACGTTTTAATTCCTCGATTTGCTGGTCGGGGATCGCTTTGTAAGGCTTTACCCGATTGGCATTATGATCGGAGAATTTGGCGTATAGTTCGAGCCGTACGGCGGATGATATCCCATCTGATTCAAGGCGTTTCTGAAAATCAAGCGCGTTTTGGAGTCCCGATGCGGGAAGGCCTCCCTGTGTCGATAAAAATAGCAGGATATATTTCCGGTCGCTTCCTTTCTTCAGCTTCAGATTGTCGACTATCATAAGGCCACTCTCCCGGATGTTTCTTCCGGCTTCGAAAGGTAAGAACTTATTGTATGCGGAGGTCAATATATTTGTCAGGCTGGTATCTGGGCAGGAGCTGATAAAATCATTATAGTCTTCTTCTATTTCAGATAACATACTGTCGTACATGATACTCCCTAAAGTCGCCTCGTTTACCACATATTGGGGGAAACCGGAGAAAATCTGTTTGTTCAGAAGATAGTTCTCCTGTGGGGTTAATTCTTTCTCCTTATTCAGGCATAGGTTATCCGATTTGAGCTCCTGTTTCTTATAGAGTGAATATCCGTACAGGAAAGAATAGTAACATGTGGCAAACGGTTTTTTCGTACTGTATGCAAAGTCGATGAGTGGATTGACCGATGCGAAATGAGGCGCTTGCCAGTCGAGCAGGCCGCTTTTATGCCAGGCCTCTTTGTCGGTCGCTTTCATATAGCGCATAAGGACAAGCATTCCTTCAAAGTATTGCTCCGAACGTTCGAATACCTTTTTCCAATAGGGGTCCATATTCTTAAAGTCATCGTTCTCTAACGCAGCTTGAAAAAGGGCGTTGCGGGACTGGAAGTCTTTTTTCATCTGGTCGGGAGAGTCGAAGTCAAGGTTACGTATGTCAGATTCGTATATGTTGGCAAACCGTACGAAACTGTATTGAAAGTTGTTTTGCTCGCTTCCTCGTCCCATATAACGCATATTGTGTGTCTTTTCATATAATTCTTTGTCCTGAATAATGGAATCTCCGGGAGTAAGCAGCAGTGTCATTCGTTCTCCGACTTTATAATCAGTCGGGTAGGCAATAAATATTTTTTTATGGACAGTCGAATCTTTGGATGCCTCGAAACTGAAGTTGCTTACGGTAAATTCCGTATTCGGAGGAAGTTCAAATGATGCATCGACAATCCGTGCATCCGGAGTTAACCGGATCGTGCCGTCTTTTTCCCATTTGGCCGGGAAATTATCAAATAAGAAGGTCGAGAACCTGTCGAATTTTATGTCGTCTGCTCCTATATCTGTGGAGTTGGCAGGCATCCCTGTCCCTCTTACTCCGAAAGGAATATAGGCCATTGTGTACGTATATAGATAATCTTCTTTCTTGAAAGTTTTTGTTTTTCCGCTTTTTCGGTCGTATGTGAAACGCGCAATCAGCTTGCCTGCCTCATTCTCTTCGACAACAAGATCCTGCATATAGCGGCTGTCAAAATAGGAAAAACCGGGCTTCTCTTTATCATTCCGGCAGTCATAAACGTTTTCAAGTGTATAGTCGATCGTGATCGTTTCCGCTTTTACGTCTGTTACGGTTCCCCGGATGGTAATTCTCCGGATGTTTTCCGCCCGCCAGGGTACTTCCTCTTTGAGACCTGGAGCGATGTAAGGATAATAGTTGACAGACTCAATTACCACCCAATCGCCTTTTTTCAAGGAGTCGGGTGTATAGGGCTTGAACGTCTCGGCCGAACCGATTTGTGCCAGAAAGACAAGAAGGAATAGGAGTACTGTTTTCATGACTGTAAAAATAAGATGAATAATTTAATTACAGTCCAAATGTATTCAGCAAAGACCAGTATCCGTCCGGCAAATGAGCAGATGACGGGTTTGGATGAGTAACAGGTGAAATAAAGGATAGTTGCATATTATTGATTTTATTCCTAACTTTGTAAAAACGATAGGTTTATGCAGTCTATAGCTGAATATAAAGAAATCTTATCTAAATTCAAAAAAGAATTTGGTCCTCGATTTGGTATTAAAGAGTTGGGGATTTTTGGCTCTGTGGCCAGAGGAGAACAGACGGAAGAAAGCGATCTGGATGTATTTGTTTCGCTTGAAAAGGTTGAACCGTTCATTCTTTTTGACCTTAAAGAATTGTTAGAGTCATTATGTAAATGTAAAGTTGATTTGATTCGGCTAAGAGATTCATTACGGCCAGCGTTGAAAAATAATATCCTTAAAGATGGCATTTATGTTTGATAGGGGAAGAGCCTACTTCCTTTAAAATTGGCAATTTCGAAAATCAATAATATGCTTTAATCAGTCCCTTAATTATCCCCCGGGCAGAAAAAGGGCAAAAGTACAAATCGCCTTTGCCCCTTCCTCGATTTCTTTAATCTTCCCAATAAGGCAATGCGTACGGATTGCGATACTCATAGTGGTACAGGCGATGTGCATACGCCTCTTTGTCATCGCCGAAACTACGGGTTGCAGGATCCCATTTGACCGGGCGCTGCAATTCATTTGCGATGTTGTTCAAGCAACACATGATGTTGGTGCTGCAGCCTACCTCCACCGGAGCGATCGGGTTGAGTCTTGAACGGACGCAGTCGATAAAGTTCTGCATGTGTGAAGTTCCCGTTTTCTCATGTTTCAGGAGTGAGGGATCCGAACATTCGATATACCCGCGTGCCACTTTGAGCCAGCCTTTCGTTCCGAAGAATTTGAGCCCTTTATCGTCTGGTTTATCCTCGCGAAAAGGCTGTTCCGTGATCACGACCCCGTTGGCATATTTCATTGTGCTGTACTTGGTTCCGTTATATCCTGCCGGAATATATTCGATCGGCCCTGAGCCGTCCATGCCTAAAGCTGCTTGTGCGATGTCGTAATGGTGAGCACCCCAGTCCGATGTGTAGCCGTTTCCTGTTTCCCTATAGTAGCGCCATACGGCCCAAGGACCTTTCTCTTTCCTTTCCGGATTGTCGATAGGAGGACACATATCCGGGTGGTAGTGTATCTTCGGATCGGTAAGCGGCCCCATCCAGAGGTTGAAATTGAGATAAGGCGGCACGGGAACTTCGGGTAAATCGAACGGTACGGGTGGTTCACCAATGCGGACATATACTTTTTCTATATGCCCGATAGCCCCCGATCTGACCAACGCCATCGCTTCTTTAAATTCTCCGTCCGAACGTTGCTGGCTACCCACCTGAAGGATACGTTTGTTGGAGCGGACAGCCCTTTCTAAGGCAATACTTTCTGCTATGGTATATGTCAACGGCTTTTGTAGATAGACATCTTTGGATACCTGACAGGCATGGATCGCCGCCAAAGCATGCCAGTGGTCAGGGGTGGCAATCGAGACAAGGTCGATATCTTTCCTGTCCAGCAATTCTTCATAAAACTCATAACAGTCGCAACGCGGATTCCAGCCGGCTTTCTTTTGCCATTCTGTGACGCGTTTCACGAAACGGTCTCTTTTCAGGGAGTCGGCATCCGAACCTGCAACAACCTGTATTCCGGGACAGGCGGATGCTGCATAGAAATCACTTGATCCTTGCCTGCCAAGACCGATAAACCCCATTACGATCCGGTCACTGGGAGCATATTTCTTTCCATTAATAGACCAACTAGGAAGAATAGTCAAACCGGCCAGGCCTAATGCCGATAATCCCAAAAACTCACGTCTGTTCAATTTGTTCATCATAATATTATTTTAAGGTGAAACATCTGTTTAGTTGTTATATTCGCAATATATATAAAGTTTATGAAAACAAAGTTCTTGTAATTTATACATTAACATATCACTACATATTATAAGAGAGTTTTAAAGGACAGGTGTCATGTGTGAGATCATTACTATACCCCTCTTCTCGGTCATTTTTCTATTCTGTTCCCGCTTCGGAACACGGGAACGAGATAGTTCAAAATTGGTAAATAATGAATCAATAGCGGATAAACATCGGTCCTCTATTGCATGTTACGGCTGTATTCCTTTCATGTCACAACTGTCTTCCTTCTATGTTACAGTTGGATTTCTTTTGTTTCACGGCTGTAACATGAATAGCGAGTAGGTATGGAAGGAGCACACATCCCGCATCGTTCATTCTATCTGCCGGATGGTTCCTTCCTCTACGGCACAATAACCCCATGAAATACTGCTAAACTATTTTACAGGCAATCTTGACAAGTAAGGATCTTCCTGCTTACTTATACAGATACAGTTGTAAGAAATGATGAACCTGTAAAAGATGATTTATGTGTGTGATAACGATGATATCTCAGGGCTATAAGCCCACCACAGAGGGAAGATACAAATAGTCCCCTTCAGCTTTATATAACCAAAACATAAGTTTTCTTTTAACAAAGATATGTTTAGATAATAATAGATACCTATATTGAATAAATGGTAGAGAAGCGATTTTAATTATCCTAAAGGTTACTTTTTATATTTTATCAGCATAATAACCGGATTGGAATCTTCGTTCAGTTTAGATGCGATTTCTTTAAGTATCCCTTTGAGTTCTCCTTTGTTGTAAGATTCAACAAGTTGGTAGGCTTCTAAAGAGTACCATGATGCAATTTCGTGATTAATGGGTTTAATCATACTCATATAGATTTCCTTTTTTGTTGTAAAATCCCCATTGTATACAGTATATCCGGAAAAAGACTGTTCTTTTGTATCGTACATGAAATATTTACTTGGAAATCCTTCTTGTGTGTCCCAGTCATATATATTTTTGATTGATTCCATAAAATAGTAGCGATCCGAAAATAACCGGATAATCAAACCCTCTTCCGGATTCATGGATTGAATTGACGGTGTTCTTGCAATAAAAGGATGCAAGCTGTAGTCCGGCATACAGGTGTATACCGTATCAGACGAAAGTTCTGAAAGTATCCAATTGTCATTGAAAGGGAAGATGGAATAGTAACGACCAGGTCCGGCCCCGATCACTGCTTGACCGTTATTTTCCCCTGTCTTTTTTATTTGACTTAAGAACTTCTTTTCTTTAAATGGAATTTTTATCTCTTGGGAAATGTGTCCATTCTGTTTGGATATAAGTACAAACGGAAGCTCTTTATTATATTCGTCGTAGCAAATTAAATGTTGTCTGTCATAATTGAATATGTCGCTATAAAATTGGGAATCCGTACCGTTTTTATGTTTAAAACTTCTTTTAAAGTTTCCGTACAAATCATATACAACAATCTTTTTTCCTAAGATATCATTTACGAACATCTCTTTGTTCTCTTCATCCAAATTAATGCTGTAAAGACTTATATATTCTTCACCACTTTGTCCTTTACGATTTATCTTCCGTATGGCCTTCCCGGTTCTGTCATATACAAAAATATTCCCGTCATTAATCCGGTTCCTGTTTTTTACTAATATAAATTCCTTGCCTATATCCAATACGATACCTTGATTAATAAACTCATCGTTCATTTCCAACGCAATATATTCAACATCCATAAAGTCCTGAAGTATCAATTCCTTTTTTGGGGAATAATTCTTAACAATATTAACCGTAATGAAATCATTACTGCCTGTCTGTTTTTGCCCTTTACTTTCCGGCACTGTTACCAGAAAAAGAATGATTACTAAAGTTATATTTATTCTTTTCATATTCTATACCTGTATTTGATAAGCGATAATATAACCTGGAGGTTACTTTTTGTGTTTGACCAACATGATTACCCGATTATCATCCTCCCCCAATGTCGCGGCAACTTCTTTCAGTTTGCCTTTCAACTTCCCTTTTTCATAATCTCTGCAAAGTTCGAAAGCATTTAGAGTAGCCCATAATTCGCCTTTGGAATTGATAGGGGTCAGCATAGACATATAAAATTCTTTTTTATAAGAATAATCGCCATTGTATATGATATACCTAAAGAAATCCTTTTCCTGTGTATCATACACAAGGTACGTTCTCGGAAACCCCTCTTCTTTGCTGAAATCATATACATTCTTTATGCTTTCCATGAAATAATAACGATTGGAAACCAACTTTAAAACCAGGTAGAATCCCGGATCCATGGTATGGATGGGTGGGGTTCGTGCGATAAATGGACGCAAACTGCAATCGGGCATTAAGGTGTAGATCGTATCTGATGAAGGTTCTAACAGAATCCAATTGCTATTAAAGGGAGTTATTCTACTATACATACCAGGCCCGGCCATTTTTGTTCCCTTTTCATGTCTTAAAAGTTGAAAGAAGAGCTTTTTCTCTTTAAATGGAGTTTTGATCTCTTTGGTTATGCTTCCGTCTTGTTTTGAGACGAGCAGAAATGGAATATCGTCATTACATTCATCGTAACAAATCAGATTCTCTTTATCATAATTGAATATTTGCCCGTAAAACTGGGTATTACCTTCCTGCTTCTGTTTAAAACTTCGCTTAAAATTTCCCTCTAAGTCATAAACCTTTATTTTTCTTGCCCAATGATCATTTAGAAACATTTCATTGTTTTCCTCATCCAATGTAATGCTTGTAAAAGATATGTATTCTTCTCCTCCTTGCCCTTGGCGGTTTATCTTACGGATGGCTCTTCCCGTCCGGTCATACACAAAAATATCTCCGTCTTTCCGATAGTTTGCCACTATTATGAATTTTTCACCTACAGCCTGTACAAAGCCTTGATTAACAAAATCATCGTTTGTTTCCAGCGGAATATACTCCACATCCATGAAATCTTGAAGAATCAATTCCTTTTTGGGAAAAGAATTTTTTGTGACATCTACCGTGATCAAGTTGTCTGCCGTTTGATTCTGTCTTTTGCAACCTGCCGTTATTAACAGAATAAATAGAAAGAAAATAGTTGTGCCTTTCATGCCGGATAATTTATTATTGTTACCAATCCCTTATTTGCCTGTTTCCAGGATTAGATTCAAATCTATGTGATAATATCGGGAGGGTATCCGGCAAATGAGCAAATGGCGGTTTTGGATGAGTAACAGGCGTTTTATTCATTCCTGAAAAGCACCGGAAGCGTATATTTCATATTCACCTTCTTTCCGTTTTGTGAAATGCCTGTCAGAATTTACGAAAGCCGTATTTGTGCAATTCGTTTTTAGCAAGCATACATATTATGTATCCCTTTCAATAACATTTTCCCGCCCATGAGGAATGAAAAGCCGATTAGCGGAATGCCGACAGCCAGCAAGGTAATTGCGCCCGGTTCCGTACCTAATGGAAACTCGGAATATTCGGACAGCAAAGCAAGGAACATAAATAGTGAACCAAATGTAAAAATGGTACCGAGCAGGAAACGGCTCCAAGTATTATTCCGGAAAAGTTGCATCAGCAATAAAATAACGATCGCCAGGGAAACCAGAGTGGTAACCGTATTTCGGGAATGCCAGCCGGAGGTAAACAGGCAAGCGATATCACTAATCACCAGCAGGGAGAAGAGAGTGATGTACCAGATTTCAGGGAATGAGTTGATAAATCTCTTGATCCGGTTTGTTGCGATTGATGTGTTCATAATAATATGTTTGATGTTTATATCCATAGAACGTGGGGTAGAAGGCTTTAGTATAGTTAGCTTTTGTTTTTTATATAATTGCAGGATATTCGAAGGGTGGGGTATTCTGTTAAATTTTACAATAACCCCCCTTTTCGGCTGTTTTTCTATTTCGTCTGAAATTCTGACTCATTTTGGATTGACTTTTTTTACGATTTTAGCTTTTTTGTCTGACAACAGATGAAATGAGATGCCGAGGTCGTCCAGGAAAGTATGCAATTTGATTACCGAAAAGCGAAAACACCGACAAAGTGATAAAGCTTAACTCCCGGAGAATCGAATATTTGAAAATAAAACGGACGGCGTTCCAAATATCCCAAGGAAATTCAGGTGCTTTTTTGCCCTAAAGACGGTCCTCTTTCCGATTACGCCCGTCCAAATCGCCATTACGACCGTGCTAATCTTCGCGAGGTGCCGAGTGCACTACACATTAGCACGGTCATGGTGGCAAAGAGGACGGTCGTAATTGCTGGAAACACTCAAAAAAGGCGAAAAAGTCCCTTTTTGAGGTCAAAAAAGCGGATTAACATTTGTTTTGTTTCGACTGTCTTTTGAGCCTGAAAAAAGCGTTTTATACAATAAGTCCCTTTCATTCCTCCGGTAGCATTGCCAGCGCCTTGTCTTCGTTTGCCTCCATGATTTCGCGTTCTCCCGGACCTTTGTCGTTGATGCCGCAGAGGTGGAGGATACCGTGGATGATGGTGCGGTGGAGCTCTTCGTTGTAGTCGGTATGGAATGTTTCGGAGTTGGTCCGGACAGTGTCCAGGCTAATGAACAGATCGCCGGAGATTTTATCCCCGCTGGTGTAGTCGAAGGTGATGATATCCGTGTAATAATCGTGCTGGAGGTATTGGCGGTTTACTTCCAGGATTTTCTCGTCGGAACAGAAGATATAGCTGATGTCGCCCGTTTTCTTCCCGTATGTGGCGGCTACTGCCTTGATCCAGTTGCTGACCGTTCTCTTTTTGATTGCCGGAAGCTTCGTGTCTTCCGCGTAAAATGCTATTGCCATATTGTTATTCTTTTCTTTATTCTTTTCAATTATTCTCAGCCAAAAAACAGATACGTCATCGCAACCGCCGCAATCGCCCCGGCAAGGTCTGCCAGGAGGGAACATTGTACCGTGTAGCGCGTATTGCGTATGCCGACGCTGCCGTAATAGAGGGCAACGACGTAAAAGGTCGTGTCGCTTGAGCCCTGTACGATGGAGGAGAGGCGGCCAACGAACGAGTCGACCCCGTATGTGTTCATGGCGTCGAGCATCATTCCCCGTGCTCCGCTGCCGCTAAGCGGTTTCATCAGCATTGTGGGAAGGCCTTCTACGAATTTCGTGTCTAATCCAGCGGCCGAAACTCCCATGCGGATGCCGTCTATCAGAAAATCCATCGCGCCCGAAGCCCTGAATATTCCGATGGCAACCAATACGGCGATGAGGTAGGGAATGATGGTGACAGCTGTCTTGAAACCTTCTTTGGCTCCTTCGATAAACGTGTCGTACACATTGATTTTCTTCCGGATTCCACTGATGATAAAGCCACAGATGATCGTGAAAAGCAATGTATTGGCAAATAGGGTGGAGTAGAGGGACACCTGTTTCTGTTCCAGCGAGTTGAACAGCCAGACCAGTCCGCCGATAAACAACGCAAGCCCTCCGAAAAACAGTAGCAGGTTCCGTTGCAGGATATTGATCCGCTGCTTGATGCAGACGGCCAGTATGGCGACGAGAGTGGAGGTGAAGGTCGCCAGCATGATCGGAAGGAATATATCCGAAGGGTTGGCAGCTCCCATCTGTGCCCTGTACATCATGATGGTGATCGGGATTAGTGTCAGGCCCGAAGCGTTGATACAAAGAAACATGATCATCGGGTTGCTGGCGGAATCCTTTTCCGCATTCAGCTCTTGGAGCTGCTGCATCGCCTTCAGCCCCATCGGTGTGGCGGCGTTATCCAACCCTAAAAGGTTTGCCGAAAGGTTCATGAAGATGGAACCTGTCACGGGATGATCTTTGGGGATTCCCGGGAAGAGCTTGCTGAATACGGGAGCTGCCAGGCGGGCAAAGGACTGGATCACACCTCCTTTTTCCCCGATTTTCATAATGCCGAGCCAGAGGGATAGGATTCCTGTCAGGCCGAGGGATATCTCGAATCCCGTCTTTGCCGAGGCAAAAGAGGCATTGATGATTTGGGTGAACACTTCCGTGTCTCCGCCGATGACCAGTTTGCAAAGTGCCACCACGAAGGCTATCAGAAAGAAGGCAATCCAGATGTAATTTAGAACCATAGCTGTTGTTGACAGGTAATAAGATACTTGTTAATGGTTACAAAAATAGGAAATAATCGGCTTTATCGGAAAAAGATGCCGGGAAATGGGCAATTGTTTGTTTAGTTGTAAAAAGCTGACTACATTTGAAAGATGAATACTTGTGTTTTATCAATTCAAATTTAGAGTGAAGTATGAGGAATAGAATTGGGTTAGCCTTTCTGCTTATATGGTTTTCTGCAATAGCTTTTGCAGCCGATTATACCTATGAGCGTAATGTCTCTTATCGTGGAAATACGGAGGATGAATATGCCTCTAAAATGTGCCGTCTGGATATTGCTTACCAGCCGGGAGTGAAGAATGTGCCGGTTGTCGTCTGGTTTCATGGCGGCGGACTGACGGGCGGAAGCCGGGAAGTGCCGACGCAACTGCTGACGGATGATATGGTGGTCGTCGGCGTTGAATACCGCTTGTCGCCGCATGTGAAAACAACGGATATCGTGGATGATGCCACGGCGGCTATCGCCTGGGTGTTCGATCATATCGGCAAATACGGCGGCAGCACCTCCTCTATCTATATCGCCGGCCACTCTGCCGGAGGTTATCTGGTCGATATGGTCGGTCTGGACAAGAAACTGCTCGCCCGTTATGGAAAAGATGCCGACAAGCTGGCCGGAATCATCCCTTTCAGCGGTCAGGTGATCACGCATTTCGAAACCCGCAACCAACAAGGCCTGAAACCTTTGCAGCCTACGATCGACGAGACGGCTCCCTTGTATCATGTGCGGAAAGACTGCGCCCCTATCCTGATCCTCTCCGGTGATCGCGAAAAAGAACTCTATGGCCGCTACGAAGAAGCCGCCTACTTCTACCGTCTCTTCAAACTCTTAGGCCATCCTGATGTGACTCTCTATGAATTAGGCGGTTTCGACCACGGCTCCATGTGTGCGGCCGGTTTCCCGCTCGCCATCCGGTTTATCAGAGAGCATGAGAAGAAGAAATGAAGTAACAGATAATTTTGTACTTTTGCGAAGTACTAAGATGTATAATAAAAGAACTGCTTATGACAAAGATATTAGTTACCTACGACATGTTCCGCGAGGGTTTTACCGAGCTGGAAAGCAAGTATGAGGTTACTTTTCCGGAAGGAAGAGACTTCACGTATGAAGAAGTTTTTGAGATGATACCGGAGTACGATGTGTTGTGCTCGATGTTCGATTTCCCTGTGAACAAGGAACTGGTGGATCATGCATCCAATTTGAAATTAGTGGCCAACTATGCCGTCGGCTATAACAATATCGACGTTGCCTATTGCCTCGAAAAAGGCATTACGGTTGCGAATACTCCCGACCCGGTAACAGCCCCTACTGCCAACCTCGCACTCGGACTTATGCTCGATGTGGCCCGTCGCATCACGGAATGCGACCGTAAGTTGCGCACGCTGGGCCACGACATGAAGGTCGGCGTACTGGAAAACTTAGGTATCAACGTGACCGGAAAGACATTGGGTATTATCGGTATGGGACGTATCGGGAAAGCGCTTGCCAAACGGGCGAATGCCTGCGGAATGGAAGTCCTCTATCATAACCGCCGCCAGCTCTATGTCGAGGAGGAAACGAAGCTGAACGTGACGTATGCCTCTATGGAGGAACTGCTTGCCCAGTCCGATTATGTCTCGTTGAATGCCCCTTACACTCCGGAAACCTATCATATTATTGGTGAAGCCGAGCTGAAACAGATGAAACCGACCGCTGTCCTGATCAATACGGCACGTGGTCCGCTGGTCGATGAAAAGGCCCTGGTAGAGGCTTTGAAAGACGGAACGATTCATGGAGCCGGTCTGGATGTATTCGAGTTCGGCGACTATCCTTCGCCTGAGCTACTGGAAATGGACAATGTGGTCCTCACTCCTCATATCGGTACGCAGACATTAGAAACGCGTATCATCATGGCACGTACGGTCTGCAATAACGTAATCGGATTCCTGGAAGGCGACCGTCCTGTGTCACGGGTCCTGCGTCCATGACGGCGGATTTCGTACTGAGCGAACTGCAATCGGTCGGCTCGCCGGAGAAAGCTGTCCACCTGAGCCGCTTCTTTAAGACTGGACCGGGACAATACGGCGAAGGTGACCGCTTCTTAGGCGTTGTCGTGCCGCAAACCCGCAGTGTGGCGAAAGCCAATAAAGCGATGCCTTTCGACGAATTGCAGCGTTTGCTGGACAGCCCTTGGCATGAGGCGCGTCTTTGTGCCTTGCTGATTCTGGTCTATCGTACCCAGGATCGGAAGACGACTGCTGAAGAGCGGGAAAAGATTTATCATTTCTATCTGAAGAATACGCGCCGGTGCAATAACTGGGATCTTGTGGATCTCTCCTGCCGGGATGTTGTCGGCGAGTATCTCGTGGATAAGGATCGTTCCATCCTGTATGAACTGGCTGAAAGCGATAACCTCTGGGAGCAGCGGATCTCTATCGTCTGCACCTGGGCTTTTATCCGTCGCTCGGATTTTACCGATACACTTGCGCTTGCAGAGAAACTGATGACGCATAAACACGACTTGATGCATAAAGCTGTGGGCTGGATGCTTCGTGAGGTCGGAAAGAAAGATCGCGATACACTTACCGACTTTTTAGAACGCAATGCGACACTACTTCCCCGGACAGCCCTTCGCTATGCCATCGAGCATTACCCCGAAGACCAGCGGCAGTATTTCCTGAAAAAGAAATGACCGGATGGATAAACAGACTGAAAAGCGCCTGAAAGAATGGGCAGGAACGTATAATGTGAAGTCTTTTATTCCGGATGATCCGGTTCAGTTTCCCCACCGCTATACGGAGAAACGGGACATCGAGATATCTGCTTTTATCACCTCCTGGATCTCCTACGGACGGCGTGAACTGATTCTCCGGAAAGCCGGTTGGCTGCATGACCGGATGGGCGGAAGTCCTTATGAATGGATTGTGTCCGGACGTTACAAAGAATTGGTTTCGGATGTCCCTGCAGGCAAGCGGGATACGTTCTATCGCTTTTATACACATTCAGATTTGCGTGATTTGTGTGACCGCTTGAATGCTATCTATGGGGAATACGATTCCCTGGAATACGCTTTGGCGGCGAGTCCCCACCCGAATCCGGTCATGAAGCTACAGGATTTGTTTTCCGGTATCAACGGCATTCCGGTGATGAACGGAAGTTCCGCCTGTAAACGCCTGGCTATGTTCCTGCGTTGGATGATCCGCACCGATGGAATCGTCGATTTCGGTATCTGGAAGACGGCTTTCCATCCCCGCCAATTGATTATTCCGCTGGATACGCACGTACATCAGATTTCCTTGGAATTGGGGCTGACCGTACAACGTACGGCTACTTTGAAAACGGCGCTTGAAATAACGGAAGCTCTGGCCTGTATCTTTCCCGACGATCCTTGCTTAGGAGATTTCGCCTTGTTTGGCTACGATATCAATAAGAAGAAAGAATAATGGAAAAAGAGAGAAATAAGATTACTTCGGTTTGTGTGTATTGCGCTTCCAGCACGCAAGTGGCCCCTGCCTATCAGGAGGCGGCTACCGAGTTGGGACGTCTGTTGGGTGAACGCCGGTTACGTGTCGTGAATGGTGCGGGAAATACCGGTTTGATGTGTGCCGTTTCGGATGGCACACTATCTGCCGGAGGAACCGTTACAGGGGTAATTCCCCATTTTATGGTCGAACAGAACTGGTACCATAAGGGACTAACCGAATTGGTCGAAGTCGACAATATGCACGAACGCAAACAACGGATGGCCGATCTGTCGGATGCCGTGATTGCCCTTCCCGGCGGTTGCGGTACGCTGGAAGAACTGTTGGAAGTGATCACCTGGAAGCAGTTAGGCTTGTATCTCAACCCAATTGTGATCCTGAATATAAACGGCTATTTCGATCCCCTGCTGGAAATGTTCCGTAAAGCCGTAGACGAACATTTCATGCGCCCTCAACACGCCGGCCTCTGGGCGGTGGCCTCTACCCCGGCTGAAGCGGTGGAACTGATCTATACGGAGCCGGTCTGGGATGCGGATATACGTAAGATGGCGCTGGTATAGGTGTTACCTGTGCATTGTATGGTGAATTTACTTTATACAATATGCTTCTGTAAATTCGACTTTCGTATTATCCGGAGTTAAAAGGTTCAGTAACCAGCGTTTTGTCCTTCCTATGGAAGGTTGGTTTATGGTTTGCCCATTTCTCCTTTCCTTTAAGGTGTAGATCGTTTCCTGCATATCTTCAACGAGGAAACATGGATGACCAAAGTTTTCGTCACAAGGCGAATAATGTTCGATGTTTTCGGTACAATTAACTAAGCCCAGATATTGGATAATACCGGGCTGGGTTTTATCCAGCGGATATCTGACGATTTCTTTACATTTCAGAATCTTAACCCAGAAAGGATCTTGTTCATCAATACTTTTGGCGTATAAGCCGGCATGATGAATACGTTTGGAAATTCTGTTTTCAGACAGAAATTTCCCTTTGGATTTCCGGTGCAGTCCATTTGCTTTGAGATCGATGAACTCGATTTTGTTTCCTGCAGCATCTTGTGTAACAATAACCTCATTCCCTGCTCCGTCTGTGATGCATTGGGAGACGTCCATACCCTGTGATTGTAAATAACGTTGCATATCTGGTACGGATTCTGTTTCCAGCGAGAGAGAGACAAAACGTTTCTTTTGCTTGGCTTGCTTATCGACAATAAATTCCAGAAATTGACGATCATTTATTTTAAACGACACAACTGTTCCTAATGGGGACGGGTAAGAAAAGGCTTCGTCAAATCCGAGGAAACGTCCGTAATATTCCCGTGCCATCTCCATGTCGCTCACAAGAAATGTCATTTTGGCGATCCCCCATATTGCCGGGCGTTTTGTTTCCTGTGCTATAAGCGAACAGATTGATATTAATCCGGTAAGAAGGATTATGAATATTTTTCTACACATCATATCAGTTAATGATTTTAATTGGATACTGTTTCCCTTCAAAAGTGATAATTAACCCGTCGAATGTTTTTGTAACGTTAACATTAACGTCTGCCGGAACCCGGTCTTTTGTTCCGTTTACGTAGACTACTATCGGTGTATGGGGAGGTACTCCTGCCTTGCTTTGCCAGAAGCAATAAGCTCCTAATCCACCGAATAGGTGCGTATGCTCCCATCCTTTACGAGGTTTTAATAAAGTGGAGTTAACATCTCCATCTGGCGCCAGGATTGTCTGTAATGTTGAATAATAGTTTCCACCATGAATACATAATCTTTGTGGAGACCGGTCTTTTTCTAATTCACTGTTGTGAGGAACACTGATTCCATATCCCCCGATTGACAGGAATAATGAATCCGGATAATTATGCCAGAATATATGGATTTCTCCGTCATTGCCGATTAATGTATGAGTAATCAATTCATCTTTTTGAAATTCCGGCGTGTGGTCTTCTTTGTTCATGGATCGCAGATGATATACACTCGCGATATGATCCGGTGTCATGAATAAAGAACGACTTCGCGATCTATACATCCATTTTTTTCCGTCGTATGAATATCCGGTTCGTCCTGCTCCGATATCTTCTCCTCCTTCACCGGTCAGACAAAAGCCGATAGTCGCCGAATAAGTATGTTGATTATATTTGATCGGAGTTTGCCAGACTACTCTGTCGAAAGGTTGTCCTACCGGATTTAAACGTGCATCCCCGTCTACAGGTGTTACATTGAGAGTGAATTGAGCTCCGTCAACAACGACCTTCCCTCCGGCGATGTCAGCGGGCATAGGTTCTTCCTTTTCCGTCCAGAACGTGTGATCAGCAGGGAGTAAAAGGCAGCATAAGCCATGCATGGCGAAATAGGGATCACCGGGAACAATATAGGTTTCGGCAAGACTTTGGTTCTTGCCCCAATAGCCGATATTCAGTAATCCGTTTTCTCCCATACAGCCGTTTTCCCAGAAATATTTTAAATCTCCGGACAGGATGCGCCTGGCCATTCCCGGTGATAATGTGTTGTTATTATTGATAACGGCCCATCCGATTGCTGCATTACTGGCAAACCGGTAGGTCAGTGATCTGCCCCATGGGATGTGTCCTCCGCTACGAGCGTATTGATAAGGCACAACTTTCAGGAAGCGAGAGGCTATATCTTGTATTTTATTCCCAAATTGTTCTTTCCAGGCAGGATCGTATTTATAAATCATTTGGTTGAAGAGCTGGAATCCCCAGAGATTGTAATAATCGAATCCCCGGTTATTCCCATCTATAAACCAGCCATCTCCCCTATACCAGCCTAAAAGTCTGTTGATCATATGGGTATGGTGTTCCCGGTTTGACTCGATACCATTTCCATACTTTTCAATAAGTGAAGTTGCAAACAGATGGAAGAAGTAGTGATTGTTATGATAAGTTGTGTTGAATGATTGTTTCCGGAAAAAGTTGACCAGATTTTTCTTTTGTTTGTCTGTCAACGGATCCCAAAAACGTTTCGGGCAGGCGTATATACCCAATGCAAACGATACGCCTATTTGATCGTTCGGATCGGGATCTCCCCAATAATCCTCGTTTTCGGGATCTGTACCTCTGGTTATTGCTTTGATAAAAGGCTTTGTAATGGAGCCCTTATATCCGGGTACTTCGTCTTTTCCTGTAGCAGTCGTGTAAATAATAACACCAACCATGATCCGTTCCATTATCCTTGCCTGGTTTTCATTCCTGAAATCCTCCAAATCCAAATAAGCTCCGGTCGACTTTGGTAAATCGAATATGCCTGTTTCCGGATTTACATAGTTTAAAGCTCCGGCTATTAGCTGTTCGGTTATTTCCAGCCAATGTGCTCTTGTATATCCGGTATAGGGACTGATTTGCTTATTTTCTTTCACCTTTAGCGGATTCGCCGATAGTACATTGGAGGAAAGTAAACCGGTAGCAATAATGAAATATAATAAAATCTTTCTCATGGTATTAACTTAATTGATTATACAGACATAGTTTCCCACATACCGTCAATATAGTTATCTTGCATCCAAGGAAGATTCTCGTGACGATAGAATGGTTCAAGCTGTACGGCCAGTTCTTTCATCCGTTCCGGAGATAGCTTTTTGAAGTAGCGGAGTATTTCCAGATTGGAATCTACCACTGCTTTACTATCCATACCGATAACAACGGCATCCGGTCCTTTTAGTGAGAGGGCATATCTGACAAGGTCAGGAGCATGTAAGCCTGGTATTGTCTCTTTAGGGCGGACGGCTTTCATAATGAGTACACCCATTTTGTTTTTCTTTCCTGCCGGAACAGCGACCTCTTGACGCGGAGACGGTTGTTGAGGATTCCAGTGGTTCATCGCAACCAGCATGCTGTCGAAATTTCCCCGATTGGCTAATTCTTTTAACGCTTGTGCATCTCCATGCCCGGAAAAGCCTATGAAGCGGGTAACCCCTTCTTCTTTTAACCGATGGAGAATATCGATTAAATGGCCTTTTTTACTCATTTGGTCGACATCTTCTATGGACTGCACATCGTGTATTTTTAGCATATCCAGCTTGTCGGTATTGAGCCGCTTTAGGCTGAGTTCGATTTCTTTCATCGATTCCGCCGGTTCGCGGGCTGTTACTTTTGTAGAAAGGAAAATTTCTTTGCGCCTGTATTTGACAACCTCGCCCACGCGTACTTCGCTGATGATATGCCGGGGGGATTTTTTCTTTCCCGGGGGAAGTGCAATGGTATTATCGTAAGCATGCGCCGTGTCCCAGTAATAGAAACCGTTATCGAGGGCATAATTAAGCATTTCATACGCTTCCTCATCTTCATCTATGTGGCAGAATCGACTTCCCAGGCCCAAGACCATTCTCGGGATGATAACTCCTGTTTTTCCCAGTTCTGTGGTCGGTAGTCCTTTGGCATCATAAGGATTCTTTATTGTTGCCATATCCATCGATACCGAAGCCAGACTGTCTGCTGCAATCAGTGAGATCCCTGCACCGACCACCCCTTTTATAAAATCTCTTCTGGTGAAATCTTCCATATCTTTTTCTTTTCTTATTTCCATAACGGATGTTGTTCCAGATTTGGATTTCTACTCAATTCGTTGACTGGAATTGGATAGACATAATATTTTTTGTTTGTTCCGATATCGACACCTTTACGGGCAACACGTTCTTCCATACAATTCATGCGCTTATAGTCATACCAGAGATGACCTTCATAGCATAATTCTACAACCCGTTCCCAAATAAGTGCTTTATTAAATGTTTCTTTATCCAGATTGGCGAGCGCATCCAAACCTGCACGTTCCCTAACCCGGTTGATGCCATAGTATTTGTCGTATGAACCATTGAATCCGTTGGCATTATTAACAGCCTCCGAATGCATTAATAATACGTCTGCATAGCGGGTGAAGTGATAGTTCAGATTTGAGTTCTGGTCACCTACGCCAGTCTCTTCCGGATCAATGTATTTCCAGGTATGTACCAATCCTTTGTTTACATCAAAATCTTTTCCCCAGACTTTCTCTTCTCCTGTTTTTGTATCGATGAACGATAAAATGATGTTTGTAGCCAAACGTTTGTCACCCGGGTTGTTTTTCAACATGTCTTCATAAAAGTTCATGGTCCCTCCGAATGAAGACCAGCCAGCCATTCCACAAACATTTTGGTCACGTATGCTGGACATGTTTACCCAGTTGGAACCATTCAGATTTTGTTGAAATTCGGCATCAAAGATGTATTCTTTGTTATGTTCTCCAGCCTCTTTAAAGTTCATAGCATAATTAGAGTCCAGTTCGTAATTGCCGGATTTGATAATATCTTCACATTTTGTTGCGGCTAAAGCATAGTTTTCTGTTTTATTCCATGGATATCCGGCCATCGTAAGATAGGTTTTTGCTAAAAATGCCTGAGCTGCTCCTTTGGTTGCACGTCCGACATTATTTCCGCTGTAGGAATCCGGTAAAGCTGATTCCGCGAATGTGAGGTCCTCAATGATTTGTTTGAAGACGGCATCACTGGTTCCCATGTTTGGGAGATTCTGGTCATTTTGTTCGGATGCAGTCGTGAGAGGTACATTGTCGAACAAACGTATCAGATAGAGATATGCAAGTCCTCTCAGGAATCGGGCCTCCCCTTCCAGCCGTTTGATTTTGACCGGATCTCCACTTATATTCGGAATGTTTTCAATCGCTACATTCGTCCGGAAAACGACTTGATAGAAGAATTTCCAGACTAATTCAATGCCGTCTGTATTGGGAGTCCATGTATAAAATTCAAATGCAAGGCGATACGGGACAGTTGAAGTTTGTGCAGAAGAACATTCTGCCGGATATTCTCCGATCATCAATGCCGCCCGGTGGAATGATATGTCGTTATCTTCACTGGATACTAACCGGCTGTATATCGCATTTACAGCAGCTTCGGCATCGGCCTCTGTTTTGTAAAAGTTGTTAGGAGAAAGAAAATCATATACATCTTCTTCCAGGAATTTGTCAAAACAAGAGGTCATTAGCCCCATAAAAATAAGGCTGACAAATATAATTTTATAGATCGATTTCATAACAATTCTGATTTATGAGTTAATTAAAAAGCGATATTAACACCCATTGTAAATACTTTGCTTGTCGGATAGGCATTGTAATCTACTCCCAACTGCCGGTTGTTTTGCCCTTTACTGTTTACTTCTGGATCAAAACCGGTATAGCTGGTTATGGTAAATAAGTTTTGAGCACTGACATAAAGTCTTAATGACTCAATATATTTTTTAATGGGGAAACGATATCCCAGTACGATATTTTTCAAGCGAACATAGGAGCCATCTTCGATCATGTATGATGATAAAGGTAAATAGGCATGTGGTGCAAGACGAGGTGCAGGGATGTCTGTGTGCGTATTATTCGGAGTCCAGTAGTTCAGCATATCTTTCCGTTGTGAAGCGAATGGAGATACCATTGCATATTCTCCACGTCCAAGGTTCATAATATCGTTTCCTATACTTCCGTTAATAAAGATACTTAAATCGAAGTTCTTGTATGTAAAGTTGTTTGTCCAACTAAAAATGAAATCGGGATTCGGATCTCCGATCACAGCCCAGTCTTCACGATCGATTTTGCCATCCTGGTTCAGATCTTTAAATTTAGCAGAACCTAATCCATCGGTTGTCAATGATTTCGGATGTTTTGCTACAGTCTCGCCATTGGCATTCACAATGGTAGCATCCATCATCTCTTGATTTTCGAATACACCGTCGTACACATAGTATTTCCATATACCAACCGGATAACCTTCTTCCAGCCAGCTTCCTTCCACTCTTAAATGCCCGGAAAGATATCCGTCCGGTCTGCCCGGTGTCACATCCGGCATACTCAAAACCTTGTTTCTATTCATCGAATACATAAGCGTGGTGCTCCATGTAAAGGCTCCGGGCTTATTACTTGTAATCAGGTCGTAGCTTACACTTGCCTCAATACCCCAGTTTCGAAGTGTCCCGTGATTACTGAAAATGGAACCGAAACCGGAAGAGAGAGGAATTGAAACATTCCAGAGAAGATCTTTTGTCTTTTTATAATAATAGTCGACGTTAAACTTCAGGCGATTGTCGATAAAGCCAAAGTCCAATCCCAGGTCTAAGTTCGAAGTTGTTTCCCATTTTAAGTTCGAATTAGGAATCTTATTGGGGGCGAATCCGGTTGCTTTGTCTCCTCCTAAATTGTAGGAGTATTGTGATAGACTCGCTACAGAAGAATAGCTTCCGAATCCTTGGTTACCAGCCAAACCATAGCTTGCGCGTAATTTCATATTGCTGAGCCAGTCTGCGTCTTCCATAAAGGCTTCTTCGGTTACACGCCAAGCTAAGGCTGCTGACGGGAAAAATCCCCATTTGTTATTGACACCGAATTTAGAAGAGCCGTCGGCACGTCCTGTCAAAGTCAATAGATATCTGTCTGCATAATTATAGTTGATACGTCCCAGCCAGGATGCCATCTGGGAAGACCATCTTGATGAGGTCGGAGTTCCTTTGGTGGTACTTGCCGATCCCATGCTGTTATCTTCCAATACGTCGTTTACAAATCCGGAGACGATCGTTCTTCCTTTTATTTCGTCGTCATATTGTATTGTCAGACCGGCTACAGCATTGATAGCGTGTTTTCCGAATGTTTTCTGATAAGTCAATAAATTTTCATTCAGGTAGACTGAACGCCTGTTCCATCCTTTTGTTGCGATACCATTATCACTCTCTCCCTGAAAAACAGTTGAAGGGAGATATGAGTCGCGAAAAGCATTTGAATAGTCTGTTCCTCCGCGTATTTCAAGGGCAAGCCCATCGGTGATCTTGTTAAGATTAAACTTTAGGTTGACATTTGCAATTACCCGATCGATGGTGGATTTATCTTTTGCCAATTCAGCCAATGCGTAAGGATTGCCTGTTGTTACTCCATAGGGAGTCTGGTTCATAGTCGAATATGTTCCATCCTCATTGTATACGTACATGGTTGAAGGGATTGCGAGAGCTCCGTTGATTACACCGCCGCCTTGGGCACCGTCACCTTCGGAAAAAGCAACATTTGAAAATGTACGGCTGGCGGTAAGAGAAGTCTGTACACTAATCCAATTGGAAATCTTTGAATCGATGTTTGCCCTGAGGGAGGCGCGTTTCAGATCCGAATTGATGACGATGCCGTCCTGGCTAAAGAAATTTCCGGTAATGGCATATTGATTGGATTCAGATCCCCCGCTCAGGTTTATTTGGTGGTTATGCATAAGAGCAGTACGGAAGATCAGGTCTTGCCAGTCTGTACTGTTGTTACGGTAATAGGAAGGTTCTTTCCATTTCTCGTTTGCTCCTCCGTAAATGGGAGCCACTCCTCCATTTTCGGCTGCGATATTAGACATGGTGGCAAATTCCTCACCGTTCATCATTTCCATTTTGTTGGCAATATTTTGAATGCCAAAGTAGCCGTCATAAGTTACTTTGGTTTTTCCTGTTTTACCTCGTTTGGTCGTGATCAGAACAACTCCGTTTGCACCACGAGAACCATATATAGCGGCAGATGATGCATCTTTTAGTATCTCTATGGATTCGATATCATTTGGATTGATAGTTACCATTCCGTTATTTGCGATTGCCCCGTTCTGGTTACCGTCTGCCATGGCTCCGGCCCCAACGGGAAAACCATCGATTACATATAAGGGTTCGTTGCTACTGGAAAGAGAGTTCCCTCCACGTACACGTATCGAAACCTGGCCTCCGGGAGCACCGGAAGTATTGGTCACCTGAACACCTGCTGCTCTTCCTTGAATACCCTGGTCCAAAGAGGTCATGGGAAGCTTTTGCAGTTCTTCTGATTTGATAGACGAAACGGCTCCTGTCAGATCGCTCTTTTTAACTGTTCCGTATCCTACAACGACAACTTCTTCAAGAGCTTTAGAATCTTCAACTAAAGTAATGTCGATTGTTGATTTGTTACCAACAGTTATTTGTTGAGATACAAATCCGATGTAAGTAAATTCTAATACAGATTTATTATTGGGCACTTCGATTGAATAGCGGCCATTAAAATCTGTAACGGTACCTTGGGTACTTCCTTTGACGACGACATTGACACCTATTAATGGCTCATCGTACGCACTTTTTACGACTCCTGTTACTTTTTGTTGAGCAAACAGAATTGTCGTACTCAACAAAAAAGCAAGTATAATTCCTACCTGCCGGAATGAATCAATGATCTTTTTCATATAATGTTAATTTAAAGTTTTACGAAGCTCGGTTATCTCCTTGAGACTAAAATTATGGATAAGATATTGATGAGGATAGAACAAAATGGCCATTAACTAACATTTTTTCGCAAATTGTTTTATTTCCGCATAAAATGCCAATTAATACAAATGAAGTGCACCTGAGAACAAAGACTGTTTCTTTTTACTTGGGTTCTTTATGATGTCTGGAAACAAAATCGGAGGGAGATTCTCCAAATTCTGTTTTAAATATTCGGGAGAAATAGGAGGCGTTATCGATTCCTACCCGTTCCATTACAGCACTGATCGAGATATTTTCTTGTGCTAATATCTGGGCTGCTTTTCTTAACCGGTAGTTCCGGATGAATTCGACGATTGATTGCCCGGTCAGAGCTTTTACTTTGCCATAGAGTGTACGTCTACTCATTGCCAAATTAGAGGCAATTTGTAATACATCGATTTCTGTATTGGACAGATTTCTTTCTATGACTTCCGTAAATTGTTTCATGAATTCAGCATCTCTTTTATTTATAGATGTTTCATTATTGTCTGTCTGCGCGAAATAGTGCTTGGCATAATATTCTTTTATTCTCGCCTGTTGCTTGAAAAGATTTGAGATACTCAATAATAAAATATCTTTATTGACTGGCTTTTTCAAATAAATGTCTGCACCGGAATATAAACCCTCTATCTGGTTCTCATCTCCGGTTTTGGCTGTTAATATAACAACGGGTATATGGGAACTGTCGATATTTTCTTTAATATGTTTACTCAGTTCAATGCCATTCATTCCCGGCATCATGATGTCAGTCAGGACCAGATCTATATTATCATCCTCTATTTGTTTTAATGCATCTTGGCCGTTTGTAACTTCTTTTACGTTATAATATTCCCGAAGCATTTCCGCTAATAACTCTCTTAGATCGTCATTGTCTTCGACAAAAAGAATGTTTTTTGTCTTTAAGTCCGGAAGAGGTGCAGGAGTTATATGCTGGCTTGTGAGAGCAGAGTGGCTCGTTAATTTATTTCCGGATAGTAGGGGTTGACTTGCAATCTCGTTATTAAAATTGTCTTTTTCGTAGGCGGATATATCGATTGGGAAACCGATTACTATATCGGAGCCTTTATCTCTTTCGCTATAGACTGCGATATAACCTTTATGAAGCTCTACCAGGCTTTTTACCAATGCAAGTCCTATGCCTGAGCCTAAATGTTGGATCCCGCTCGATTCGCTTACCCGGTAATAGCGTTCAAATATATGTCCGATAGAAGCTTCCGAAATACCGACTCCACTATCGCTTATAACCAATCCGTACAGGTTTTGTGTATTATCTCCTGTTCGGATAATGATCTTGTTTGTATATGAACTTTTGAAGTTGTTTATATTAGAGAGTGTCGAAATTTTTATTTTTCCGCCGTTTGGGGTATATTTGAGTGCATTATTGAGCAGATTCAGAAGTATTTTTTCCATTACTTTTTTATCAAAGTAAAGCTCTGTTGTAATGGATAAATCCAGTTCTGTGGTATAACTTATCTCTTTTTGTTCTGCGGCTTCGGAGAAGTCGGAACAATTTTCTGACACAAACTGATTCCAGTTACCGGTTTGCAGGTTTAGTCTGATCTTGTTATTTTGTAAAGAGCGGAAATCCATTACTTCATTGACTAATGCTATTAACCGTTTGGCATTGTTTTCGAGGATAGAGATGTATTTTTCCGCGAGATTTCCGGACTTGATAGGTTCTAATGCCGCAAGAATTAAAGAGAGAGGGGTACGGAAATCGTGTGATACGTTTGTGAAAAATATCAATTGTGCCTGGTGATATTCTTCTTTCTGTTCTTGTTCACGTTCTTCAAGGTAATATCGCATTTTCAATTTGCGTTGATAATTATAATAACGAATACATGTATAGAGGATAATAGAAAATAAGATGATATATCCCGTGATTGCCCAGTTTGTCAGCCATGGAGCAGGCTTGACTGTGATTTTAAGAGAGGTGAGTTCGCCCCATATGCCGTCATTATTGGCCGTCATAATTTCAAAATAGTAGATGCCTTTGGGTACTTTTGAATATGAGACGGATCGGTGGCTTGCATCCGTTTCGATCCATCTGTCATCGTATCTTTTAAGACGATAGCGAAAACGGTTTTTATCGGAGTTCAGGTAATTGGTCGAGGTGAACTCGAAAGAAAAATTATTCTGGTAATGATTGAGTGTTAATTCCTTTGTTTGGAAAATGGAGGATTTTAGCGGAGAATATTTATTATTGGGGATAACCGATGTGTTATCAAGTAAAAAGTCAGAAATAATGACTTTAGGTTTAAAGTCGTTGTAGGAGATTTTAGCCGGATCAATTATTGTAAATCCTTCATTTCCTCCAAAATAGAGTTCTCCATTACTTGATTTAAATGTTGAAAAAGGATAATAGGTTTGTCCTTGTGCTCCGTCTGCCTTATTAAATTGCTGAAGTCTGCCGGTTTCGATATTCATACGGAACAAGCTGTTATCGGTCCCCATCCAGATATTACCTTTACTGTCTTTATTTATACTGTAAATGGAATGGACTTTATATTTTGATAAATCGGCTTTTTGCAATAAGCTTTGTTTGGATATATCATAAACCAGCAAGCCGTTACCTTGGGTTCCTATCCATATGAGTTGTTGCTTATTGTCGACATGGATGGTCTGGATATTAATGTTATGGATATCTTTTATATCCGAATGCTTATATCCGGCTACTTGTACATCATGTGTTCGGACATTCATTGTTAGTAGTTGCTGGGAGGATGCGATCCACAAGGTATCTCCATTCCCTCTTTTTATGTCACTTATATCCCCATTTGGCTGAATAGGAAGTGATTGGAAATTAAAATGTTTGGTTGTGTTCTCTTTTATTGATAAGTAGGTCAGATAATTTCTATTCATCAGATATTTGATCCAGATTCCCGAGTCTGCTTCGGCAACGATTCTTTCAACATGATCATTTATTAGCATATTGTTATTGATCGTATAATGAGTGAAATGTTCTGTTTTTGTATTCAGACAGTCTAAGCCGCCTCGTGACATACCTATCCAAAGCAGATTGTTTGAGTATAGTAAACATTGGATGTTGTCGTATGAGAGGCTGTTTTGGTTAGGTCTGTATTTGAAATAGGAAAACTTGTTTGTCTGTTTATCATATCTGTTAAGTCCTCCTCCCTCTGTCCCTATCCATAAATATTTATCATCTTCGGCAAAACTACTGACGACTGAATAGCTTAACTCATCAGTTCGCCCATTGAATGACTTTAAACTCTTTTGTTCATCGAGATTGATGAAACAAAGTCCACCTGAATATGTGCCGAACCACAGACATCCTTGTACATCTTCGGCAATTCTCCAAATAGAATTGCTTGGCAATCCGTAGGGATCTGTCTTTTCGTATGAATGATGGATGAATTCATCGGTTTCGGGATTTAATATGTATATTCCACGTTGTCCGGTAATCCATATATGATTAAATTTATCAATGAATAAAGCTCTGGCGGAAACTCGTGTATCTCCTTGTGGATAAAAAAAATCATACTGCTTGATCTTTTGATGATTTTCGGTGGAGATTACAATCAATCCTTTACTTTCTGTCAGAACGTAGAGTAGAGAACCTTCGGATGTGATATCGACAATATTGTATTCCGGATTGTAAAGTACTTGTCGGAAGACTCTTTTGTTTTCATCATATAAATAAATTTTACCTGTTGCTGTTCCAATGTAGATGTTTCCTCCTTGCGTACAAATACACGAAACATCCGGGATATCACCATTTTCCGATTTTATTTGAGTAAATAGAAGGTTCTTTCGATTAAATAAACCTATTGAAGAAGGATTAGATATCCATAATCTTTCTTTAGCGTCTTCTTTGATAGAGGAACATCTACCTTCTAATAAGCAGTCGAAATTGTCAGTGAGGGAGTTGTATCTGAGTAAACCAACACTGGATGTTACATAAAGATCTCCGGCTTTGTCAATTTCCAGTCTTTCAAAAGGCCATGAGATGGATGGAGCGGTATTATTTAGTTTGTCTGTATATGGTTTAAAGGTATAGCCATCGAACCGATATAAATTATTAACGGTGATAACCCAAATGAATCCCCATTTATCTTGCCGTACGTCACGCTGTCCGTTTGTGCTTAATCCTCCTTCCGGAGACACGCGTCTGATTTTATAATTTGATTCAACGCTAAAACGACTGTCTGCATACAGATTCGTGAATGCTATTATTATGAATAGAAGGGAAAATAAGATTTTCTTAGGCATAACAAAATAGTATTACTTTGATTCAAATAGATGAGGAGACAAAGTTATAGAAAGATGTGACAAATAGGTTATCCTTTGTCATTATTTTATTTATCGGGATCGTATATGAACATATTGATTTCCGGCGTGCGTATCCCCGGCTTTAGCTCTCCGTTAATAAGTATGATCTCGTCCCCATTAATGGCAATCCCGGCTCCTGCGCGTGCCAGTTTTTCGTTTTCTTCAAGGACATTCCATTGCCGGGTGAAGGTGTTGTATTGCAACAGGGTGGTGTTGAATTTATACCATTCCACCGGATGAAACAGATAATTACGGGCTTCGTTTTGTAAGGAATCTTGTAATAAAGTATTACCGGCAGCTGTTGCCTGTTCTATTTCTAACGGACGGTTAAGCGCATCGCGAAAGCGGGTGTAGTTGACACCTCCCATTAATAAGATGGAACTGTTGCCGGATGAGACAGCGCAGCCGCCTGTCAGGGTATTGGGAGAACCTTCTGCTGAAAAAGGCAGAATGCTTTCCTGTCTCCACTCTTTTTTCTCCGGATGATAAGAGAGCATATCTGTCGACACAATGGCTCTCTGACGGCCTGAAACCGGCTGGAAACCACCTGTTAGATAAAGACGTGTGCCGTCTTGGGATTGCTGGGCTGCTAATACAGGCTGGATGCGGGCCGGACCGGGAAAATCCGGTAACCGGGTCCATTCTCCATTTCCCGATTCTGTTAATCTGAGGGAATAGAGTGTGTTTGAAGGGCTCTGCTGTTGGTTGCCTCCCGTCACGAATATCTGTCCGTCAGCATAAGCGGCTGCGAAATTATCCATTGTTACCGGCAGTTCAGGGAGTTTGGAGATACTTGGCTTTCCTTCCGCTGTCAGCCAGTTTACCAGGAAAACCTCTTTGGAAGCCCCTTTGTCGTTATTTCCTCCGATCCAGACAATACCTTGGGGTGTTGCGACAGAAGCGCCATACGCCAGCGGTTTGGATAGCTGTCCGGTCACTCGCCATTCAGGCGATGTTTGGCCGGTGATATCTAAGGCATAGATTTCACTGTAATATTGTTTGGTCCCTCCTTCGGCTGCCGGTTTGCCGGGAAAGTTACAGCCTCCGGCGACTAATAGCTGTCCGTGGCTGATGCCGGCGAATGGAGCGGATACGCCCAATGCTGACGTTTTACCGACATTGGGCAGGTCGGGCAATCCGGACCAGTCGACCTTCGAAGCCTCCGAACAGAATGTCGAAGCCGGAAGTCCTTCCCTGTTTACCAGATTGGCGCGGGTAAAAGGCTGCCAGCCGTAACGGACGAATTTCGGATGCTTGATTTGTCTGCTCCATGCTTTTATCGTCTTTCCATCGGTTATTAGAGCCTCGGCAGGTACGAATAATCCATCATGTTCCGCGATTTCAAAAGTCCGCAATTCTCCGCCGTCGGAACTATGCATCCCTTCTCCGTAATCAAAAGTGATGTAAGCCGTATCGGCTTTGAAAGAGACGGAACGGTATAACGGGCCGGACGGCAGGCAATCGTGGCCGTATGTTTTGTTTAATGCCCAATGGGCAAGACGTTCTCCTATTTCACGTTTGTGACGCGGATGGACATCTAAGGAATCTCCCTTGTCGCTGCTGACAGCCATGCCGCTGTTCGGTATGGATTGCATCAATTTGCGCTGGCTGTCGCGGAACCGGGGCCAGCTGGGGCGATCGATGCTGGATAGCTGCACGTAATAGAAAGGAAGTTCTTCCCGCCAGTTTTCCCGCCAGCTTGTCGTCAACAGGCGGAATAGTTTCTCGTGAGCTTCTATGTTGTGCGCATTCGATTCCCCCTGATACCAGATGATACCCCGTATCGGGAACTTTTCAAGTGGGTGTATGCCCGATTCGTATAAGTAGCACGGCTCATACGGATGGTGTTGCTGTTTGTTTGTTGACTTTTTGATATTGAGGCTTGCGCGTTCCCGGGCCCACTCCTGGATGAGATCATTCTGTCTCCAGTCGTATAGAATATCCGGAAATTCTGCCTCCAGCGTTTGACGGTCGACCCAGGCTTCCGTTGGCGAGCCGCCTATGGCATTCAGGATAAGCCCGACAGGAACCTGCAGGCTATCCGAAAGCATCTGCCCGAAAGCGAAGGCGACAGCCGAGAAACGATTCGCCGTTTCTTCGTTGCATTCTTTCCATTCGGTATCCTGGTAATATTGGAGCCTGTTGAGTGAATCCAATACCGAAACATCCCATTCCACCGCATTTGTCGCCCAACGGGGCTTCATATCGAAAAGACGGATTTGCGGTTTCCCGGCGGCAAATTCCAGAAAAGCTTTCCGCTGGCTGTCGATGGCACTGTTTACCTGGAACGCCATGTTCGACTGGCCGGAACAAAGCCATACTTCGCCGATCAAAACATTTGTATAATCCAGTCTTTCGGAATCGGCAGATATACTTAACGTGTACGGTCCTCCTGCTTTCATGGGCGGCAGCGTAACAGACCATTTGCCGTTTGCACCCGTCACGGCCTGCCCTTGTTGCCCGGCAATCCGGACTGTTACTTCCTCCCCGGCATTGGCAATACCGGCTATAACAAGCGGCTTTTCCCGTTGGAGCACCATATTATCTGAGTAAGTAACGGGCATTTGCAGTCCTCCGTGATCGTATGTAACGTTGTTGCCACAGTCAGCCTTCTGTGCATGCATGGCGGGAAGTTCCTTGTCCGGCGAATAGATGAGGCCGTCGACAGCCTTTTCACCGTCCGGTGTCACGAATACGAATGTAAACATCCACTTCTGCAAGCGGATTTCTGGTTGTGTGAATGTGCCGACAGGAAGTTTAAGAAAGACCTTGTTCCATCCTTTCTTTAAATGGACAGGGATGGGTGGACGAACCACGCAGTTCTCGTTGCCGAGCAGCGTCTCATTCGACTTTTCGCGATGTGTAGCTGTCCAGACAGGAGGAAGAATTTCCCGGTCGTTCAGCCATACGCGGCTTTCCCGGTAATCCCATTTTCCGGGAAGTGGTGGCAGGTCCATTTCCGAACGGCTGTAATTCTGGAATTCGATCCAGGCGCCGACATCCTGCGCTTCAGGTGAATAAACCCAAGTCCAGGCATAGGCCGTATGATTCTCTTCCGGCTGTTCGTAAATACCCGGAACCAGTGTTCCCCATACATGGCGCAGATAGATTCCGGCGCCTCTTGCCTCGCAGGTTCCGTATGTTTTCCCGTTGTATGTATATTGCGTATCCAATGTTTTTTCGGGCGGGAACGATTCGTGCAGATTCCCTTGGTTCGGGAAAGCATCCGTAATGCGCCATTTGACATTTGTCTGCCTGACGTACGCGAACGGATATCCCTGGAAATAATGTTCCTTATGCCAGAGCAACCGGTTCTCGAAATCGGCAAAAGCTTTGAACTCTTCGCTGCTTTCCGGAGGAAGGACAGTCCCGTGCTTGTCGAAATATTCGGTTCCTCCACCGCGCCAGGCACGTTCGGCGATGGCGAGCATATTCGGATAGAAGTTATTCTGTTTGATGATGTCCGCTTCCGGTTGGATCATCCGGTCGTTCCAGACGGCCAGGATCGTCCCGGCGAGATCGTCACTGCCCTGCGGCTCGTTGTAGATACGGCTGTTATAGAGGGCGAACAGGTCGGCGAACGTATCGAAGTGATTCAGGTAATGGAAGCGGGAATCGATGGCGGGAATCCCTTTTTGCGCTTTCCCGCGATAACTCCACAGATGCGTCATGTCTATTTCTCCCGGTTTGTAGTGCCAGCCGGGGTTCCAGGATATTACTTTTTTCCCTTTGGAACGGACATAAGCGACCATTTCGGGTACGAAATCAGGGTTTGTGAACTTCACCTCGTCCGTTCCGATGTGCAGGTACGGAACGTCGAATGTTTCGCATACTTCGTCCAACAGGAGCTTTAATATCTTCATCCCTTCCGGGCTCTGCATATCGTGGCCGAAAGCGCGCACAAAAGCGGCGCTGTGTCCCGGCATATCGATTTCGGGAATGAGCGTGACGTAATGCTGTTTGCAGAAATCAACCAATTCCCGTGCCTCTTTTAGCGTATAGAATTTTCCCGGCATACGGGTTGTGTTCGTGCTGTCGCTCAGCATCGGAAATTGTTTGCTTTGCAGGCGCCATGCCTGGTTCTCGGTCAGGTGCCAGTGAAAGACATTTATTTTGTAGCGGGACAGGGCCGCGATTTCCCGCTTCAGCTCTTCAAGCGAGATATAACTCCGTCCTACATCCTGCATAAAACCGCGGACCCGGAAAGCCGGCCAGTCTACTATTTCACAGCCGGCGACCGAAATGCCTTTCCCTTTCTTTTCCGTCAGCTGCCGCAAGGTCTGGACAGCCCGGTAGACGCCTGTTTCCGTCGTTGCCTCGATCCGTATTTCGTTGGACGTGACACGTAGTTTATACGCTTCGTCCGGATTAACCGGAATACCGGGAATACTATTCACCAAGTTGATGGTCAGTCTTCGGTTACCTGGCGATTCGACGACGGATATCCCGCAGTCCGATAACCATTCCATGCCCGGGAAATTTTTATTCCATGCGCATGAAACGGAAATTTCCCGGGCATGGAACTTTTCTCCGGTCCAAGTCACTTTTTGCGGCCAGGGGAGCAAATGAGGGATATTGGCTGCGCAAGCAGCCAATATCCCTAAACCTAAACTTACTAAAATGAACAGTATGCGTTTCATGAAAAACTTATTTCACTAAATCGGTCAGCTTGACTGCCTGGAATGTCATGTGAGCGACGCTCGATTCGTAGAAGATGCCGACCGTCTCGCGGTCGATCATGGAGAGGCAGGAATAGCCCCATCCTTCTTCTTCGTCCAGTGTTACTTGGTTGGCAAGCGGCCAGGTTATACCTCCGTCCGTACTGACTTTTATCGTGATATGGTTACGTCCTTTCGTCGTGTTCGGGTTGGAGAAGATCAGCAGGTCTTTTCCGGTGATATTGTCCTTTGCATCCACATGGATGAGGCTTGCCATGCAGACGGGCTCTTGCAGTGCGCTACGGCTCGACGGGTGTTCGTACCACGTTTTACCCAGATCGCGGGTCGTGGCTACGGCACGGCTTCCTCCCCGGTTGTCGCGCATGTTCAGCATCAGGACGCCGGGCTCTACTTCCGCCACCTGCGCTTCGGTCGTATTTGTCCGGGCCAGGTTGTGCAGATGCCAGGTGGTTCCGCTGTCTTTGCTGTACATGATGCCCGCATTCGGCACGCGGGTGGAATCGATAAACTGGATCGGGAAGACCAGTGTCCCGTCCTTCATCGTGATGCCTCGTCCCGGTCCTTGCAACAGGAAATACCAGGAAGGATCTTTCACCTGCGAGGTGATATTGATCGGTTTGCTCCACGTTTTCCCGTCGTCCTCACTCTTGACAAGCATTAATTGGGCGGTGCTGTCCGGTGTCATGCCCGGCATGGAGTTCCACCAGGCGCGTCCGTTCCCCATTCCGTGTGTCCAGGCTGCAACGACCCAGATAGTATTCGTTTTCTTGTCCACCAGGATAGACGGGTCGCCCACGCCATTCTGCGCATGAGGCAGTCCGCCTGTTTCGCCGAAAGTCATGGCCACGCGCATCGGTTCCCAGGTCTGTCCCTTGTCAGTGCTCCGGCTGACGCCTATGTCGACCATTTCCTGCAAGTCCACACTGCTGTTGTAGCGGATGTCGTACACACCTAACAATGTTCCGTTGTTGGAAGTCACCAGCCCCGGAATGCGGAATGCGGAAGCGCCATCGTCTCCGGCATGTCGCACGCCGATCCCCATGCGGCGCACATCCGCCTTGCCGTCCCACATGATCGTTGCCGGCATGCCGTTGATCTCGGCCATCGGCATCTGTACGGTGAGAGTCGACAATAAAGAGGTTTCCGGTTTCATTTCGATGCTGACCCAGTAATAGTTGACGCCCTCTACCATCGGTTGGTTGCTGGTGAAGGTCACCGTCCCTGTGATTTCCGTCACTTCACTCTGCTTAACGGAGTAAGCCGGATTGGCCGCTTTTGTTTTTCCTTCCGCATGGCTGGAAATATAGGATACGGGGCGGTAATGCCGGCCTTCCCTGGAGGCTGCTTCCGTGCCGCTATAAAAGAGGCGCAACGCCTTTATGTCGTTTAAATCGATTTCTCCTTTGAATTGCAGGGACAGTTTGTTGAGCACATCGCCTTTATGCGCGTCTATGCGCATTTCCAACAAAATATTATCCGTCCGGTCGATCAATATCGGAACCAGAGGTTTCCTGACAAACAGGCTGTCGGCTGCAAAAGCCGTTTGAATGAAGAGAAGGAGGCTAAAATAAAGAAGTATCTTTCTCATGATGTTTTTTTATTATTAATCGTTCATATTGATTGTTTTTGGTCGCAGGAAGATTACTTCCACGACTAAAGCGGCAAAGACCAGACCCGCCATCATGGCGAAATCGTGTCCCAGGTTTCCTGCATCCGTCGATTCGCCTAATAGTTTCGTGATGAACGCTCCGGCAAACACCCCTGTCATATTCATAATCCCGTAGGCCGTAGCCCGGTAGCGTGGCGATACGAACTGGCAAAGGATCGGCATGTTGTTGGCGTCGAATATGCCGAACCCGATACCGAAGCAAAGTCCGCCGCCGATAATCATCGCAAAGCTATTGCCGAACCCTAAGAGCAGAAGCGCGGGAATAGTCAGCGCGAGTCCGATGGAACCGGTATAAATACGGCCCCGGACGTTTCGTTGTATCCATTTATCAGACAATATACCGCCCGCAATCACCCCGATAAAGGAAGAGATCGCGATGGTGAAAGTCGATAACGGCCCTGCTTCCGACATATCGATGGACAGGTTTTCCGAGAACAGCGTCGGCAGCCAGTTCTTGGTTGCCCAACCCGGCAGGCTCGACGTGGCGAAATAGAGCAGGATAATCCAGAAAGAGATGTTTACGAATAACATTCCCATTCCTTTTATCGCAGCCGCCACCGGATTCTCTTTCGGCCCGGGAGCCGAAGCAACCGGCTTGACAACCGTATGGTCTTTTTTATCTCTGAGGAAAAGGATCAGCACCAGGCTGTACGCAATCCCGATGATCCCGAACCAGTGGAAAGTCGTCTCCCAACTGTATGCCCCGGCGATTGTCGCCCCGAAGCCGCCCAACGCCTGTCCGGTGTAGAGGCCGGTCATATGGACGCCGACTGCAAGCGAGCGGGTTTTCTCCTGGTGGTAATCCGTTATCAGGGAAAGTCCGGCAGGAATATACAAGGCTTCGCTGACTCCCATAATGGCCCGGAGGATATAGATCTGGTTGAAGTCTGTCGAATAGCCCATCATCAATGTTACGAACGACCAGACAAAGAGACTGCCTACGATCAGCCACTTCCGGTTCACCCGGTCGGCGATCATGCCGGCTACAGGGCTCATCAGGCCGTAAATCCAGAGGAATACAGCCATCAGGCGGCCGAAGTTGGTGGCGGATTCCAGTTCGGTAATATCGATCATCATGGCAGACTTCATGGTCGAAAGCATCTGTCTGTCCATGTAGTTTAACAAAGCTACGCCCCAAAGCAAGGCGACGACTATCCAGGGATAGTATTTCTTATTGTTCATCATAGCCCAGGCAGTATTTCCTTACATAACAGATGACATTTCAGAAGCATCCGGGGGATGTGGAACGGTCCTTTATACATGTTCCCCTTTGCAGGCTGTGAGAGTGTTCCGTCATAATGGAAATAGCCGAACCATTCGCCGTATTCCTTGTCCGGAAAACGAGCGTAGGTATATTCGTTGATCTGCCGGTGCATCTTCAGGTATTTCGGGTCTCCGGTCGCCTCATACGCATACAGCGTGGCAATGATGGCTTCGCATTGCGGCCACCAGAACTTCATATCGTGCCAGTATTCCTGTTGCGGGCGGTTTTTACAATCCCTGAAATAGGTGATCCCGCCATACTTTTCATCCCAGCCCCACTTCCAGGACCAATCGAGGATGGTCAGCCCCATCTGTTTCAGCTTCGGGTCCCAATTGCGGTGTTTGGCCTCTTCGAGAATGAACCAGGCTGTTTCGATGGAATGTCCCGGATTGATGGTTCGGCCCGGTATCGAGTCGATAAACTCGCCGTCCGGTCCGACAGTCTCTAAGATCGCTTTAAACTCCGGTTTCATGAAATCACGTTGCAGTTCGGCTATCGATTCGTCGATCTGGCAGGTCAGCACAGGGTCATTGACCGCTTCGCGGATGCGGGCGGCTGTGTCGATCAGGATCATGCAAAAGGAATGACCTTTTGCAACGAATCCTTCTCGAAATTTAGGCTCTAATGCCCCGGGTGTGTTCTTGTAATAGAGAATTTGGTTGAACAATTTGACCGCTTTTTCGGCATAGCTCTTGTCGCCCGAGGCGATCGAATACTGAGCCATGGCGATGGCGGCAAATGTTTCAGAAAATACATATCGGCGTTTACGTACGGGAGTTCCTATTTTCGTTACTTCGTAAAACATGCGTCCATCCGTATCGAAACAGTGTTTTTCGATAAAGTCGATGCCGCTTTTGCAGGCATCCAACCATTCGGCGCGTTTTTCGAGATGATTGTAAGCATAAGCGAGTATAAAGGCAAACCGCCCCTGGAACCAGACCGATTTATTCGTGTCTAATAGCGAACCTTCGCGGTCCAGGCAAGTGAAGTAGCCTCCGTTCTCTTTGTCTAACCCATATTTCAACCAGAAAGGCAGAATGTCGGTCAGTAGATCTTGTTTGTATTTTTCGCCCCAATACCCTAAGTATTCGGACGGGTGTGCGATGTCATTCATGGCGTTTTGTTTTTTAGAACTTATTGCATCTGTCGAAGAAGCCGATTGCTTCCAGTTCCGCTTTCATGGCGGCCTCTTCCGCATCCGTCATGTTCTGGAACGGCGTGCGGTTCTTGCCTAAGTCGAGTCCGATCAGTTTCATGATCCGTTTCCCTCCGACGATGTTTCCGCGGTAGTGGCAGATCACATTGATGACTTCCTGTGAGAAGTTCTGGCGTTCGCGGGCTGTTTCCAGGTCTCCGGCAGCCCAAGCTTCGAGTATTCCGGTCAGTTCCTTGCCGTTGTAGTTGGTTGTTCCTCCGATGCCGCCCTGGGCGCCGCCCATTGCTAAGCAGGGAAGGATTGTTTCGTCCTGGCCGTGAAGCATATCGAATTTACCGTCTTTGTAGAGGCGGCATTGGTTGTATTCGTACAGGCTTTCGTATGTATATTTGATCCCGGCAAAGTTCGGGATGCGCCCGTCCACCGCTTTCAGCAGTTCGACCATCGGCAGGAAAGCCCCGTTGAAAGCCGGGATATGATAGTAATAGAAAGGAAGTCCGGGAGCGCCGGATGCGATCTCTTCGCAATATTTGACCAGCTCTTCTATCCGGTTTACCTTTGGAAAAGGAGAGGCCATTGCCCCGATTCCCCAGGCGCCGATCTTCTCGGCATGGGCGGCAAGCTTACGGCTCGATTTGACACAAGTGCTTCCGACATGCACGATGACCTTAAAACCTGCGGGGGCCACAGCCACCCATCTCTCGGCCAGTTTCATGCGTTCTTCGTCGGTCAGCATATAGCCTTCGCCGGAAGAACCGTTGATAAACACTCCTTTTAAACCGTTTTTGACAAGAAGTCCGGCGTAAGCTTCTATGGGTTCGTAGTTTACCTCCCCGTTTTCGTAGAACGGGGTGAAAGGTGCATCAATTAAGCCTTTAATCTTTTCCATTACTTGCGTTGTTTAATGTGTTTTATTACCTGGTATCTTTAAATACTTGGCAAATATAAATAAAATATTTTAATAACAAGCTTGATGTTAAAATAATATTACAAATAATGGTCTAAAGAATAGCGAGTTCTGTTAATAACGTATCATGCCGAGCAGCTTGCTCCTTGACAGAAGACAGGCTCCGATTGCGCCCGCCCGCTCTCCCAAACGGGAGATTTTGATTTCCGTATCCTGGTTGACCAGGTTAAGCGAATATTTGCGGATAGCACTTTTGATCGGGAGGCTGATGTATTCGCCCGCCAGTGAGAGTGTCCCGCCTAATATGACTAATTCGGGATTGAAGAGATTCATCAGTCCGGCAATGCCTTTCCCTAAATTGAACCCCATCTGTTCCAGTATCTCGATGCAAAGCACATCTTCTTTCCGGACAGCTTCCAGCAGGTCGCCGAGCGAAATCTCTTTCCCGCTGTCCAATTTACCGGCAAGGATCGTATTGCTGCCCTCCCGGTGTCGTTCCGTCAAGATACGGTGGAAAGCCGAGCCGGATGCTTCCGTCTCGAGACAGCCTTTTTTGCCGCAATGGCACAACACCTCGTTGTCGAACATGCAGAAGTGCCCGAACTCTCCTGAAAATCCGGACCTGCCGTAATAGAGATTTCCGTCTACAATAATGCCGAGGCCCAAGCCCCAGGCCATATTGATGAACAGGATATTTTTTTCTCCCTGTACGACGCCTTTCATATATTCGCCGTATGTCATGGCACGGCTGTCGTTCTCGATGAATACTTTTGCCTGCAACCGCTCTTCCAGTATTTGTGCAAGTGGTTTTTCATCAAAGTAGAAGATGCTGTAGCTGTAGCCCGATACCGGATTCACGCGGCCGGAGATATTGACTCCGACAGCCAATATTTTATTCCGTTCGATCGGCAAAGACACGATGAAATCTTCAATAATCCGGCAAAACTCATCGAACGAGGCAGGCGTGTTTTTCAGCTCGTACGGGACGTTTTCCTCCAATTGGACTTTATCCCCTTTGAAATCGATAGCCGCCATATTGAGCTTGTCTTTGAGCATATCTACTCCCACGAAATAGCCCGATGCGGGATTAAGACCATAAATATTGGGCTTTCGTCCTCCGTTTGTGTCTTGCTTCCCGAAGTCCAGGATGTAGCTGTCCTCCTGAAGTTCGGTAACCAGCTTGGTGACGGTCGGGACACTCAAATCCATTTCCCGTCCAAGGTCCGCAATAGTCGCGTCGCCATTGGCAATATAATAGTGGATGATCTTCTTTTTAAGAAGCTCACTCCGGTTATTGCTGTCGGAAGACAATAAGAAATTTGTGTTCATGGTCGTTAGATTTTTACAATAATAAAATGCTCCACAAAAGTATATAAAATTTTTTCAAATATGTGATTGTAAAAATAAAAATGTATATGAATGTGAACTTATAATAGATGTTCGATCGCTCCATCAGCACGTTGCTTCACGGTGGTGCGGAGTAATTCTTGCAGTTCCCCGAAACGCTCTTTGGGATAGCTGCTGGCGATTATACCGTCTTTCATGTAGTGGATATAATCGCAAACCGTTGTCAGGGTTTCGTAAATATGGGAGGTGACAAGCACTGTTTTTCCATTCTCCCGCAGGCGCGATAAGATGAGAGTCAGCAAGTGAGCGCTTTCGAGGTCGAGGCCATTGTAAGGTTCGTCCAGTATCAGGATCGGTTTGTTCATTTTCAGCACGGCAAGCAAGGCAAGCTTTTTTCTCATCCCGGTGGAATAGTTTTCGGTTATCTCACCTAATGGCAGCGATAGCAGCTTTTGCCAGCTTTCCGTATCAAAATTTGTCCCGCCGGAAGGGAACAGGTTCAGATACTCGTTACCGGTCATATAGGGGTAAAAATAGTTCTCCGATTCCAGATAGCCGATCTCCTTTCTTTTTAGCGGTGAACCGTCATAGAGAATGGTTCCGCTTTGAGGACGGATGAAGGAGTAAAGCGCATTGAGCAGTGTTGTTTTGCCTGCACCGTTCAATCCGACAAGTCCGTGGATTTTTCCCGTTTCCATCGAGAGGCAGATCCCTTTCAGGACATCTTTCTCTTTACTATAGCCGACTCTCAGGTCTTCAATTGTAAGCATAAAGATATTGTATTAGATTACGGCGTGCCGTGATATATTTTTTTATCAGAAGCAATAAAGTCAGAGGAGCCAGTACCGGGAAAAGTATGCCGAACAAGGAGATCGAAATAGCGATCTGCCCGCCCGTAATCCGGGTATTCGGTAGATAAGCGGCATATTTGGACACAACCATCAACGCAATATTCAAGCTCCCCAATAGCACGAACAGCACTGCCAACCACTAATGGGCGGGATGCAGGAGCGTGTAAAGCAGGCACACCGGCATCATCGGAATGAAGTATAACCGTATATATAGGTTTAATTTCCGGTGAAGAAAACGGTTGGCTGACAGCTCCTGTGCACAAAGTATGGAGGTCGGTTCCGAATAGCAGAAAAATTCAGCCATGATGCAGGTCAAAAACCAAAGTGACACCAAAGATACATAAGGCAAAGACAACCCGGCGTAAGCGCTGCCGTAAATAACTAACATCAGCCATCCATATTTACGGACGCCTGTTCTGTACTCGAAAGCCTTTTCCGGGATAAAACGTGGCGGCGAAAAACCTTTTTGTACCCGGCGGACAGGCTGTTCCTGAAGGCTGATCAACCAACATCCGATCCAGACTCCCAGTCCGATCCAATAATATCCGCGTATTATTTCGAGAATAAAGAGGGGTACGGACAGCAGCCAGTAATCCATAAAAAAGACTTGTTGAGGTTTTTCTTCCACGAGTTGGATAAAGTGGAAATCGTTGCGCCGCAAATGAAGCAGCCAGATCAGTAACAAAAAACATCCTCCTGTCGTTGCCGCTCCTGTAAGATTGTCCATAAAAGCATAGATCCCACACAACAAAAATACAGCCATCCCGGTCAATATCACCAGATAAGGCACCGGAATATCCCGTACAATCTTGCCGAATTGCCGGAACCGGAATTTCAGGAATGCTTTGTTGTAATACATATGCTCACGCTTTTGCTGATAAATATACGATTATTCTGGAAAAAGAAGGAATCTGTTTCAAATATCTCGAGTTTTGAACCTCCTTTAAACCGGATGAATTACAATAACCCCCTTTTTGGGCTTTTTTTCTATTTCGTCCGAAATCTTGATCCATTTTGGATTGACTTTTTGCATGGTTTCAATCTTTCCGGCTGACACCGGATGAGATGAGGTGCCGGGGCCATTCCGGAAAGTGTACAATTTGATTGTCGAAAGGTAGAAATGCCGGCAAAGTGATAAACCTTAACTCCCGGAGAATCGAATATTTGAAAACAAAACGGACGGCGTTCCAAATATCCCAAGGCAATTCAGGTGCTTTTTTGCCCTTATGACGGTCCACTTTTCAATTACGACCGTCCAAATCGCCATTACGACCGTGCTAATCTTCGCGAGGTGCCGAGTGCACTACACATTAGCACGGTCGTAATGGCAAAGAGGACGGTCGTAATGGCTGAAAACACTCAAAAAAGGCGGAAAAGTCCCTTTTTGCCGTCTGAAAATCGGGTTAACATTTGTTTGGAATTGGGCTTCTTCTGATCTTGGAAAATACGTTTTTTACAATAAGTACTCTTAAATGAGTGACATGGTAAGGTTGTCTTTTGCATCCTTTCTTCCGATGATGTGTTTAATCTTTAAGACAAGCTAATGGAATAATCTTAACTCCATCAGGGCGTGTGTAAGCCATTTTCCCACCAGTTATAACAATGAGAAGATCGGGTTCTCGAAGTGGAACCTGTTTCTCTTGTTTGTTGAATTCATTAATAAGACGCTTAATTTCAAGCAAATGGTTTGCTCCTTCTTTTATTTCGTTACTTCCTAATTTGCATTCAATCAATGCATAACGTCCATCTTCCAAATGAAGAACAAGATCAGCTTCAAGACCATAACGGTCGCGATAATAAGAGATATGACTATTAAAATCAGGTGTATAAGCTTTAAGGTCGCGCACGCACATCTGTTCAAAAATGAATCCAAAAGTCTTTAGCTGGGTTATAAGAACTTCCGGGGTTAATCCTAAGGAGGCTACAGCGATAGATGGGTCTATAAAAGAACGCTTTAGACCGCTACGTATAGCTGTTTTGCTCCTAATGGCGGGACACCATGCTTCAATGTTACATATCACGAACAGACGTTTAAAAGCTGTAACATAATCTTCAAATGTAGGTGGAGTACAAGATACTTCACCGGAAGAAGTTACATTTGCCATTAACGAAGTGTTTTTTACTAAAGTGGATATATTCCGGGCATAGGCCCTAAGAATCATTCGTGCCAATCTTTCATCTCTTTGCACACCATCAACTCGTGAAATATCCTCACGACAAACAGTGTCAACATAATTTCTTGCCACAAGAAGTTTTGCTTTTGAGCTCTTTATATTGACTGTTGCTGGCCACCCTCCACGACAAGCAACATATATCAAATCTTCGATTTGCATATCAGATGTAATTCCGTCTATGTCATATTCTGGGTTGTCAAACAATTCTTTTAGAGAAATTTTGCCATTGGATTCTTGTGATTCCCAAAGGCTCATCGGTAACATATTCATACGTGAAATGCGTCCATTACCCGAATGAAAAATCTGGTCTTTTTTTACAGCGTTAGAACCTGTAAGAATATATAGTCCTTGCTCTTGTCGCTTATCTACCATTGTGTGGACTGCATCCCAAAGTACTGGTGCATCTTGCCATTCATCTATCAACCTTGGGGTCTCTCCTAATAGCAAAAGCGATGGTTTGGATGCTGCTGTTGCAAGATATTCATCGCGCATATCTGTGTCTTGCATTTTAATGACACTTCGTGCTACTTGTTCGGCGGTTGTTGTTTTTCCACACCACTTGGGACCTTCAATTAGAACGGCTCCGAAGGCTTTTAAGCGTTCTAATAGGACTTTATCTGATACTCTGTTCAAATAACTCATAATATTATTTTTAGTGCTTGCAAAGAGACTGAATTATAATGGTTATAACAATCTATTTTGTGTTTTTGTGGTCCTTGTTCTGTTTAGTTGTAGCAGACCATATTCTGTTTGAAAGTAATTATGGCACGTGCAACATAATGAAAGGATTGATCTGAAATCGTCACAATAACATACTGGTATATCCATTAGGAATTTGTATCTTGCCCCCATAAATCATGAGATCTAACAAAATACACATATGAAAAATACATGGCTACTAATCCTGTTGTTCATCTGTTCATTCTTCTCCTGCCGGAATGACCGGGTTGCCCATGATCTGATGAACAGGGCGGAAGGGTTTATTGAAGCTGATCCGGACAGTGCTTATACATTATTAAACAGTATAGAAGTTCCCGATAATCTGAATGATAGACAGTTTGCCCGCTGGTGTATGTTGTATGGGCAAGCGGCAGATAAGCTTTTTAAAGATATGCCATATGTCATACAGCTAAACCGGGCTTTGCATTGGTATAAAAAACATGGAACCCCTGAACAACAAGCCTGGATGGGATTGTATTTGGGGCGATCGTATATGGAAGATAAACTTTTCATACCGGCAACAGAAGTTTATTCGGAAGCCTTGGATCTGTCGAAAGAGAAACATCTGTATAATGTTGCCGGGTATATTTGCAGTTATATGGCGGATCTTTACGAATATACCGGACAAGTTTCCGAAGAACGGCGTAAATTTGAAGAGGCTGCCGAATTCTTTAAAAAGGCACGCAATGAGCGAAGTTTTGCTTTTGCCTTGCGGGACATCAGTAAGACATGTGTGTTTGATGATTCCACCTCTCTTGCACTCGCTTTGATGCTGAAAGCGGATTCGATTGTTACAACTCTGAATGATTCGGTGGGGATGGCATCGATAGCGAATGGATTGGGGAACGTTTATGCGTCGATAGGAGAAATAGAGAAAGCCAAGAGTTGCTATCAGAGAAGTTTTTCTTATGATACGACAGATTTAGCACCCCATTATTTAGCATTAAGTAGCCTTTATTACAGCAACGACATATTGGATTCGGCCCGCTATTATCAGGAGAAAGCCGATTGCCCGACCGATAATCTCTATACTCCTTCCGACCGGTTGTATATGGGATATTTGATCGAAAAAGAGGCAAACGATATCTCTAAGGCTTTTCAATACTTGGAACAATTTTATGAAGCGAAAGATTCCTTATATGATGAGCAGAAACAGGTGGATATCGTAGATGCAGAAAAACGGCACAATTTATTTACCGTTGTCAAGAAAAACCGGAAATTGCAAACTGATATGTACATAGTATCATCTGTTGCAATTTTCATTTGTCTTGTCCTCTGTGTGCTCTATCAAGCCAGAGACAGGAGGCGGTTGAACAAGATTAATAAGCAACAATTGGTGTTAGATGAAAAAGAATATCAGCTAACAGAGTTGAGAAATGAAATTCGGGAAAAAGAAGCGGTACAAAAAGAAAAAGGAGAGACAGAACATGAAGACGTCGAGCTGATTCGGAATAAGATATCCCAAGTCCAAAAAGAAGTTATAGCTCTAAAATGTGATAAACTTCAGTACTCTTCTCTTTTTAAACAGATAAAAGATCGATGCCAAAAAGGGCATTTGAAAGATATGCAGGCTCTTTCTAAGAAAGATTGGGATAGTTTAATAGCCCTGATCGACTCCGCTTGCCCTAATGTGTTAACATTTATATGCAACAATCCGCTTGGTTTAACAAAAGCAGAGATTGAAATTTGCTATCTTAGTTTTTTAGGTCTTGGCTTGAATGAAGAAGCTATTTTGTTAGGCATCAATACCGATTCGGTGAATAAGCGCAGGCTTAGAACTCGCCATAAACTTAATTTGGTCAATACAAAGACTGGAATTAATGAATTTCTTATCAGTCAAACTTTGTAAGAAATGTTAATGTAATTTTGTCCATATAAAAGCTGCGACGTCTTGCCGCTATATAAAACAAGCCTGATTATCAGGCTTGTTTTATTACATATGTCCATATAAAAAGGCTTTTGTCCATATCGATTTTGCCCGTTTTTGTGTGTACTAAAACCTTCCTCTACTTTTGCTGCACATTTTAAAACAAACGTATATGAATACATTTAAAAAGAGAGTTGATATGAAAAAGAGTTTGATGTTTTTATTGTTGAGTTTCGTATGTTTATCTGTTTCTGCACAGAGTGGAAAAATCAGAAGTGGTGTGATTGCTGGGGTGTCGATGGATTGGTACAAGGATAAAGCGGTATCCAATGACAGACTTGGGTTTAATGTGCCGGATATGAAGCCTTCTTTTCATGTAGGGTATCAGTTTCAATTCTATTTGATGCACCGTTTATCAGTTGATGCTGCCTTATTATATGGGCAAAAACGGGGAGAAATGGCTTCAATAGGTTATGAAGTGGTACCCGTCGAAGGCTATAAGAGTAAATTTACAAGAAATTACATTGCTTTAAACGGAGTTGTTAATTATAACTTGATAGGAGGCCTGAAGATTGGAGCAGGTATCGAACCTACGATTCATTTTAAAGAAGATATAATGATTGAGAACAAGATTAAATCGGCATTTGATGTCCCAGTCGTTGTCAAGGCTGCCTATGCCTTCAAATACTTCGATCTGGCTTTGATGTATAAACATGGTACGTGCAACGTGATGAAAGGAGTTCCTTTTATGAAATACGGACGTACGCGTGATTTACAAGTTTCTATATTTGTCCCGATATTCCGCTGATATCTTGGTTTTGGAAAGAATGTTGAAATTCGTAGTTTGTAAATAGCAAAATCTTAATTTCCCGATAGGGGTTTCCTTGATTTTCCTGTCATATAGGTAAAGCCTAAAAGACGAAAAGGAAGTTGATATGAAAAGACATTTGTTGTTTCTGTTATTATTGGTTTCAATATCTGTGTCCGCTCAGGTGGAGCATGGTGTGTTGGTTGGTGGTGGTGTCGGTTTTTCGATGCAGGATAATAAACAGTTAGATTGGGACGCATCTGATCTCAAATACAATCATAAATTGAAAATAAATGGAATGATTGGTTACCGCTTCCGCTTTCTGCCGGAACGTACGTTCTTTTATGATCTGGATGTTACGGTAGGATTCCAGAATATGAATTCTCATAAGTATTCCCCGTTTTTAGCGGCTGATGGAGATTATGTGGGTCATAGTGATGGTGAAAAGGATTTTAGTGAATTTATCATGCCAGTATCCGTAGCGGCCAGTTGGAATATCCGATTCTCTAAGAATTGTTATTTTGGGTTGGGCGTTGCTCCGACACTCTATGCCCGCCCGCAAGCCGTCTTCGACTTGCCTGTTTTGGCAAAGTTGGGATGTCGTGCAGGAAGGCATTGCGAGCTGTCGCTTTCTTATCAATACGGTTGCTTGAATACATTAAAGCATTTCAACAACGGACCTGCTTATGGACGCACGGGACGCCTGTCCGATTTTATGTTTTCCGTGTATATCCCGTTTACCATTAAATAACAAAAACTCACATCCTTTGGATAGGGGACTTCTTTGATTTTCGGTCATAGAGATATAGTCTAACAAATAAAAAGAGAGTTGATATGAAGAAGAGTTTGATGTTTTTATTGTTGAGTTTCGTGTGTTTATCTGTTTCTGCACAAGGTGGAAAAATCAGAAGTGGTGTGATTGGTGGAGTGTCGATGGACTGGTATAATGACAAGACGATTGCCAAAGAGGGGAAAGGATTCAACGTGCCGGATGTGAAACCGGCTTTTCATGTGGGTTATCAGTTCCAACTCGAATTGAAACACCGGTTGTCTGTGGATGCAGCTTTGCTTTATGGGCAAAAGCGGGGGGAGATAGCTTCAGTTGGCTATGAAGTGGCACCTGTCAAAGGTTATAAGAGCAAATTTGCAAGAAATTACATCGCGTTGAACGGAGTTGTTAATTATAACTTGATAGGAGGCCTGAAGCTTGGAGCAGGTGTCGAACCTACGATTCATTTTAAAGAAGATATAATGATTGGGAACAGGATTAAATCGGCATTCGATGTCCCGGTTGTGCTCAAGGCTGCCTATGCTTTCAAATACTTCGATCTGGCTTTGATGTACAAACATGGTACGTGCAACGTGATGAAAGGCGTTCCTTATATGAAATACGGGCATACACGTGATTTGCAAGTCTCTATATTTGTACCGATATTCCGCTAATCTTTATTGTGTTTACCTGTTTCTATACAGAATGGGGAATATCTTATTATCTTTGCCTGTCAAAGTAATAAGAATATGGAAGATGAATTTGATATAAGGGACGCGCGGGTGCCGGAAAGCGAGCGGGAGTATGAGAATGCGCTCCGGCCGCTTTCGTTTCATGATTTCAGCGGACAGGCCAAGGTGGTCGAGAACCTGAAAATCTTCGTGATGGCGGCCCGGATGCGTAAGGAGGCACTCGACCATGTGCTGCTGCACGGGCCTCCCGGATTGGGTAAAACGACACTGTCCAATATTATTGCGAACGAACTGGGAGTCGGCTTTAAGGTTACTTCCGGACCGGTGCTCGACAAGCCGGGCGATCTGGCGGGAGTGTTGACCTCATTGGAGAAGAATGACGTCCTTTTTATCGATGAGATACACCGGTTGAGCCCGATTGTCGAGGAATATCTTTATTCGGCGATGGAGGATTACCGGATCGATATAATGATCGACAAAGGGCCGAGCGCTCGTTCCATTCAGATCGACCTGGCCCCGTTTACGCTGGTTGGGGCTACGACGCGCAGTGGTTTGCTGACGAGCCCGCTCCGTGCCCGTTTTGGAATCAATATGCACCTCGAATATTACGAGATGGAGACGTTGACGAAGATTGTGCTCCGAAGCGCCGATATCCTGAATGTGAAGTGCGAGCTGAGTGCCGCCCGCGAGATTGCTTCCCGTAGCCGCGGTACGCCCCGTATCGCCAATGCGCTGTTGCGCCGTGTGCGCGATTTTGCACAGGTGAAGGGGTCCGGCGAAATCGACAAGGCGATTGCTTGCTATTCGTTAGAGGCGCTCAATATAGACCGTTACGGGCTCGACCAGGTCGACAACAAGCTGTTGACGACCATCATCGACAAGTTCGGCGGCGGTCCGGTGGGGCTGACTACGATCGCGACGGCTCTTGGAGAAGATCCCGGAACGCTGGAAGAGGTCTATGAGCCTTTCCTGATCAAAGAAGGTTTTATTAAGCGTACACCGCGTGGCCGCGAGGTGACAGAACTGGCTTATACGCATTTGGGGCGTAGCAGGGGAAGTGAACAAGGATTCATATTTGATTAAAAAGTTATGGCAGGAGGAATGAAGCGGCTCGCCGGTGAGACCGCGATTTATGGCGTCAGCAGTATTGTCGGGAAGTTCCTGAACTGGATGTTGGTGCCGATGTACACGCGTGTGTTGGCTACAGAAAGCGATTATGGAATCGTGACGAATTTGTACGCTTGGACAGCTTTGCTGATGGTGATTCTTACGTATGGGATGGAAACGGGCTTTTTCCGTTTTATGAACAAGAAGGAGATTAAGCTTCCGATGCGCGTCTATGCGACGACGCTGTTCAGTCTTGCGATGACTTCTGTTTTCTTTATGGTCTTGGTGTTCGCTGCACTGACGCCGATCAGCCATTCGCTGGGCTATGAGGCACATCCGGAATATGTCGGGATGATGGCAGGGATTGTCGCGGTGGATGCCTTTTGCTGTATCCCGTTTGCTTTCCTCCGGTATCAGGGCAGGGCGGTTCGCTTTGCCGGTATCAAGCTGTTTAATATATTCCTGAATATCGCGCTGGTGATATTCTTCCTTATCGCCTGTCCCTGGCTGTACGAGCATGTGCCGGGATTAGTCAGTTGGTTCTATGTGCCGGACTATCAGGTTGGGTATATCTTTATCGCCAATGTGGCGACTTCGGCGGTGACCTTCCTGCTTTTAGTGCCGGATATGGTTCCCGGACTTCGCGAAAAGGCCAGCTTTGTGTTGCTGAAGCAGATGCTGAAGTACTCGTTTCCGATCCTGATCCTGGGGATTGCCGGTATTTTCAACCAGACAGCGGATAAGATTCTCTTTCCTTTCCTGTTTGAAGACAAGGACTATGCGAATACCCAACTCGGGATTTACGGCGCCTGTTTCAAGGTGGCTGTGGTGATGGTGATGTTTATCCAGGCGTTCCGTTATGCTTACGAGCCGTTTATTTTTGCCAAGAATAAGAGCGACGATAATACGAGGGCCTATTCGGAGGCGATGAAGTATTTCATCATCTTCTCCCTGATTATCTTCCTGGGGGTGATGTATTACCTGGATATACTGAAATATATTGTGCCGGTGGAATATTATCCCGGGCTTCGGGTGGTTCCCATCGTGATGCTGGGCGAGTTCTTCTTCGGCATCTATTTTAACCTGTCCTTCTGGTATAAACTGATTGACCAGACACAGTGGGGGGCTTATTTCTCTACGATCGGCTGTGTGGTGACGGTCCTGATAATCGTGCTGCTGGCCCCTACATTCGGCTATATGGCTTGTGCGTGGGCCTCTTTTGCCAGCAACCTGCTGATGATGATACTCTCTTATGTCATCGGGCAGAAGAAGTTTCCGATCCAATATGACTTGAAATCGGCTGCTGTCTACGGCGTGCTGGCGGTTGCATTCTATGCCGCCGGGATGTTGCCCCGGATCGATTCGGAACTCCTCCGTCTGGGCTACCGTACGGTTCTGCTCCTGATCTTCCTCGCCATTATCGTGAAACGCGATTTGCCGTTAAGCGAATTGCCTTATATCGGAAAGCGGTTTGCATCTAAGTAGAGATGCACGGCCGTGCATCTCTATACCATAGTGTTATTTGTAGGGATTTACCGGCAACCGTAATATGAAGCGGGCGCCGCCAGTGTAATCGGTGTCCAGGTTGAGGCTGCCGTTGAGTCGTTGGGTGATCAGGCGGCAGAGGTAGAGCCCCAGCCCTGAGCCGGGAATGAAATCATCGTTTTTGGTGAAACGTTCGAATATCCATTCGCTTTTGTCGACCGGGATTCCGCAACCGGTGTCCGTAACGGTGATACACATTGTTTTTCCGTCGTCTTCAGTTTGATAAGAGAGGGTGATGCTGCCTCGTTCCGTGAACTTATTAGCATTGTTCAACAGGTGGGAGATGATGAGGCCGAAATGGCTCGGGTCCGAATAAATCAGGTCGTTATTCTTGTCTCCTTCAATCCGGTAATCGATATCCGGCTTTTGATGTAATTTCTTCAACCGGTCCATTTCATGGTGGCAAAGCAGGTCGATATGGGTCGGTTCCAGCGGAAGGACATCATTGCTGCTATCCAGCTGGGCGATAACCAATATATCATCCATCATGGATGTAATGTTATTGCAGTTCGTGAAAATGATCTTGCTGAACTCCTTTTTGTCTTCGGGGCTGATGCCTTCGCTGGTGATCAGCTCGGCAAAGCCGTTGATCGCATTCAGCGGTGTGCGTACTTCGTGACACATGTTTTTAATAAAGGCATTCTTCATCCGTTCGCTTTCCTGCGCCTTTTCGCTGGCGATGACCACCAACCGGTTCGATTCCTGGAGTTCTTTGTAAAGGGATTTGATCTTACCCAACCGGAAGAAAATATAGATTCCGACACTGATCGCCAGGATAAGCAAAGCGAGGAACAGATAAAGCTGGCTCTGGCTTTTATGCAGTTCCACTTCCAGCGCCTTTTTCTCTATCACTAACTCGTCTACATTTTTCTTGATCTCGAGGTCTTCCACTTTGTTTTCCATACTTTTGGTACGGGCGGAATCCAACAGTACGGTATATTCTTTATAAGCCTCATAAGCTTCTTTATACCGGTGCAGGCTGTCGAGGCAGTCTATTTTGTCTTTTAACGACAGGACGATATTTTCGCTCAAGTCAAACGGGAAATCACCATCGCGGAAATAGTGGATGACCGAGTCGTTATAGTCGATGGCTTTTTGGTAGTCCTGTATCGACTTATAGTAGTTGAGCGATGTAAAATAACGATCGTATTCGGCGGAAAATGCGGCATCTTCAGGATATTTCTTATTCAGATTGATAAAGATGTTGAAATAGTAGGTCGCCATATCTTTTCCGACAGTTTCTGCCGAAGTAGCCAGGGTCGAGTAGGCATTCAGCAGGTGGCGTTTGCTTGTGTACGGACGCTTTTTCATCTCTTTTGTTTCCGCATATTCCTTTTGCATATTCAGATAGCGAAGGGAGGCTTTTGCCCGGTCTTCCGGGGCTGCTTCCATCAGGCTCAATATATTAAATGCGTTCAGGCGGAACAGAAACGAATAGTTGAGCGGGATATTATCTGATATCTTAATCAGATTGTTGAAGTGTTGGCAGACCTCTTTGTAAATGGCATCCTGATTTTTCGGGTCGACCCGGTTGCTGTTTGCCATGCCGAGGGTGTAATAGATCGACATCTTTTCGAGTACGGGTATATTCTTCTCCGTTTCCAGCCGCAGGCGATATTTTTCGATCAGCTTCATGCGGTCTTCGCCTTTCGTATAATAGATGACGCGTACGTCCATGATTGTCTTCATGTAGGTGACCAGGAAATCGCGGGCTTTTCCCTTTAGCTCGCGTTCGGCCTCCGCCAGATAGACGTTTGCACTGTCTTTTACGTCGTTGTTTACGTAATAGCGTAGAATCTCCGTTAAAGCCGCTTCCTTATGATAGTCGTCATTTTCGGTCAGAGCCAGATGGTACAATTGTTTGGCATAGTCCACTTGCTCCTCCTGGCGGGAAATATCCATCAGGTTCGTCATGGTTTCCAGCTTCTGCTGAGGGGATAAAGCGGTTTGCAAAGCATTTATCAAAGAGTCTTTAACCGCAGTATTCGCTGTGGAAACAAGAGGGAAAAACAGGAGATATAGGAGAATAATGCGGTGTTTCATCTTGTCTTATGAGGGATTTATTTCATTTTACTTACGTGTTTGTATATTTGTTGTCCGCAAATTTAGCTGAAAATCAACAATTATCCAGATATTTCCACTACTTATTTTATGTTCACTTCTCTTATTTTTTATTTCTGGATACTATTTCTATCTTTGTGCGATTATTGAATGTGTTAGCTTTTACCAATCATTTAATGGGGCGTTTTGTTACCACAACATTGATTTAATAGGATGGAAAAAGGATTGTTGCACAAGCAAATTAGGGACTTCTTTGTCCGTAATTTCGATGTCCGCCAGGAAAAAGAAGATGAGCTCGAGACCATCGAGTCCATCCGCAAAGGCATAGAATTTAAGGGAACGAATCTCTGGGTTCTTATCTTCGCCACGTTTGTAGCCTCGTTAGGGTTGAACACGAACTCGACGGCGGTGATTATCGGTGCGATGTTGATCTCTCCGTTGATGGGACCTATTATGGGCTTCGGCCTGGGTTTGGGAATCTCCGATTTCGAGCTGATCAAACGCTCTTTTCGCAATTTTGTTACGGCAACGCAGTGTGATTACTTCCACGCTCTTTTTCCTGATTTCTCCGATCAGTGAGGCGCAGAGTGAATTGCTGGCGCGTACGCAGCCGACGGTCTACGACGTGCTGATCGCTTTCTTTGGCGGTCTGGCGGGGATTGTGGCGAGCTCGACCAAGAGCAAAGGGAATGTGATCCCCGGTGTGGCTATCGCTACGGCCTTGATGCCGCCGCTCTGTACGGCCGGTTTCGGATTGGCAAGCGGCAACCTGTATTATTTCTTCGGTGCTTTTTACCTCTATTTTATCAATACGGTGTTTATCAGCTTGGCGACCTACTTGGTGGTGCGCCTGTTGAAGTATCCGAAGAAAGTGTTCCTCGACAAGCAACGCGAGAAGATCGTAACGCGCTATGTCGGCGTGATCGTCTTCTTTACGATCGTGCCGAGTCTTTTCCTGAGCTACAACCTGATCCGCGCCAGTTATTTTAACGACCGGGTCCGTATGTTCGTCACCGAAGAATTGAACTTCCCCAATACGCAGATACTGAACAAGACGATTACCGACACCAGTGACAAGAAAGAGGTGAAAGTAGTCCTGATCGGCGAAACGGTGCCCGAAACGATGATCACGAATGCCCGTGCAAAGATGCCGAAATACGGTCTGAAAAATGTAGACCTTGTCGTGCAGCAGGGATTCGGACAGGAAGCTACCGATATTAACGAGTTGAAAAGCCTGCTGATGCAGGACCTGTATAAAAACAACGAAGAAGTACTCCGTGCGCAGGCAGTGCAGATCGATTCACTGAAACGTGACCTGAACAGGTATCACACTTATAACCATCTCACGGTCGATCTGATGCCCGAGATGAAAGTGCTTTTCCCATACGTCGAGGAAGCTTCCTGTGCACGAACTTATCTGATGGCTGCGGATAGTGCCAAACCCGATACCGTTCTGTTAGTATATCTGAAGAGTAAGGAAAAGGTACTCGAGGCGGAGCAGAAAAAGATTAAGGAGTGGCTTGCCGCTCGGGTGGAACAAAAGAAAATCAAATTAATAATTGAATAATAAATAAAGAATGAGTTTTATGAAGAAGTTGTGGGCTGTGTTATTGATTCTCGTTATCTCAGGCCAAGTATTTGCCGACGAGGGCATGTGGGTTCTGAAAGAGTTGAATAAACAAAACCTGGAAAGAATGAAGGAGTTGGGATTTACTCCGTCTTACGAACAGTTGTACAGTGAAACTGACCCTTGTGTTGCCAATGCCGTTGTCATCTTCGGAGGAGGATGTACGGGTATTACCGTCTCGAACGAAGGACTGGTCTTCACCAACCACCATTGCGGTTTCGGTTCGATCCAGCAGTTGAGCAGTGTGGAACATGATTACCTGAAAGACGGTTTCGTTTCCCAGAGTAAAGAAGAAGAGTTGCCGGTTCCGGGCCTGACCGTCCGTTACCTGCGTGAGACGGTGGACGTGAGCGACCGTATCAATTCGCAGATCGGCGATATCAAGGAAGAACACTTGCGCCTGGCTGCCGCCGACTCGATCGGGCAGGCGATAGCCGACTCGGTAGGGAATACGGAATTTCTGTCTGCCGACGTGATCCCCTTCTATAATAATAACAAGTATTTCCTGATCGTTTACGATGTCTACAACGACGTCCGCATGGTATTCGCCCCGCCCAGCTCAGTGGGCAAGTTCGGTGGCGATACGGACAACTGGATGTGGCCGCGCCATACGGGCGACTTCTCTGTCTTCCGCGTATATGCCGATGCCGACAACAAACCGGCAGCCTATAGCAAGGACAATAAACCCTATCAGCCGAAATACGTGGCCGAAGTCTCCCTGCAAGGTTATCAGGACAAGGATTACGCCATGACGATCGGTTTCCCCGGCAGCACGGACCGCTACCTCTGTTCATGGGGCGTCGAGCAGCGCATCGAGGACAGCAACAAGCCCCGCATCGAAGTGCGCGGCATCAAGCAGGCGATCTGGAAAGACGCGATGCTGAAGAGCGACGAAGTCCGTATCAAATACGCCTCCAAATATGCCGGCAGCTCCAACTACTGGAAGAACTCGATCGGTATGAACAAAGGCCTTGCCAACCTGAAGGTGATCGACCGCAAGCGCGAGGAAGAAGCCGCTTTCGCTGCCTGGGTGGCACAGGATGAGAAACGCAAGGAAGTCTATGGCGACGTCCTGAACCTCTTGGAAAAAGGATATAGCTCTTCCAGCGAATATAAGAAGATCTCCACCTACTTAGGTGAAGCTTTCCTGAGCGGCGCCGAGATCGTCAAACTGGCCCGCATGATCCAGAGTGTGGATGTGAAAGGCTCTACCCCTGAAGAGATCGATGTCTTCCTGGAAGACAACATCAAGTCGTTCTTCAAGGACTACGACGCAACTCTCGACCAGAAGGTGCTGGCCGCCATGATGCAGGTAGCCAAAGAGCGTGTCCCGGCTGAAAACCTCCCGGATATCTACAAGAAGATCGACAAGAAATACAAAGGCGATTACAAGAAGTACGCCGCCGACCTGTTCAAGAAGACCTCTATCCTGTCGTACGACAATATCGCCGAAATGCTGAAAGATCAGAAGAAATATGCGAAACTGAAAAAAGACCCGGCCGCCGAATTGAGCCTGTCCGTCCTGATCTCCCTCTTCGAATTGCAACAGCTCACTGGTGATTCCTATTACGACATCGCCAAAGGCGAACGCCTCTATTTCGCCGGCCTGAAAGAGATGTATCCTGAAAAGGCTCTTTCTTCGGATGCCAACTTCACGATGCGCGTGAGCTACGGCTCTGTTGGCGGCTATCGTCCGTACGACGCAGCTTGGTATAACTATTATACGACCGAAAAAGGTATCTTTGAAAAAGAGAACCCGGAGAGCGACGAGTTCTGGGTACAACCGGAAATCCTCGACCTGATCCGCAGCAAAGACTTCGGCCAGTATGCCAATAAGGACGGCGAATTGCAGCTTTGCTTCCTTTCCAACAACGACATCACCGGCGGTAACTCCGGCAGCCCGGTGTTCGACAAGAACGCCCGCCTGATCGGCCTCGCCTTCGACGGCAACTGGGAAGCCATGAGCGGCGACATCGCCTTCGAACCGGACCTCCAGCGCACGATCAGCGTAGACATCCGCTACGTCCTGTACATGATCGACAAATGGGGAAAATGCCCGCGGTTGATCGAGGAGCTGAAGTTGGTGAAATAAGAAAGATTAGTATCGTATAGATAAGAGAAAGGGAAATGGCGCGAACGCTATTTCCCTTTTTTTACCGAGCATTATGGCTGGTTTGCGTTTACAGGTACATACAGCACCGCTTTCCCGTACCCCAGCTTCTTTATTTTGCCGATCTCAATCAGCTCTTTCAGGTCACGTATGGCGGTATTACGGTTACATTCATTCAGGCGCATGTATTGTGCAGCCGTATAATATTCCTTTTCCTTTAGCGCCATCAACATACGACCTTTCCGTTGTTCCGGGGAATAGCTGGTGGCACGGGCATCGGTATCCCGTTCCAGATCGAGAGCTTTCAGTTGGTTTTTCAGTCTTTTACACCCTCTGAAATGAATGTTCCCGAAATGCACGGACCAGGAGCGCAGCTCCTTCTTATCCATGACCGGGCGGCATTTCAAGGAAAGGGAAAAGGACCCCAGATCATCCAATTCGACAGTGTAGCCCTGCCGCAGGTTCCGGGAAATGATTTTTGCCAGTGCATCCAACATCCCTTTTGTAGTGCCTGTGGAGTAGCCGCTGCTATCGGCTATTTCTTCCGCGATTTCCTGTGTACGGACCGTACCTTTCGGGACGATTCGGGCGTGTAGCGGTTGTTTCTTTCCGTCGCCCTTAGGGTTCGGGTTCTCATATAAAGCGTATTTAGCTCCCATAATAGCTGTTTTTAAGTGATAACTTCTCTCTTCTATTGCATGTCACTGCCGTGTTCCTTTCATGTCACAGTCGTACTCCTTCTATGTTACAACCGTATTCTTTCTGTTTCATAACTGTGACATGAATACCGGATGGATGCAAATGTACAACATATTCCGTATGAACCACTCTATTCGCCGGGTTGTTTTTTATTCGCGGCAGGTAAAATGCATTGAGAGTGCTTATGGTTTGTACTCAATCATATTATTCTTGATTTTAACAGGGCAGTTGTGCTTCTTCACCATATCTTCCTTCAGTTTTTCAATAGTTCGGTCGGTTTGGGGAACACGGGAACTGACGATAAAGGCTTTCCGCAGGGATATATTTGTCATTATACCTTCCCGAATAAAGGTCTGGAGCGTTGTAATGATTTGGTTGATCGCCTTGCTTAAGTCTTTTCCTTTCAATTCGACGAAATAGGCTTCCCGTTTTTCTTGTTTGAGATCGGGATTATAGAAAAAGAAATAGTCGCATTTCTCTGTCGTCTGTTCGTAAATAAGAGCGCCGTCCACCTTTATTTTCTCCACTTTATTCCAGTCATCAGTGACCAGGACGAACTTGCGTCCGTTTTCTTGGGCAGACAACCGGATTCCGGATTTGCACCGGCAGGTACAGGCTGGCAGTCGTTCAAGTAAGCTTTTTCCTGAAGGTTTTGAGTCAAAGCATTTACATTTACTCATGATACTTTATTTCTAAAAGTGAATCGTATATGTCGGAAAGTTCGGCGGAGACATTATCCATTTCGTTAATGCCGATCGTATGGTATTCCGGATCCAGGATATTCCGGGAGGTTCCGTTTGCATTTATAAACAGGCAGGTGAGGTCGTCATAATCGATCCATCTGTCTTCCGGTACGAGTTTCTTTACTTCAGCCGCTTTTGCTTCGCTTTCTTTTGCGATGTTTCCGGCTTGCAGCAAGTTCTGGAGGGTGCTCATTACGTAAGGGCTATGGGTGGTGATGAATATTTTAACATGATTCTGCTTAGCCCTCCGGATAATATATTCGATGAGGTCTTTTTGGACTTTTGTGTATAAGTTCAGTTCCGGTTCTTCGATGATTAATAAGTTCTGGCTTAATAAAGAATAATCGAATACGGATAGCATAGGAATTAATGCTTGGAGCCCGCTGGAGGCTTGGGAGAGATCGACCTCGTCGCCGTTACCGAGTATAAAGCCGTCGTTCCCCTTTTTATTATCGAAAAGGACGAGAATATTGAGGAAGTCGATTACATAATGATCGTTCTCTCTTTTTGCAAGGCTATATAGATTAGCGAACTTCTTGAGACTGATCGGCAGGTTGATTTCTTTGTCATAAAAACTATAGATAGCTTGTGATAGCGTGGACATTAGTATTCGTTCTGCCGGGATGTAAATTGAGGATTCACCTCTGTACATGAAGTTAATAAGTTTAGCATATAACGAATAAAATTGATGTCTTAAGAAAAAATCTTCTCCCTGTATTTGCTCGATAGCATTTAATTGTCCTTCGTAGAATGCTTTCAAATCTTCATCGAAGTTTTCAATAACTGATAAAATACGTGATTTGTAAAAAGATTTTTCTTCAGATAAAGGTAATGACAAGTTATTCCATTCTTTTATGCTTTCCGCATAAGGATAATCTGTCTGTACCCCTTCTTTACAGATCGTCCAATGATAAGGCTCTTTTTCATACCGGATATATGTGTCCTCTTTGAATTCGAAATCAATATTGTATGTCTTCAATAAAGATATAAACGGTGACAGATCATCCCCCGGTCCGATACAATAAAACTCCATGCTGTTGAATATCGCCAGCAATTTAGCGATAGTACTTTTACCGCTGGAAGTGTGGCCGATAAGGACACAGATATCTTTAATGTCTATCTCTGCCTGCTGGATGGGGCCGAAGTCTTTTATTCTAATCTTTTCCATATGATGGGATATGTCAGTTCGTGCAAATATAGGTATTTTCTTGTATCTTTAGCCTGAGTATATGCTGGTTTTGAAGTATTGTAGTAGACATTGAACGGAAAATCGCTACTTTTGCAGGAAAGTAATATGAAATACATATCATGAAAACATTCAATAACCTGATCATCGGTGCCGGCTTTCTGGCTGCCATTTCTCCTGCACGGGCAGAAGATAAAGAGGCGCCTGCCGAACGGCCGAATATCCTCTTTATCCTTTCCGACGACCATACTTCGCAGGCGTGGGGGATATACGGGGGAATCCTGAGCGAATATGTAAAAAATGAGAATATACGACGGCTGGCTGCCGAGGGCTGTGTGCTGGACAATTGCTTCTGTACAAACTCGATCTCTGCGCCCAGTCGCGCCGCCATACTGACGGGCGCTTACAGCCATCATAACGGAGTCTACACCCTTGAGGACGGCCTCGACCCGATGACCGATAATATCGCCAAGCAGATGCAGCAAGGTGGTTATCAGACTGCGCTGATCGGCAAATGGCATCTGAAACGGCAGCCCTCCGGCTTCGATTATTTCAGTGTCTTTCACGATCAGGGCGAGTATTGGGACCCGCTTTTCAAGACTGCCGACGGCTGGGTGGACGATGACCAGGGAAAGAGCGGTAAGCCGGAGAAAGGTTTCTCGACCGACCTGGTGACCGATAAGACGATCCAGTGGATCCGTTCGCGCGAGAAGGACCGTCCCTTTATGATGTGCTGCCATTTCAAGGCGACGCACGAGCCTTGGGATTTCCCCGAACGGTTAGCGCATCTTTATGACGACGTCACATTCCCCGAACCGGCCAATATGATGGAGTTCGGACCGGAAAAATCCGGCCGTACCTTCCCCGGGCAACAGCTCGAGAATATGGCGTGGCGCTGGGAGACGGCTTCGAAAGACCCTGCTTCGTGGTGGTGCCAATATCCCGAATTGCCGTTCTCCATCCAGGGAATGGGGAAGGAGGAGGCCCGTCGGAAGACTTATCAGAAGATGATCCGGGATTACTTGCGCTGCGGGGCTGCCATCGACGATAACATCGGCCGTCTGCTCCGTTTCCTCGACGAAGAGGGGTTGTCACAGAATACAATCGTGGTTTATGTCTCCGACCAGGGTTATTTTCTCGGTGAACACGGCTTCTTCGATAAACGCATGATGTTCGAGGAGCCGTTGCATATGCCTTTCGTGATCCGTTATCCGAAAGAAATCCCTGCCGGGACACGCAATGGCGATATCATCCTCAACACCGATTTTGCCTCTACGCTGGCGGACTATGCCGGAGTGAACGCCCCGTCCTGCAGCGAAGGCCGCAGCTTCCGCGACAACCTGAAAGGCGAGACTCCGCGTGACTGGCGCCAGTCTATGTACTATCGCTATTGGACGCATCACAAGATCCGCCCGGCGCACATGGGTATCCGTAACCACCGCTACAAGCTGATGTTCCTTTATGGCGATCCGTTAAACGCGACCGGTTCGGACAAAGCACCCGTCACTCCCTCCTGGGAATTTTATGACCTTCTGTCCGATCCCCACGAAGATCACAACGTCTACAATTCCCCCGCCTACACCGGCGAGATCGAGCGGATGAAACGCGAACTTTTGCAACTCCGCCGCGAAGTCGGCGATACGGACGAGGCAACGCCCCGGATGCAGGAGATTATAGATGGGTATTACTGGTAAGTAATAAGCTCATCCTTTTTTCATCTTCTTGTACTCCCTCGGAGGCATTCCCATCACCTTGCTGAAGAGGCGGGAGAAGTAGTAGGTGTCCTCGATCCCGATCTTATAGCAGACTTGGTTTATTTTCATGTCCGTGAAGTCTAACAGTTGGCAAGCCTGCTGGATCTTCAACTGGTTGAAGTAGGCGAGTGGGGCATAGCCTGTCCGCTGGCTGAACAGGGCGGAGAAATGGGAGGCGGAATAGCCCGTGTGGTCGGCGATCTTCTGCAAGGTCAGCCGTTTTTCGATGTTTTCCTTCATGAAATGGATGGCAGCCGTGACGATGTCGTTCTTCTCCGTTTCGTTGTGGGCGGCATCCCGGTATTGTTGCAGGTAGCGGAGTGTCCCGAGATAGTGGTAGAAGATGGAGCTGGCATATAGCAGGTTCTCGTGGCTGTAACCCATTTCGAGTGTCCGGAATATTTCTTCGAACATGTCGATACGGTTGCTGATGCGCGAGTGTACGCCTGGCTTGACTTCTACCGGGCGGGTATATTGCCGCGCAAAGTGGGAAGCCAGTTTCCCCTTGAAATGTATCCAGTAGATTGTCCAGGGATCTGCTTCATTTGCTCCGTAGGCATGCGGTTTCCCTGCCGGCAGTATGAAGTATTGGTTGGCGGTCACGGAGTGTTCCTGTCCTTCCGTCCGGTACCAACCGGAACCTTCCGTGCAGTAAATAAAGACAAATTGGGAGATCGGTTCTTCCCGTTCCCGGAAATGGTGCAAGGCTTTCGGGTAATATCCGATGTCGGTGATGTGCAGGATGGAAGAGATTGGGTCTTCTTCCATGTCATGGATAATGGATTGGGGAAGGACAAGTGCCCGTTCACCGCTGAAACCGTCTTTTCTTTTGATCATGGCTGATAGATTTAAGAATACTGCAAACTTACGATTAAAATCGGAAGATTGTCCATTGTTATAGACTTTTTATCTATTTTCCGTTTATACGGAAGTCCTTTACTTTGCATCATATCTTAATAACTGATTATCATGAAGCAAACGACAGCCTATTTATTACTGATCTGCCTCGTCTCGGCGATGGGGGGATTACTGTTCGGTTACGACTGGGTCGTGATCGGAGGAGCTAAAATCTTTTATGAACCCTTTTTCCATCTGGAAGGTTCGGCCGCTCTGCGCGGGTGGGCGATGAGCAGTGCGTTGATCGGTTGCCTGGCGGGTGCTTTGCTGTCCGGCGCGTGGAGCGATCGCTACGGGCGTAAGAAGATGCTCATTGCGGCATCCTTCCTTTTTGTCGCTTCGGCTGTGGGGACAGGGGCGGTGGACAGTTTCTTCTGGTTTGTCGTCTATCGCATTATAGGAGGTTTCGGCATCGGTATTGCCTCGAATGTCTCTCCGGTCTATATAGCCGAGGTGTCTCCTGCTTCCGTTCGCGGAAAGTTCGTTTCCCTCAACCAGTTGACGATCGTGTTAGGTATCCTGATGGCGCAGTTGGCAAACTGGCAGATCGGGGAGTACTTTACTGCCGGCGGGGAAACATTGAGCGCCGGGAGTATCGAATGGGCCTGGCGTTGGATGTTCTGGGCCGAACTGATCCCGGCAGGATTATTCTTCATCCTCTCTTTCGTGATTCCCGAAAGCCCCCGGTGGCTGGCTACGACCGGACGGACAGCCGAGGCCGGAAAAATCCTGGGACGTGTGGGCGGAACGGAATATGCCCGGCAGACGCTTTCCGAACTGGGACAGTTGAACGGGGATAAGAAAGAAAAAGCCAACTGGGGAGCCTTGCTTCAACCCGGTGTGCGCAGTGTGTTGGTGATTGGGATTGTCCTGGCCGTCTTCCAGCAATGGTGCGGTATCAATGTGATCTTCAATTATGCGCACGAGATATTCTCGGCTGCCGGTTATGCCGTGTCGGATGTCCTGATGAATATCGTGGTGACGGGTGTGACGAATGTGGTCTTTACGTTTGTTGCGATCTATACGGTGGACAAATGGGGACGGCGTACGCTGATGTTTGTCGGTTCGGCAGGCTTGGCGTTGATTTATGCGATTCTGGGGACTTGCTATTTCTTAGGCATAAGCGGCTGGCCGATGCTGTTGCTGGTCGTGCTGGCGATCGCCTGCTATGCGATGTCGCTGGCTCCGGTGGTCTGGGTAGTCCTTTCCGAGATATTCCCGGTCCGCATACGTGGTATGGCGATGGCGCTCTCCACCTTCTTCCTTTGGGTGGCCTGCTTCCTGCTTACCTATACTTTTCCGCTTTTGAATGAGGCGGTCGGCGCCTCGGGTACGTTCTGGCTGTATGGCGGGATCTGTCTGGCAGGCTTTCTCTTTATACGGGCACGGCTTCCGGAAACCAAAGGAAAGACATTGGAAGAACTTGAAAAAGAATTAACGAAATAACTTTAGAATATGGCAGAGAATGTAAAAGTTTGGGAAGAAGATATCCTTCTCCCCACCTATGGCATCGGTAAACCGGAAAAGAACCCGATGTTCCTGGAAAAACGTGTTTACCAGGGAAGCAGCGGGGTGGTATATCCGTATCCCGTGATTGAAAAGATTGAAGATACCTGCGAAGACAAGTCTTATCACGCAGTCTATCTGGAGAATGAATATATAAAGGTGATGATCCTGCCTGAATTGGGCGGACGTGTGCAGATGGCATACGATAAGATCAAGGAACGCCATTTCATCTACTACAACCATGTGATCAAACCGGCTCTGGTCGGCCTGACAGGCCCCTGGATCTCCGGCGGCATCGAGTTCAACTGGCCGCAGCATCACCGCCCCAGCACCTTCCTCCCGGTGGACTATTCGATCGAGAAACGCCCCGACGGCAGTGTGGTGGTCTGGGTGAGCGAGCGGGAACGGATGTTCCACCAGAAGGGGATGGCGGGCTTTACCCTGCGTCCGGGACGTGCCGTGCTGGAGATACAGGGCAAGGTTTATAATCCGACTCCCCTGCCGCAGACATTCCTTTGGTGGGCGAATCCGGCGGTGGCGGTCAACGAACATTACCAGTCTGTCTTTCCGGGCGATGTGAATGCCGTGTTCGATCATGGCAAACGTGATGTTTCCCGTTATCCGATTGCGACCGGAACCTATTATAAGATGGATTATTCGGCGGGTGTCGATATCTCCCGTTATAAGAATATTCCGGTGCCCACTTCCTACATGGCTATCCGTTCCAAGTATAATTTCGTCGGCGGTTACGAGAACGATACCCGTGCCGGCGTCTTGCATGTCGCAAACCATCATATCTCTCCGGGTAAAAAGCAATGGACTTGGGGAAACGGTGATTTCGGGCAGGCCTGGGACCGTAACCTGACGGATGCCGACGGCCCTTATATCGAGCTGATGACCGGTGTCTATACCGACAACCAGCCCGATTTTACCTGGCTGCAACCGTATGAAGAAAAGACCTTCACGCAGTTTTTTATGCCCTACCGGGAATTAGGTGTTGTCAAGAATGCCTCTTCCGACCTGCTGATGAATATCGAACCGGAAGGAGAGGTGTCGCGTTTGAAGATATTTGCCACTTCTGCACAGAAAGGGTTGCATATCGTGGTGACAAAAGAGGGAGAGCCGGTGTTGGACATCGTCCGTGACATCACCCCTGAAACGATCCTGGAGGAAGAAGTACCGGTCAGAGACCTGGCAGGCATAAAGGTGTCGGTTTATAGTCCCGGAGGGAAACTCCTTCTCGGTTGGGAACCCGAACCCGATGAGATCAAGGAAGTACCCGAACCGGCTAAAGCGGCTCTCGATCCGAAAGATATCCGGACGACGGAGCAGCTGTATCTGACCGGACTTCACCTCGAACAATATCGCCACGCGACATATTCCGCCACCGATTACTATGAAGAGGCGCTCCGCCGTGATCCGGACGATGTGCGGAATAATAATGCGATGGGCCTGTGGCTGATCCGTAAGGGACAGTTTGCTAAAGCCGAACCCTATTTGCGCCGGGCGGTGAAGACGCTGACGGAAAAGAATCCGAACCCCTATGACGGCGAACCGTTGTATAATCTCGGGCTCTCCCTGAAATACCAGGGTAAAACGGAGGAAGCGTACGACTATTTCTATAAGGCTTGCTGGAATGCCGCCTGGCAGGATGCCGGCTATTATTCGCTGGCACAACTCTCCGCCGCAAAAGGGAACTGGGAAGATGCGCTATATGAAATAGATAAATCCCTGCTCCGTAACTGGCATAACTTGCGCGGACGTCATCTGAAAGCGATTGTTCTCCGTCATCTCGGACGTACTGATGAAGCGCTCGCTCTGATCCGCGAATCGCTAACCATCGACCGTTTTAATTTCGGTTGTAGCTTTGAAGAATATTTGCTGACGGAGAAGAAAGAGGTCCTGGACGATCTGGTGCTCCGGATGCGTCGGGAAGGTCATAATTATGAGGAACTGGCCCTCGATTATGCTTCTGCCGGCTGCTGGGATGAAGCCTTGAAGGTGGTTGAGGTAGCTTGCGAAGCGGTTACAACGGGACGGACCATGCTCTACTATTACAAGAGTTGGTTCCTGCTGGTGTCGGGCCGGATGAGAGAGGCGGAAATGGCAATTTGTATCGCCGAACATCAGCCGGCCGACTGCTGTTTCCCGAATGTTTTGGAAGCGATTCTTGCTCTTCAGGCTGTGGTCCGTTTTGCAGAATTTACCCCCAAAGCGTATTATTATCTGGGTAACCTGTGGTACGACAAACGGCAGTATGCCGAAGCTATAGCTGCATGGGAAAAGTCGATAGAGCAGGACGATACCTTCCCGACAGTCCTCCGCAACTTGTCCCTGGCATATTTCAATAAGCTGGGCAAACAACAGGAGGCGGTCGCCTTGCTCGAAAGAGCCTTTAAGCTGGATATACGGGATGCCCGTATCCTGATGGAATGCGACCAGCTGTATAAGCGCCTGAACCGTCCTCATGCCGATCGTCTGGCCATATTGGATAAAGTCAAGGAGACGGCTTTTTCCCGCGACGACCTCTATCTGGAATATGTCACCCTGCTCAACCAGTCGGGACGCTACGAGGAGGCGATCCGCATGATCGATGCCCGCCGTTTCCATCCCTGGGAAGGTGGAGAGGGGAAAATCCCTGCGCAATACCAACTGGCGCGTGTCGAACTGGTGAAAGCTTGCCTGAAAGCCGGAGAGAACGAAAAAGCATTGGCACTGATCGAAGAATGTTTCGTCTATCCCCATAATTTGGGAGAAGGTAAATTGTATGGAGCCCAGGAGAATGATTTCAATTATTATAAAGCCTGCGCCCTGCAAGCATTGGGACGTGAGGCGGAAGCGCATGACCTGTTCCTGGCCGCAAGCGTTGGCAATAGCCAGCCGGCAGCCGCCATGTATTACAACGACCAGAAGCCGGATAAGATTTTCTACCAGGGATTGGCGCTCCGCAAGCTTGGACGCGAGGAGGAGGCCCGCAGCCGCTTCAACCGCCTGATCGATTTTGGGGAAAAGCACCTGTTCGACACTTTCAAGATGGATTATTTCGCCGTCTCCCTTCCGGATCTCCAGATTTGGGAAGACGATATGGACAAGAAGAACCGCATCCACTGCAACTACCTGATGGGCCTCGGCCACCTCGGCCTCGGCAATCCGGAAAAGGCAGAAACCTATTTCAGCATCGCCGCCGAAATGGACAACAACCACCAAGGAGTCCAGATCCATCGGCAGATGATAGGAACGGTATAAACAAATATATCAATCACTTAAACAGATAAGATTATGAAACTGCGGAATAGCGTGTTGTTCTTGATGTCGATAGGATTGCTTTCCTTGATGTCTTGCCGGAGGGGACCGGCCGAACTGTCTTTGGCGGGTGAGTGGCAATTTGCTTTGGACCCGGAAGATATAGGTGTGAAACAGGAATGGCAGAATAAAGAATTGGGAGAAACGCTCCGCCTGCCGGGTTCCTTGCAGGAACAGGGGAAGGGGGAAGATGTCAGCCTGGATACGAAATGGACGGGACAGATTGTCGACAGCTCCTGGTATAAGGCCCCCGAATATGCCAAGTACCGCCAGGCAGGTAATATCAAAGTCCCTTTCTGGTTGAATCCGGATAAGCATTATGTAGGTGTCGCCTGGTATCGGAAGAAAGTGAATGTCCCGTCCGGTTGGGAGAACCGTCCGGTCATACTGGACCTCGAACGGACGCATTGGGAAACCACTCTTTTCCTGGATGGCCAAAAGGTAGGGTCGCAAAATTCTTTGCAGACGCCTCACCGTTATCTCCTGGATGGATTGAAAGCCGGGGAACATACCTTTACCCTGCGGGTGGATAACCGCCTTTACGTCGATGTCGGCATGAATGCGCACAGTGTTTCCGACCATACGCAAAGCAACTGGAACGGGATTATCGGAGAGATGAAACTGTCTGCAAAGCCATCCCTTTATATCGAATCCGTACAGATCTTCCCGGATATAAAAAAGAGGCAAGCGCAGGTAAAGATCCAATTAAAAGGCTCGGCAGAAGCAGGCGCACCTACCGTTTCATTGCAAGCCGTAACGTTTGACGGCAAACCTGTCGGAAGCCCGGTGCAGTCGGCCGTTGAGCCCGGAAAAGAAACTGAACCGGTTGAAATGGTTGTCGATATGGGAGAAGAAGCCGGGCTTTGGTCGGAACATACCCCCAATGCCTATAAGATGAATGTTTCTGTTCAGTCTTCCGGCGGGACGGATGAAGCCTGTTACGACTTCGGCCTCCGTGAGTTCAAGGCGAACGGAACCCGTTTTGAAGTCAACGGACAGCCCGTTTTCCTCCGGGGCACGCTGGAATGCTGCATCTTTCCGCTGACAGGCTATCCCGCCATGCAGCCTGACTATTGGGCAAAGATCTACCGCACCTGTAAGGAATATGGCTTGAACCATGTCCGCTTCCATTCCTGGTGTCCTCCGGAAGCCGCTTTCCATGTGGCGGACAGTATGGGAATCTATCTGCAGGTGGAATGTGGGGCCTGGGCGGAGGTCGGCAGCGGCAAACCGCAGGACCAGTGGCTGAAGGAGGAAAGCGACCGTATCCTGAAAGCATATGGCAACCACCCTTCGTTCTGCATGATGGTGTACGGTAACGAACCTGCCGGAGCCGATCAGGTGGCTTATCTGTCCGGCCTGGTCGATTATTGGAAAAGTAAGGACTCCCGCCACGTTTATTCCAGTGCCGCCGGATGGCCCTATGTCGGGAATGCCGATTACTGGAATGCCCCTAATCCGCGTATCCAGGCTTGGGGAGCAGGTCTCAGGAGTATTATCAACAGGGAAGCCCCGCGAACGGATTATGACTTTGCCGGTATCATCCGGCAGGATATGCCGACCGTCAGTCACGAGATCGGTCAGTGGTGTGTCTATCCGAACTTCAAGGAGATAGAGAAATATACGGGCGTACTGAAAGCCAAGAATCTGGAAATATTTCGGGAAACCCTGGCGGAAAAAGGAATGGCTGATATGGGAGAAAAGTTCCTCTACGCCTCCGGCCGTTTGCAGACCCTGTGCTATAAGGCGGATATCGAAGCTGCTCTGCGTACCCCGGGCTTTGCCGGTTTCCAGTTGCTCGATCTGCATGATTTTCCCGGACAGGGGACGGCGCTTGTCGGTGTGCTCGACCCTTTCTGGGATGATAAAGGATATGTGACAGGCAAAGAATACAGTATGTTCTGTAACGGTACCGTTCCGTTGATTCGTTTTCCGAAGATGGTCTGGTTGAATAATGAGGTGCTGGAAGTCCCCCTGGAAATAGCTCATTTCGGAGAAAACGCGATGCCCGGTGTAACAATCCGCCTGTGTATTTCGACGATGGATGATGAACTGCTGGAACAACGTTCTTTCACTTGTGACCTGCCGCTTGGCAATTGCATACCGGTCGGTACAGCTCGTTGTGACCTGTCTCGTTTTAAAGAGCCTGTCCAGCTACTCGTTTCGGCTCAGGTTGAGAACACGGACATACGGAACCAATGGCATATCTGGGTTTATCCCGCGGAAAAGAAGGCAATAGACAAGTTGCCGTATATCACGACCCGTCTGGATAAAACAGCGCAGGACAAGCTGAATAACGGCGAATCCGTTTTGCTGTTGACCTACGGGGCCGTTCCGCCGGAAAAGGGAGGCGATATCGCTGTCGGTTTCTCCAGCATCTTCTGGAACACCGCCTGGACACGCGGACAAGCCCCGCATACACTCGGCGTTTGTTGTGATGCGAAACATCCCGCACTGGCCGCTTTCCCCAATGAAGGAGTGAGCGATTATCAGTGGTGGGACCTGATGAGCCGTTGCGATGCCATGATCCTGGATGACTATCCGGAAGGCTTCCGCCCGATTGTCCATATCGTGGATGACTGGTTTACGAACCGTAAACTCGGGATGCTCTACGAAGCCCGTGTCGGCAAAGGCAAACTACTGGTTTGCAGTGCCGACCTGCAAAACGATCTGGCAAGCCGTCCGGCAGCCGCCCAGTTCCGGCAAAGCCTCCTGGAATATATGATGTCCGGGCAGTTTAACCCTAAGCAAGAGGTGGAAATCGATAAGATAAGATATTAAAGTCCTAACTCCCTTGTCCCCGCGCTTGACGCGGGGCCGGGGTACTTTGCTTCCTAAACAAATAAACAATAAATAGACATGAAACGACTCTCACTGTTATTGATCTCCCTCTTTGCTTGTCTGGTGGTACAGGCAGAGGAGTCCGGGCGAATGGACCTGTCCGGCCTGTGGCGCTTCCAACTGGACCCGATGGGGTTTGGCAAGACACCCGGATCGGAATTGTATTTAAGTAAACTGACCGAAACGATCACTTTGCCCGGCTCTATGGATGAAGGAGGCAAAGGCATTCAGAATATAGTGGCGCATGTGGACCGCCTGAGCCGTAAGTTCGAATACTGCGGGCAGGCGTGGTACCAGCGTGAAGTGGTGATCCCGGAAGACTGGAAAGGGAAGGAAGTGATCCTTTCGCTGGAACGCTGCCATTGGGAAACGGCTGTCTTTGTGGATGGCGAACCGGTTGCGACCGATGAACGCCTCTCCACCCCGAACCGTTTCATCTTGACTAAACAGCTGACGCCCGGCCTGCACACGCTGACCTTGTGTGTCGATAACCGTCTGAAATATCCGATGGACCAGTGGACACACGGAACGACCGAATATACGCAAACAAACTGGAACGGGGTAGCCGGGCGCATGGAACTGATCGCTAAACCGGCTTGCTATATTGAAAAGATGGATATCTATCCCGATACCGAAACCGGGAAGGTAAAAGTCAGCCTTGCCCTCCATACTGCCGGAAACCCGGTAAAGGGGACCCTTACGCTTCACATCCGTGAAAAGGGTGGAAAAGAGGTTTGCCGGGCGGTAGTTCCTGTCGCCTTGTCAGGCGCCAGCACGATCGAGCACGAACTCGCGTTGGGCAAAGATATGAAACTGTGGGACGAGTTTTCCCCCGCTCTCTACGATCTGACGGCGACGCTCGATACGGAAGCCGGTGAAGACTTGCGCTCATCTGTTTTCGGTATGCGCCACGTGGAACAGGGACGCCATCATGTCCGCCTGAACGGCCGCGATATCCACCTGCGCGGTGTCCTGGACTGCTGTGTCTTCCCGATCACCGGCTATCCGGCTACGGATGTGAAGGAGTGGAAGCGTATCATGGGTACGGTGAAAGATTACGGGATGAACCATATCCGCTTTCATTCCTGGTGCCCCCCGGAAGCCGCTTTCGATGCGGCCGACGAACTCGGATTGTACTTGCAGGTGGAACTTCCGATGTGGATCAAGGATGTCGGCCGATACCCCGCTCGCCGCGACTTCTTCGAGAAGGAGATGTATGCCATTCTGGACGAGTATGGCAACCACCCCTCCTTTATCCTCTACTGTAACGGTAATGAGAACGAAGGCGACTTCGCTGTGCTGGAAGACCTTGTGAAGAAGGGACAGGCTTACGACCCCCGCCATCTCTATTCCGCCTCCACAGCCCGTACGCACGTCAAGGCAGACCAGTATTACGCCTCCCATGTAGCCGCCAATGTCGGGGATAAGAACCGGCGCTGGATCACCGTCTACGAGGGCAAGCCCTCCACCGATTGGGACCTCTGTGAGGAATCGGCCATCGACGTGCCGGTCATCGCCCACGAAACGGGCCAACGCTGCATGTATCCGAACTTCGAAGAGATGAAGAAATACACCGGCGTGCTGGAACCCCGTAACTTTAAAGTGTTCCAGGATCGTCTTGCCCGTAACGGCATGCTGCACCAGGCTGACGAGTTCTTCCGGGCAACCGGTGCGCATACCGTCCTCCAGTATAAGGAGGTGAACGAAGCCCTGCTGCGTACCTCCACCTCCGGCGGCTTCCAGCTGCTCGGCCTTTCCGACTTCCCGGGACAGGGAAGCGCCTTTGTCGGAATCCTGGATGCTTTCTGGGAGAGTAAGGGATTGGTGACGCCGGAAAAATTCCGCGAGTCATGCGCTCCGGTCGTTCTTCTGGCACGTCTTCCGAAACGTACCTATACAAACAATGAAACCTTCACCGCAAAATTAGGTATCTATCAGTTCGGCCCCGAAGCGATCCGCAAGGGACAACTCGCCTGGCAGCTCGAGGGTGAAGCCGGCAATATCGTCGGAAGCGGTAAGATCAACCACAAGGAGATCCCGTTCAGTACGGTTGACTCCCTGGGTGTGGTCAATATCCCGTTGGATAAAGTCACTGCCGCCGGAAAATATACGTTGAAGGCGCGTATCGCAGGCGGTATTTGCAATGAATGGGACATCTGGGTCTACCCGGCTGTGAAACAACCCGCATCCGAAGTATATACATACGTCCGCCAATGGGAAAAGGCTAAGGAGTTGCTTCTGAAAGGTGAAAACGTCTTGCTGGTCCCGGACAGTTGTGCCGGGCGGAAAGCGCATTTCGCCAGCCATTTCTGGAATCCGATCATGTTCAACTGGAAACCGATGATCGTCGGAACCCGCATTGATCATCAGCATCCCGCCTTTCGTGACTTCCCGACCTCTTATTATGCCGACTGGCAGTGGTGGGACATCCTGAACTACGCAACGGCGGTGGATCTGACCGATATGCGCACGTTGACCCCCGTTATCCAAAGTATCGACACCTACGAAGTGAACCGTAAATTAGGAATCTCGTTTGAAGCTAACGTTGCCGGTGGTAAGTTGTTTGTCCTTTGTGTCGATCCGGAGAAGGATATGGAAAAACGTCCGGCCATGCAACAGCTGTTGACATCCGTCCGCAACTATGTCGCCTCCGACCGTTTTGCCCCGTCTGTATCTTTGCAACCGTATGAGCTGGATGCCCTGTTCGACTACAGCAAGATCCATCGTGCGGAAACCCAATCAAGCGAAGCGATCAGGCAGTTATTAAACCAATAAACCGTACCTTTGCTGAAGAAAAGATAATATCGATTCAATACACATGAAAAAGGAATTTTGGATAAGTTGTATAAGCGCATACCTGTTGGTCGCTTGTAGCGGGAATGGATCACTGCCTGTCGTCCCTTCGGACAGTGATTTGCAGTTTGATAATCTGGCGCAGACCTGGGATGAAGGTATTCCGCTCGGGAATGCCACTGTCGGGGCTTTGGTCTGGCAGCGCGATTCGGCTTTGCGTCTTTCACTGGACAGGACGGACCTGTGGGATTTGCGTCCGAGCGATAGCATCTCGGGGCCGAACAACCGCTTTGCCTGGGTACGCGAGCAGGTGCGGAAAGGGGATTATCTGCCGGTGCAGCAGAAGTTCGACTGGCCGTATAATGCATTGCCCGCCCCTTCCAAGATTCCGGGAGCAGCATTGGAATTTCCGCTGAAGATGGGGAAGGTTTCTTCGGTACATCTTTATCTTAATAATGCACTTTGTGAGGTCGCTTGGGATAGCGGGACGAAGCTGAAGACCTTCGTGCACGCGTCCGAACCGGTCGGATGGTTTGTGTTTGAGAATTTGCCGGATACTGTTTCGCCGGATATTGTCGCTCCCCGCTATAATAACCCCGATGAGGTTGCCAACGATAATTCGCATGCCGGTCCTGCTTTGGTCCGCTTGGGATATAAGCAGGGTACTACGCGGAAGGATGCCGGTACGGCCACTTTCCATCAGGAAGGCTGGGGCGGATTTTCTTATGATGTGGTGGTTCGTTGGGAACAGAAAGGCGGAACTCTCCGGGGTGTATGGAGTTTGACCTCTTCCCTTTCGGAAGACCGGGCTGAGAAGGAAACCGCCGATGCAATGAAGAGAGGCGTCGAGACCGATTATCGTTCGCATATGGGGTTTTGGCGTGACTACTGGGCACAGTCGTCCGTATCGCTGCCGGACACTGTTTTGCAAAAGCAGTACGATAACGAAATGTACAAGTTCGGTTCTGCCGCCCGCGAAGACTCCTATCCGGTTTCTTTACAGGCTGTTTGGACAGCTGATAACGGGATGTTGCCGCCCTGGAAGGGAGATTATCATCATGATTTGAATACGCAGTTGAGTTATTGGCCTTCCTACACCGGGAACCACCTGCAGGAAGAGATGGGCTATCTGAATACCTTGTGGAACCAACGCGATGTTTATAAGCAATATACCCGTCAGTATTTTGAAACGGACGGCATGAATATACCGGGTGTTTGTACCCTGACCGGCGAGCCGATGGGCGGTTGGATACAGTACTCCATGTCTCCGACAGTCGGAGCCTGGTTGTCCCTGCATTTTTATCTGCATTGGAAGTATTCTGCTGATCGTGTATTCCTGAAGGAACGTGCTTATCCGTTCTTGAAAGAGGTGGTAACTTTCCTGGAACAAATCTCCGAGGTCGGTGCAGACGGCGTTCGCAGATTGCCGCTTAGTTCCAGTCCGGAGATCTTTGATAACTCGATCGATGCCTGGTTCAAGGATATGACAAATTACGACCTTTCCCTGATGCGTTTTGCTTTCGGTGCAGCCTCGGAGTTAGCTTCGGAACTGAACTTCACGGATGAGGCGGCCCATTGGAAAGCCGTCGGTGCCGAACTCCCTGAGTTTGCGCTGGATGAAGACGGCGCGTTGGCTTTTGCCAAAGGTTTCCCTTACAATCAATCGCATCGCCATTTCTCGCATGCCATGTCCATCCATCCGCTTGGTCTGATCGACTGGAGCCAGGGTGAGAAATCCCGACAGATCATAAAAGCAACCTTGAAGAAATTGCAGGATATCGGTCCCGATTACTGGTGCGGTTATTCTTACAGCTGGTTCGGCAACATGAAAGCCCGTGCTTTCGATGGTGAAGGGGCTGCCCGTGAGCTTCGCACTTTTGCCGAATGTTTCTGCCTGCCCAATACGTTCCATGCGAATGGCGACCAGACGAAGAGCGGAAAGTCCAAGTTCACCTACCGGCCTTTTACGCTGGAAGGTAATTTTGCCTTTGCCGCCGGTATTCAGGAGATGTTGCTTCAGAGTCATACAGGTATTATCCGTGTATTCCCGGCTATCCCGGCATCGTGGCAGGATGTCTCTTTCGATAAATTGCGTGCAATGGGAGCTTTCCTGGTCTCGGCCGAGAGAGAAGGAGGCAGGCTTCGGCAGATCCGAATCTATCCGGAGCAGGGAGGAACCTTGCGACTGGCGATCCCCGAGGGAAGCAAAATCAGTTTCGTTTCCGGAAATAAAGGTGAGAAACAGGAGCAGGATGGTATCCTGACTCTGGAAACAGGTAAAGGAGAGACGTTGACTATTGGATTTTGAGGGGGCTTATTGTAAAAAACGTCTTGAAAACTTCCTTTAGAGGCTTCGAGAAGTGCTTCCCGACGATTGTTTTCCGGTCGAAAAAGCGCTTTCGGACCGGTTATTTTAGTGAAATATGCGATTTTTCCAAAAGACGACCGTCCTAATCGCTACCGCGACCGTGCTAATAGGTAGTGCACTCGGCACCTCGCGAAGATTAGGACGGTCGTAACGGCGATTAGGACGGTCGTAATGGAAAAGAGCTGCCTGTTTACCGAAAAATACCCTCCGAATCCTTGCCATATTCCTGTCCCTTCCCCTTCATGCTTTCAAATATTCGATTCTCCGGGAGTTAAGCTTTATCGGAATGTCGGGAAGTCTCTGCTCCGCTTTGACAAATGTCACCCTTTTTGAACGGGCTGCGCAGGCCGCCGGTCCGTTTGTTACGAAATGTGCTGTTTCGGTAGCGAAAAGTCAAATTGAAATCGTTCATTTTTTGAGGTGAAATAGAAAAATAGGGGGTTATTGTAAAAATACCAACAAAAGATTACCGGAATAATAAAGGAAATAAGAGAAAGTATTTGTAATATTGTATCCGGTGTTTGTTGGTCACACCGGTACGGGATAAGAATTATATGAATAGAATAGTTATGCGATTGCCCTGTTTTTTCCTCATATTATGCAGCTGTTTAATCATGGCATGCAACAGCTCTGTCGATCCCTCTTTTTCCCGCGAAGAGACTTTAACTCCAGAATTAAAGCCTTTGCGGGGGATAGCCGGTTCTGTGATAGTAAAGGTGAAGCCTTCTTTTTTGATTCTTCATAAGACGTTGTCGCAAACGGATAGTTCAGACGGTGTCTCCTTTATTGCTGATTCGTTATATGTGACAGATGCTATGAACGCAACTTCCGGCTTAGTTCCTAATGGGGCGGAGTATTATGCTGATCCTGATATGAAGCGCGTGTATGTCAATGACAGCCGTGTTGTGTTCTGTTATGGATATAAGAAACAGATTGATTTCATGGATTTCAAGTTTAACCTTATCAATCGGGTGAAGTTTGAATTTGCAGCCCCTAAGCATATCGATTTGAGAAGCCGGGAAGACGTAAATTTAAGTTATATCTGTAGTTATTTAGGTAAGCGCTATTTCTATACGTTGTATTTGGGGATTTCATCGAACAAGCGTACGTACCTCTCTTCCCAGGGCACTTTTCTTGAAGTATATGATTTAGACGGGAATCCGGTCATCCGATACCTTTTGAATGGAGGGTATCCTGTCTATTTTGCAGTAGATGAGAAAACCTTTACGCTATATGGACCTCAAGCCTACGACGATCCGGAGGATCATATGCTTGTGTACAAATTGAAAGGATTAAAGAATAGTGCAGGTACCAACAAAATGTTATCGAAATAGTATGGAAATAAGGGAGGGTTTTTGTATCATTGCATCTACAAAAATAACACATATGAGAAAACACTTTCAACTGCCAAAAACAATCCCATATCTTTCCTCTGTTACAGGAAGCCGAAACCCTTATGGACAGTCGGCCGGACAGTTCGTTGTGCCTGCTGTAGTCTGTGTAGTCTCCGGAAAACCTTTTGGCGGCAGAATATGCCACCTGGTGTTTGCTGGTCACGCAGGCGTTGGAAACTTATCTGAAGGTAAAAGAACAGGTTAGGCAAACAGTGGATTTTGATTTGAAGCCGGATACGATTACTTCCGTAGAACGAAATAAGGTGTACCCTGAATAATTTGAAGAAACTAGTATTAATTTTTATTTATGTAAGGAAAATGAAGTATAGTATTGTCGTTTTGTTAATTGCTATTCTTTTTTCTTGTAACAACCGGGATATTCGGATTGCTCCTTGGGGCTTACCTGAAAATGGAAATATTATTGCCCGGCAGGAAGTTGTAGGAGAGGATACAATAATCATTTGTAGTTTGGATGAGGTCTCAAAATCTTTAACCATAAAAGTGAGTGATTTAGTTGATTCGTTGGAATTGATTAAATTAGAAAATACAGAAGATGCTCTTGTGGGTGAAGGAGATGTTTTTCTTTCTGATAATTATATAGGGGTTAAATCCAGTGTTTATAAATTATTCAATAAAAAAGGTGTTTATATCAATACGATTGGAAATATAGGGCAAGGACCTGGTGAATACAATAATTTGTATGATTCTCAGATTGATGAAGTCTCAGATCGTATATATTTGTTAGAGATGAATGCTAAAAGTATCCTTTCCTATGATTTGAAAGGTAATTATATTCAATCTATTCCATTGGCATACCGATTGCCCAAAGGACGTATATATATAGAGACGGCAAGCGAGAGAGTGACAATAACAGCAATGCCTTGGCAAGGAGAAGAAATTCCACTTCTTTGGATACAGGATTTTGAGGGGAATGTGATAACTGAGACGAGACGCGACAATGTGGCTGTTTTTCCTGAGTTTAGCAGTGAGGTCTTTTCTGGTATGCCTGAATATCGTGATAATTTCAGTTTGTTTGTTACTTCCATAACAGGCCGTATTGATACTCTATATCATTATTCGTTAGCAGATAACAAACTTTCTTCTCGTTTTACAGTCGAATATCCTAATAAGGAAAAGATACCTCTTCATTATTACTGCGAGTTACCTCATTGTTATATTGTGGAAATTTATGAGAAAGAAATAAAAGGGCTTGATTTTACAGCATTTCCCCAAACTCGAATTATAGTGGATAAAAAAACTTTAAGAGGTGGGTATTTCGATTTGTTGCTTGATCCTTTGGGTGGGCTTTTTTATAAAAGTTATGTCACTTCTTTTCGTGATGGGTATTTTATATTGAATATAGATCCAGGAAATCTGAAAGATTTGGTTGATGAATCCAAATCTTTTTATGAGCTATTGAGCGAAACAGATATACAGAAGTTGAAGGACTTGAAAAAATCAATATCCGAAGATGATAATAACTATATTTTACTGGGAAAATGGAAATAAAGGCAGTAGTAACACAGAAGGGCTTTAAAGGCTTTTTGTGTTGTAACCGGTTTTCGAACGGGCTGCGCAGGCTATAGGTTCGTTTGTCACGAAATGTGCTGTTTCGATAGCGAAAAGTCAAATTGAAATCGTACCTTTATTGTGGTGAAATAGAAAAATAAGGGGTATTACAATCTGGAAATATTAAAAACTAAAGAATATGAAGTACACATATATATTGATGAGTTTCCTTCTATCATTGACGTTACAAGCTAAGGATAAAGAATTAGTGATCGATATGACTCAGGCCAAAGTTGGCGATATCCCCTTAAGCAGAATTGTATCCAAACTGGAATATATCCCATTGGAATTGACAAAAGAATCTTTATTGAAAAAGCCTTCTGTTTTTTTGACGGATCGATACATTATTACGACTGAGTTTGCAGGGAAAATATGTTTATTTGACAGGAAAAGTGGAAAGTATCTTCGTCGTCTCAGTCAAGAAGGAGGCGGTCCTGATGATTATGCACATCTTATGACAAATTGCACATTGGATAAGAAAAGAAATGTTTTTTATGTGGATATATGGAAGGGGTGGAGAGGAATAGATATAGAAACCAATAAGTGCGTGAATGAGGTCATAAGACCTAAATATCGCTACGAAAAAGAACTGAAATATCAACAAAGCATTAGTAGTCTTTACCCTTACAAAGACGATCTTTATATAGGTTTGGCCAATGATGAACAGGCCAATGACCATTGTGCGCTTTATGTCTTTAATAAAGACGGAGAAGTTTTGAAGGTTATAGATAATGGTCTTCCGGCTCCTGCTTGGAAAAGCCCAAAATCTTACTGTAGTAGTTCGGGGCGATTTCAGAAAGTAGGGGATAATTTGTATTTTACCGTAGCTGCGGATAATGATACCGTTTATTTGGTGGATGAAAAGCATTTGATTCCCACTATTATATTCCATTTTAACGAGACATTGGGTAAAAAGTCAGAAGCCGGGACTGTGGAATTCGGAGCCGGTAATATAGAAACGGTTCAAAAATATAAAAAAGGCTATTTGAGTTATTTTTCTATTTCTCAAACTAACCGGTATGTATTGTTTAATAGTAGGGAATGGGAGGGATTGAGTTCAAATATCAGTTTTTCCAATTATTATGATAAGAAAACAAAGCAATTGTATAGTTGTGAACGTAAAGGAGAAAGATGCGGGTTTGTGAATGACATAGATGGATTAGGTACTTTTTTTATGCAACGATTAGATGGAAATAAGCTGGTTGGCTTGTTGATGCCGGAAGAACTTTTAGATTATATGGAAATTCATAAGGATGTGAAGTTGAGTTCGACCGGAAAGAAAATATTGGAAAATCTGCAATTTGATGATAATCCGGTCGTGGTGATCGCTACATTGAAAGAGTAATAGTAATTTCCCGGATCAGGAGTACGTCTTTCCTATACTGAACAATGTTGCTATATGGATTTTTAATCAATTAAGAGAATATGATGAGAACAAGTCTACTATTAGTTTGTATCTTTTTCTTCTTTGGAGGATGTGCAGATAGAAAGTCCAAAACAAAAGAGGATGTTGTACAAGAGGAGGAGGTCATGAAGCGTGACACGGTTATTCATTTGGTTGAAGCATTGGACGCTCAACCTACAGCATTTTATATTTCGGAAATAGCCGATAGTATTACCTATTTGCCATTGGAAACGGGGGCGAATTGTTTGTTAAGTCGAACAATTATCTTGCGCTTTACACAAGACGGGATCTACCCTGGCCGTTGTTTAAAATTCGGTTGGGATGGTAAATTTGTTAAGCAAATTGGTCGGGTTGGTCAGGGAAGAGGTGAAGACCCGAATGCATTTGCGTGGTTGTTAAAATCAAAGGATTTGTATTATACGGTTGGTAATCGGATTATAGAATATGATGCGGATGGGGAATTTACGGGAAAAGAGACTAATAAATTCTTTTTAAAGTCCCGCGAAGATTCAACTATCATATATAATTTGTTTCGTGAAGTCGAATCAGCGGTGATAGACGGACATATTCTTATTTATCAATATCCGGATAGCCTGATTTGGGTAGATACGAAAGATTTCAAGGTGGATCATACGGCTCGGGTTGTAGAGCAGGGGGATATTAAAGTTGATGGTATATCTTTTTATCTGACACAATGTTTTTTTATCTCTTATAATGAAAAAAAATATTTTATAATTTCTATAACGATACAATCTATACTGTAAGAGGAGATGGTTTATCTCCCGAATGGGTAGTCGATTTAGGCAATCGGAAACTCCCGAATGAGGTTACGCTGTATAAATTAGGGCCTTTGTCCCGGCAGGCGTTGAGAGGAGGAAGTATAGAGGCCTCAGAGTTAATCACTAAAACAGATGGAAAGATTTTTATTAATAACATCTATGAATCGGATCGTTTTTTACTGTTCTATTATAGCGAAACACGTTATTTCTGGGGAACGCGTAAAAAAGATCCTCCTGTTGGTAAGTTAATCATATATGATAAGGTCACTAAAAATCTGACTAATATAAAGGATAAGATTATAGACGATTTGAATGGAGGTCCCGGATTGCGTCCGTTTTATGATGGAGTAATCGACAACAAATTGATTGCTATGATTTGGCCTTTTGAGTTGAAAGAGTATGTAAATGAACATCGGAATGAAGGAAAGTTGTCTTCGAAATTGATTGATATAGCAGATCACTTGGATAACGAAGATAATCCGGTATTAATTATAGTGCATTTGAAAAAGTAGTATATGATATGGAAGCAACGTTATCCTTGAATACTGAATTTGGAAAAAGAAAAGGCATTATGCCCTGAGAAACGGGATCAATTGGTTAAAATCTTAGAGAATTTAAAAAGAGGATGATAATTCGATAATAATGGTTGCTAACCTAAACTAATCATTAAATATTCTTAATCTTAAATATTTTAGAAACAAAAAACATCATCTTTGGTTGACAAGGATACTATTATTGGTATTTTTGTAAACCAATAAAGATGAATACGCATGAAGATAGAAGAAATTTTTGCAAAACGGTTAAAGAGCGCACGAGTTATGGCAGGCTTGTCCATGGATATGCTTTGCGAAAAAATTGGTAATATGATTAGCAAACAATCTGTTTCCAAATATGAGAATGGAAAGATGATGCCGGACAGCTCTGTTCTTATAGCTATTGCCAATGCGCTAAATTTAGATCCAGATTACTTTTTTCGTCCTTTTTTGTTCGAATTGGATGAATTTGAAGTTAGTTTCAGAAAGAAAAACAAGGTTAAAGTATATGAGACTAATGCAATAAAGGAGAAGATACGAGATAAAGTAGAACGTTATTTGGAGATAGAAAATATTTTGGGTTTAGGGAACAAATTTCAATCTGCAGCTTATTCTAATGCAATCATATCAAATGCACAAGACATTAAAATGCAGGCTCTCCGTCTTCGTGAAGAATGGGGATTGGGAAAAGACGCAATCAACAATGTCCAAGCAATGTTGGAAATGCATTTTATCAAGGTGATAGATGTGGATGCGCCGGAAGGCTTCGACGGTTTAAGCGGTATGGTCAATGATGAATATCCTATAATAGTTCTGAATGTAAACATAGAACAATCCGAGCGTCGTAGAATGACTGCATTGCATGAATTAGGGCATCTCCTATTCAATAGATCTTTTGATCCTGTATTGAGCTCTAAGCAAAGAGAAGATTTATGTACGATTTTCGCTAATGAAATGTTGATTCCAGGTTGTGTTTTCAGTGGTATAATCGGAGAAAACAGGAAAGATATATCATTAAATGAACTGATAGATCTGCAAATCATGTATGGCGTCTCCATAGATGCCATGATGATGAAAGCCAAAGAACTCAATATTATAACGGATGCAAGATGCCGTACTTATTATATTAAGAAAAATCGGAATGAGAAATTTAAGAAATTAGTGATTGCATCCAGATTTCAGGAGAAAAAACCTCAACGCTTTACAAGCCTTGTATTTAAGGCAATAGCCAGTGATATTATAACAACTTCAAAAGCCGCTTCTCTCTTGAATATTTCAATTGAAGATGTGCGTAATCGATTAAATCTTGTGTAATGGAGATTATAGTAGTCAGTGATACAAATATCTTTATTGACTTATATAAGGTTGGCTTGTTAGATGAATTTTTTTCATTAACGATCCATGTTCATACAACAGACCTTATTATACATGAGTTAAAAGTAAAGGAACAAAGAAGCAAGATACTTGGCTATGAAAAGCTTTTTATTAAAAAGTTCAATATGCAAGAGATGATGGAATTGGTTAACTTCCAACGGAAAATGCATGATATGACAAACGTGAGTATTCAGGATTGTTCTGTTTGGGCGTATGCACAAGACAATGACTACACTCTGCTCACTGGAGACAGTAAGCTTCGTAAGATAGCAATTAAAGAAGGTACGAATGTTCGTGGGATTCTGTATATATTTGATAAAATGGTAGAAGAAAAGTTGCTTACTCCCCAAAAAGCTTGTGAGAAAATACAACTACTTAGACAATTAAATGGAAGATTACCTTCTAAAGAAATAGAAAAAAGAGTTTGTTTATGGAGTAGCAAAGAAGACACTTTCACTTGATATTGGTTTTGTACGTTCGTCTCAGGATGCAAAGAGAGTTGAAATTGAAATATGGGGGATGCGTCAACCCCCTGCCTATAGCATTTAGCGGTTTTTGACACATCCCCGATAAGTTGTTGTAAATCGCAAATCCTTAATAAATGGACTCCGGTCTTTCCCGGGAACCTGTTTGTCTGGCGGTCAGAAGTTGCCGGATGATAGCGGGAGATGTCTGTTGGGACGGGTTGAATGCACCGGATTTCATATATTCCATGAGGCTGTACAACAATTGCTTCTTCTCCGGATTCTCAGCCTGTTCGTGGAGCAGGTCCATACTGCATACGATCAGTTTGCCGTTCAGGCAGTTCGTCTCGAACAGGTTGGTCAGGCGGCGGTTGTTGGCAAAGTTGTCCACGCATTCGACAAGAGGGGTGGCTTCCGCGAGGTAACGGATGTTTGTGCAGTCTTTTCTCCATTCGTGCAGCATTGAAATGGAATAGTCCGGTGTCACACGGTAAAAGGCTTTCTTCCTGATTTCATCAAGACCGCAACGGTCAAGGCACAAATCCTGATGTGCTTTATCATATAACTCTGAAGAAAGACATCCGTCCATCGTCAGTACGGCGAGAATCTGAACTTTACCCATAATCGTTTCCTTTCGTTAGGCAAGGGTAAAAAAGTAGCGTGCAATTCACACTACCTTCAAGCGATGGCTCTGGTAAAGCCTTTACGGAGAGTACGTGAATGCACGCTATGCGTAAGCATAGCATAAGCATCACGCAATCGTCTCCGTAGTTCCAATTTACCAGATTTTCGCTTGAAACGCCTTGCGGTCTTATCCTATATGTTGGCGGCGAAAAGCTCCTGCCAATCGCCGTTTTTCTCAAATGTTATGCAAAGATAGCCAAATTCAGTGAATTACGGGCTATGATTGCTTGAATTTATATTTAAGTCCATACTCTTCAAGTTTGCTGTATAGTGTTGTCCTGCCTATGCCGAGCAGTTCTGCGGCGACACTCCGGTTGCCGTTTGCCTGTTTCAACGCACGCAATATCCGCTCCTTATCCTCCGCGTCATTGCGCAAGGCGAAGCTGACAGTAGAGGTCGGTTTCGTCACGGCAAGTTCCAGATGCTCTTTCATGACAACACCTTCCTGCGCCTGCAATACAGCACCCATAACTTTCTGCCGAAGTTCCCGCACGTTGCCCGGCCATGCGTGTGTCAGCAACGCTTTACGTGCTTCGGAACTGAACCCGCTCACGCTACACTCCAGCTCTCTGTTTGCCATATCACGGAAGAACTCTGCCAGCGGCATAATGTCTTCTTGACAGTCACGCAACGGAGGAACGGTTATCCCGAAGTCGTGCAGGCGGTACAGAAGATCCTGCCGAAAACGCTTTTCATTCACCGATACCTCCAAATCTTCATTGGTAGCAGCGATGATGCGGACATTGAAATTCCGGTCTGCCTTGTCTCCGACCGGGCGATACCGCCTCTCCTGTATGGCACGGAGCAACATCTGTTGGGTTTCCAACGCGAGGTTTCCTACCTCGTCCAGAAACAACGTGCCGCCTTCCGCCTCATGGAAATATCCTTTCTTGGCATTGTCCGCACCTGTAAATGCACCTTTGACGTGTCCGAAGAAAGCCGACGGTGCAAGCTCTTTGGAGAGTGAACCGCAGTCCACCGCCACAAATGGCTTGCCTGCACGTTTGCTCTTGTCATGCAACAGGTGGGCAATATGCTCCTTGCCCGTGCCGTTCTCACCAAATATCATCACGCTCATATCGGTGGCGGCTACCAGCCTTATGCGGTGCATGATTTTCTGAAAGGCGGAACCTTCACGGGCGAATATAGGCATACGGCGTTGTCCTGCCTGACGTTCTTTCAGTATGGAACGGATCAGGGGGACAAGTTTATCCTCCACAAGCTGTTTGGGAATATAGTCTATCGAGCCGAGTTTCATGCTTTCCACGGCGGTATTAACTTCGGCGTAGTCGGTCATAATGATGAAGGGCTGCATCTTTCCCTCCTTTCGCATCCAGCACAAAAGGTCTATGCCACTGCCGTCAGGCAGACGCAGGTCGGCAACCACGATATCATTATCTGTTGCCTGTTGCAGATGTTTCTTCGCGGTTGAGAGGTGGTAAGCCTTCATATTGCGGTAGCCCTCCCGTGACAGCATATTGCAGACATATTCGCAATACACGATGTTGTCTTCCACCACAATTATTTTTGTCTTATTCATCTTCGTATTTTCTCCTTTCCTCTTCTGCCAACCGTATTATTTCCACTCCCTTATCCAGCACGGCAGTCACGGCATGGCTTAACGCTTCACCATCCGGGAGAGCATCGCCACGAAGCAATCCGTAAAGTACATTCAGCGGTTGGTCGGCACGGAGCACCTCCCACGAACTGCGCAGGTGGTGGATCAGGGAATCCAGCTTTTGCAGGTCTTTTTCTTTTGCTGCATCCCGTACCGCCTGCATTTCCTTTTCTGTTTCAGTTATCAACTTTTCCAGCATGACGGCTTCATTGCCATAGGACAATAAGGCGGAAAAGTCCGGTTTCCCGTCCGGTGTCGCTTTTATGGCACACCTGTCGGAAACCTCCATCAGTTCCGATATGGAGAACGGTTTGAACAGGCATCCGGCAAAGCCTTTTGCCAATAGTTCCCCTTTGTTACAACTGCCCGAAGCGGTTGCCACAACCACCGGGATTGTTGGTGAATTGCCCACGTTGGACGAACGCAACAGTTCCAGCAATTCGAAACCGTTTATATCGGGCATATTCAAGTCTGTCAGCAACAGGCTGTATTCTTTCTGGCGTATCATTTCCATCAGTGCCGCAGCATCGGTGCAAGTGTCGCAGTGTATTCCTTCTTGGGAATACATCTCTTTCAGCATCAGAAGTAATACCTCATCATTGTCAATGGCGACAACATCATGGAATTTATTGTTATGATAAACAGGTGTATTGCTTGTATATCCAAGCTGTTCTTCAGCTTCCTGCATAGAAATTTCAACTGTGAAACGACTGCCTTTCCCTTTCTTGCTGTCTAAACGGATTGTTCCGCCAAGCATCGACACAATATTACGCATTATGGCAAGCCCAAGCCCGAAACCCTCCTTTGCGGCGGCATTTGATAGACGTTCAAACGCACCGAACGCTTGTTTCTGTTCCTCTTCTGTCATGCCTGTACCTGTATCTTCAACGACCAGTGTCAGAACTCCATTATCATATTCAGTAATCAAAGAAACACCGCCTTCTTCTGTGAACTTGACAGCGTTTGACAGCAGGTTATTCCCGATTTGTATTATTCGCTCTTTGTCGGTCAATACAATGGCATCGTGTCCAGTCTTCACGGACAAGGACAGCCCTTTGTTCACGGCAACAGGCATGAACTCCGTTTCAAGTGTGTGCGTGATTGCTGAAATCCGGCAGGGTGACAGACGGGGCTGTTCCTTGCCGTTGTCCAGGCGGAAGAAGTCAAGCAAAGTGTTAAGCATATCCCGCATACGGTCGGAGGATTGCAGTATGTTTTGGATATACTGCCCGGACTTATCCTCACACTGTTCTTTCCGTATCAGTCCGGCATAGCCTGTTATTGCTGTCAGCGGTGTGCGCAGTTCATGGGTGATAGTATGTACCGCCTTCTTCCTTGACGTTATCAGTGCCTCGTTCCGTTGTACGGATTGTTCCAGTTGCCTTATCAAATCAGTTGTCTTGTGCTTGTATTGTTTAATGCTTTTTGCATCACGATGTATGATGATGTAGGAAATTAACAACAATAGAAGAACGAATCCCATTAAACCGCCTACTTGCATAAATGACTTTTCACGCATGGCAACTATTTCGTTTTCCCGGCTTTGCAGTTCGGTTTGTACCTTTTCTTCTATTTGGCAAATCAATTCTTGCAGTTGTCTGTTAAGTTCTGCATTACGAGCTGCAAGGCTGTCGGCTTGTTCCGACAATTGGCGATCCTGCACTTTCTGTTCGCTGATTACGTTTCTATTGACCGAATGAAGGATAGTGGTTGATACTGCTGGAGTTACTTCCTTTTTTTTGCCGAATATGCCTAAGAAACCTTTTCGTTTTGGCTTTTTGGACTGTTCCTGCACACTTTTCTGTACAATAACCGGAATTTGATTGGCTATCTTCTTGTTAATAGATTGTTGTTCATCCATTAACCGGACTATCTGGAACATCTGTCGTTCCTTATCCTCTAAAAGACTGCGCACACTATCGATGCGCTCTGCTGGATAGGTGGCCTTGAAACGGCAGAGCATACTGTCCATTGCCATACGCCGTGCATGGTAATGCTCGATATCTTTATCGTTCCATTCCAGTATTGTTTCACCCAATAGAGAAAATTTTATCATTTGAATATTGATATTGTTTATTTCTTTTCGGAGCTCGTCTATTTTTTTATTGCCAAGTTCTAATGCTTCTATCTCCTGCCATTCATAGAGGCTATTATATGCCATACATCCGATAAGAATGGAGATAAGTATATATCCCAACCGTATTGCCTTATAGAAATTTCCTGACCGCTCCATTATTTTAATGACATTGATTTTTGGAACATGAATAAAAGTTTATCTTTTTCGTTCATGCGGATATTATCAGAATAACCGTCTTTTGTTATTTGATACCCACATGGCTTAACCATAAAAATGCCTAAGCCCTTAGTGTACGAACTTACTTCTGAGGCATAGTCTTTACTTGTATTTAATGGAACTTTCCCTTTAATATGACACCACTCATTATTACAACTGATGTCTTCAATCTCAGACATCAGTTTTTGCAAATCTGTAATAGCTTTGGAACTCGCTACTTGGGGTATCTGCAACTCAAAACAGAGCATCGGTTCGAGAATGTCCACACCTGACTGTTGCAAAGCCAGCCTGAAGACATAAGGGGTCAGCTGTCTGAAATCAGCAGGTGTACTTACCGGGCTATAATACTCGGCTTGAGTAAAAGTTACTTTCAGATCTGTCACTTCCCATCCATGTAAACCAGATTGGCAAGACATACGAATCCCTTCAAAAACGGCATTTTGAAAAGAATGGTTCAGATAACCATAGGAGATGTCACTTTCGATTTGCAACCCTGCCCCTAACGGTAAGGGTTCAAGAGTCAGCCCTATTGTGGCCCAGTAAGGGTTGGGTGGTACTTCGATCTGAATAATCTTATTGACCTTTTTTATAGGTCGTTCTTTGTAGATAGTCTTGATCTCATCAAAATGGACCTTTACGGAAAATCGTTCTTCCAGCAATGTCTGTATGATTTCCTTTTGGGTCAAACCATATAACGAGATTTCCAATTCATCACTATATGAGTTTATGGAAAAGGACAAAGACGGGTCTTCAATCCACAATGTATTCAGAGCGGATATCACCTTGCTTCTCTCTTCGGGCTTATTTGGCCGGACGGAGGATTTGAGAGCGGGATGCTGATGAGATAATCCTTGAATCAAACAAGGTTTAGCACCTAAATAATCTCCGATTCGAAAATCTTCTATATCTTCTACAATCGCGATATCATTGGCACCCACTTCATCAACATTTATCTCTCTGCCCTGATAAATAGTCTTTAGATTTTTAATCTTGATGAATTTTTCCGAATCGTTGATTCTTACAACGTCTCGAAGTCTCAGACTTCCGTCAATTATTTTAAGAAAACTTCTTTTATGCCCTTTGGGGTCATGCTCTATCTTATAGAGATAAGCTGAAAGTCTGTTTGAGACTGATGCCGGAGGAAGTATAAAAGAAGAAATGGCGTCCAACAACTCATTGATACCGATATTGAACATTGCTGATCCATGTAGCACCGGATAGACTTTGGCTTTTGCCACAAGAGCGATTATCGTATTCCAATAATCAGCCGGTGAAATTTCGCTATCCGCCAAATATCGTTCTAATATATCGTCGTCATGGTTGCATACAAATTCTTTGTATTCTTCCTTTATATATGTTTGGGAGCAAACCGGATAAACCGATCCATCGACAACAGTTTGCATAAACAGGACATCTTGCGACAGATTTGTTTTTATATCCATATACAAACGCTCCAAATTCACACCGGCACGGTCAATCTTATTGATAAATATAATTGTCGGGATTTGCAGCTTTTGTAAAGTACTGAACAGCAACTTTGTCTGCGCTTGTATGCCTTCCTTTGCGGATAAGATGAGGACTGCTCCATCAAGCATTTTGAATGTCCGCTCCACTTCCGCAATAAAATCCATGTGTCCCGGAGTGTCAATGATATTGCATTTCACTCCATTCCAGATAATAGATGTCGTAGAAGCCCGGACAGTAATTCCTCTACGTTTCTCTATATCCATAGAGTCCGTTATGGTGTCACCATTATCCACACGGCCGCACTTTTCCGTTGCTCCACTGGCAAACAGCAGATTCTCGGTTACGGAAGTTTTTCCTGCATCAATGTGAGCAAGAATTCCTAAATTTATAATATTCATTTGGATTAAGCAATAATATACTACAGTAGATGCATTGTCGAAACGCACCTTTTAATACCTCCTCGTAGCATATGAGAACTACAGGATTACTAACTCGTATTAATATGTATATTATTACTGCCGCATAACGATTACAAAATTACACAAAAAAATATATCTAACAAAAGTGGGAGGATTTTTTAACTTTTTACCATAGACATTTTATTAGGGAAGCGTAGGTTCAACTGGCAAGTACAAATAAGTAGAAATGTTTGAACAACACCGTTTTAGGAAGTTGAAAAATCAAGTTTCTCTCTCGGTATAGCGTTTATTTTGGCCAATATCTTCTTTAGTTTAGCATTTGTGTATTTCCCATTCGTGTTCTATTTAGCTCCTTATTATGAGTATGTAGCAAGTTACTTATCAAATTCAGCCTCTTTGAGGGTCAAATATGGTTTTGCAAATGGTGACTGACAAGACATAAACAAGGTCAGCAGGAATTTTTTACATAAATGGACATGAATGTATATAACCTAAAATAAGAATAAATTTTAATAAGGGCTGCCCAAAAAGAAAAAAATGCAGTTGCCATCCTATAGATACTTGCAGAAAGGATAAAATTTACTTTTAGACCTTTTGGGATAGCCCTTATTAATACTTCAGATAAAATTCCTTAGGTTATATTTTCAATCCTTTGGACCGGGTTTCCTCCTTGGCATACAGTCCCGGACGCCCGATTATGACATGGTTGGCAACGATACTATCCGCCGGACTGCGTATCTGCGGCGGTGCATTTTCGGGATATTGCGCCTGCCTGTTCCTCACATCTTCCGCTTCCGGCTTGAGCTGTTGCCCTTCATTCTCCTTTTCTGCGACTTCGGGCGTGGGTGGCGCAAGCTCCAGCTGAATTTTTCGGTCAAGGGCGGCAAGTTCGGACTTCAACTGCTTCAGCTCGTCCTCCTTCTTCCACACCTTACCCGCTATCTCCTGTAACTGCGGTATCTCCATCTCCAGCACCTCGTTCTTCGCCTTGTACTGGTCGATGATGGAGGGTATCCTCTCCATCGCGTTGAGGAAGTTGCGGGCGGCGGCCAACGGGTTAGCCATCGCCAGATGCCCGTTGTTGTAGGTGTACTTGTAGTTCCCCTCGACCACGAAGCGGTTGTCGGTGAACTCCAATCCCTCTTTGAGTATCCTTTCGCTCACCACCTTTATCGGAAAACCGTAAAGTTCACCGACCTGCGTGTACAACCCTCCGGTCGTGGCATTCTTGGCTATCTCCTGCAAACGCTTTCCGATGACCTTCTCATCGGCGGAATCCACTCCGTCCACCTTTATTATATTAAGGCGGTTGCCCTCCTTGTCGGTCTGCACCACCGACAGGAAGCGGTTCCAGTCCTCCGTCATGGCATCTATGAAAGCCGTGTTGTTGCGCAACTCGCCGGTCTTTGACTCCAGCTTGAACTCCGAATCACGCTTGCCCTTGTTGAACGACTTGCGTTCCCCTTCGAGCGATGCGATCCGCTTTTCCAGTTTCGCCTTGTCCAACAGGTCGGTATTGCCGGAGAGCAACGCCATGTATTCCGAGAAATTCATGCCCGATTTTTCGTCCATTGCCCCCTCGTCGATGGTACGCGCACCCATCGCACCGCTTTTGAGCTGGCTTATGAAAGTCTGCTTGCAGTGCAGGAGGTTGAACTTGTAGCTGTCCAGTGACTTCTCCACCGCGTAGATGATTACATCCACGTTGTTCCCGGCGAAATGTTTGGCAATCTCATTACCTGCCCTAACTCCGCGTCCGTCACGCTGTTGCAAGTCGGACGGTCGCCACGGCGTATCGAGATGATGGATAGCCACACACCGTTTCTGGGCGTTCACACCCGTTCCGAGCATAGAGGTAGAGCCGAACAGCACACGCACCGTCCCGGCGTTCATGGCGTCTATCACCGCCTTCCGCGCCTTGTCGGTCTTGCACTCCTGAATGAAGCGCACCTCGCTTGGCGGTATACCGTAGTCCTCCGTCAGTTTGCGCTTGATTTCCGAATAGACGTTCCACCCGTCGCCCGGCTGGTATGTCCCCAAATCAGAGAAAACGAACTGCGTGCCTTTCTGGGCGTCGTATTTTTGATAATACTCCGCGATCATCTTGGCACAGTGACTCGCTTTGTTGTCGGGATGATCTTCGTAATTCGGGTCTATCATGCGCATGTCGAGTGCCATTTTCCGGGCATAGTCCGTGGCGATGAGCATCTTCGCCTTTTCTTCCGTTTCCGAAAGCGGCAGCCTGCCCAACAAGGTGGCATCGCCCGTCTTGGCGAACTGCATCAGTTTCTGTATGAAGTCCTCCTGTTCCGGCGTGGGCGGTATATGGTGCAGTATCTCGTTCTTGGCAGGACGGTCAACGCCCACATCCTCCGCCGTGCGGTAGTCCGTGATTTCATTATAGAAGGCGGCAAGCTCCGGCACTTTGATGAAGTAGCGGAAACGCTCCTTCTGGACCACATTGTTCGTCACGTTAAATTCAAAATCCGTCGTCTTCTTGGCAAATATCGCCGCCCAAGCGTCGAAACACCTTATGTCCTGCCGTTCCAGCTCCTTCGGGCGCAGGTACTTGAACAGCAGGTACAATTCAGTCAGTGAGTTGCTGATAGTCGTGCCGGAGAGGAAGGTCGCACCCAAGTCTTTTCCTGTGCGCTCCTGTATGGTGCGTATGGCAAAGAGCATGTTAAGTGCCTTCTGGCTTCCCTCGCTGTTTCCCAATCCCGCCACACGGTCGTGGCGCGTGTTGAAAGTCAGATTCTTGAACTGGTGGCTCTCATCTATGAAGATGTGGTCGATGCCCATCTGCTTGAAATCCACCACGTCGTCCGTGCGTGACTTTATGGCGTGTTCCACCTTCTCCAGCTTCGCTTCAAGGTTGTGCTTGCGCTTCTCCAATCCTTTCAGCATCGCCCGCGACACGTTCTTTCCCTGCTGCCGTAGCACTTCGAGGTTTTCCTCCACCGTGTCAAGCTCTGCTTGCAGGATGCGCTGCTGCAATTCCGGCGACTGCGGTATCTTGCCGAACTGGTCGTGCGACATGATGACGCAATCGTAGTCGTTGTTCTTTATATTATTGAAGAAGCGCACACGGTTGGCGGTCGAAAAGTCCTTCTCCGAAGCGTACAGAATACGTGCGTTGGGATATGCCGCCTGATAGGTGGCTGCAATCTCCGCAACGTTGGCTTTCAGCCCGATAATCATCGGCTTGTGTGCCAAATTCAGACGCTTCATCTCATGCGCGGCGATGCACATTATCAGCGTCTTACCGGTTCCCACCTCGTGGTCGCAAATTCCGCCGCCGTTCTGTTTCAACATCCAGACGCAATCCATCTGTGAGGGATAGACGCTCTTGATACCCCGGCTTGCCAGCCCTTTCAGGTTGAGGTCGGGAAAGGTCTGATGGGAGCCGTCGTAGCGCGGGCGCACGAAACAGTTGAACTTGCGGTTATACATCGTCACAAGCCGCTCCTTGAACTGCGGCGACTGCTCTTCGAGCCATTCGGAGAAGCCGTTTCGTATCTCGTCAATCTTGGCGTTGGCGAGTTGTATTCCCTCGCTGTCGCGCATCTTGATGTCGTTGCCATGCTCGTCCTTGCCGATGGACTTCATCATGTCAGGGCAGGTGTTGTGCAGGGCGTGTTTTAGGAGGTGCATACCGTCATAGTTCCGGTAATACCCCTTCACCAGAAACTCGTCCGTGATTTTCATGGTGCGGTAGCCGCACACCACCGAAAACTCGTCCATGCTTGCGGAATAGGCGATTTTCACCTCCGTGTCGAACAGCCGGCTCATGTAGGCGGCATAGACACCCGTCGGAATCCAGCGTTCCCCGAAATTGAAGTCCAGATCCTCGAAGGCGATGCGCTGCGGCTCGGCATCTTTCAGAGCCTCCAACGCCTGCTTCACCTCCGGCATACGCTCATTTTCGGGATTGTCACCCATCCATGCCTCTATGCGTTCCGCTTTCTCTATGACATTTCCGGCGATGAAACGGTCTTTGATTTCGTAACCGGTCACGAGCGGATTGTAGTAGATGCGCCCTTGCAGGGCAGTGAGCAAATCCTCCGCCGTGCTGTCGGTTATCTCCCGCATATAGTCGAGATTGACCGTACCATATTTGTTGAGCGACGCAGACAGGGCTTCTTCGGGAGAGCCTACGTTGGCATGGCTCTCCACCGCGAAGGAAACAGGATGCTCGAAGATGTCCGCCTTGACGAACTTTCCGTTTTCCATCCGTTCCAGCGAAAGGATGTCGCGCCCGCCCGCATCCATCATCACTAACTTCACGTTCTGCTTGGCGTTGAGGTTGCCGTAGCGCATGACAAACTCATCGTAACAGGTATTCAGATGCTCTCGCCACGGAACATTTGCCTCGCGCCGGAGCGATTCATAACGGTACAGACGCTCGTAGGCGTCACGCAGCGACACATACAACAACGCCTTTTCCTTCTGGTATCCTTTCAGGTCGAGCGGCTGGAATGTCGCCCCGTATGGCGTGATGTCTTTCAGGTAGCCGATGTTATGACGCCCCCGGTCAGCCACCAGCGACCCTTCGCGCAGGTGCATCTCCGGCGTGCGGTGGTAGGCACGCGGAGAAAGGTCCACGACTTCCTCCTTCGGCTTTTCCGCTTCGATGTCGGGGAAAAGGAAAGTCCCCACCGCTTCCGATGGGGTATCTGTAACGGCAGGTGCGGCGACTGCCTCCGGCTGTGTTTCCTCCTGTCGTGGCTGCTCACGGGAAGTTTCCGGCACGGCTTTCACTTCCGTCTTTTCCGCCACTTGTTTCTCGTTATGCTGCCTTGCCAGTTCCCGAAGTTCTTTCCTACGCTCCGGCGTCAAACCCATCATCATTTCATAGAAACCGTTGATGGGAGGATTGGTATCCCAGTCCAGTGTGGCATAGATGTCGTCCGGGTCGGCAGGCTTGGCGGTGTTCTCCGCTTTCACCTCCTTATTCTCCATTGCGGGTTTTGCAGTTGGAGCTGTCGGTGTAACCGTGACTTTCGGTTTGGGCGGAGTGGACTTTGCCGTAACTGCCTTTTTCACCGTCTTTTTCTTTTTGGAGGTTTTCGGTTGGCTGACCTCTTCCGTCATCCCCCAGAGGTCAAGCAGGGTGAGCTGCACGCCTGCGGAATATTGCGGGCGCGGTTCTATCTCCGGCTTTTCATCTGCGGGTTGCGGCTTTTCTGTCGGAGTTTCCACCGTCTGCGCCGAGGATACTGTTTCCAATTTTATGGCAGGACGCTCTACTTTATTTTGAACGGCAACTTTTTCTTCCGTTCCTGCCTGCCGGATTGAACCCGAATACAAGCGCATGGCAAGCCTGTAATGGAAATCCTCGTCGAGCATACGGCGCAAATCCCCGGCGATGCCTGCTGCCTTGCCCTCGTGCAGATAAACCATAGCGGGCTTCCCGTAGGGGTCTGTGTCAAGTTTCGCCATCGTATGCACGATGCGTTCCGGGTGGTGGATGAAATAGGCGTTGTCGGTCAGGGCGGTTTTCGTGTCCGTCTGTATCACGGTCATCAGCCGCTCGTCCTGCGACATTTCCTTCTTGCTGAGGTTCTTTTGCAGGACAATCAGGTCACTGCCCACCTCCGTGCCCGCGTTGTCCGTGAACAGGTTGTTGGGCAGGCGTATCGCGGATACCAGATTGGCCTGACTGAACAGCTCGTTACGCACGGAGGTCTTGGTGCTATTCAATACCCCTTGCGAGGTGATGAACGCCACGATACCGCCGTCACGCACGGCATCCAGTCCTTTGAGAAAGAAATAGTTGTGGATGGTTTTCTGGGCGGAGCGTCTGCCGAAAGAGTCGCTCCGCTGAAACTCCGCGTCGAACACGGCAATGTCACCGAACGGAATGTTGGACACCGCCAAGTCGAAATAATTGTTGAACGGTCTTTCGATTTTCTCAAAACCGCAGGTGCGCATTTTCTGGTCGGGATAGAGATGCCTCAAGATTGTACCCGTGAGCAGATCCTTCTCGAAAGCCATCACATCCGCATTGGGGCTGTGCCGCAGCATGGAATCCACGAACACGCCGACACCTGCCGACGGTTCGAGCATACGGGCGGGGCGGACGCTGTAATCTGCCAGCACGTCCGCGATGGTGTCGGTTATCTCTTTGGGGGTGTAGAAAGCGGTCAGCACGGACGCTTTCAGCGAATCCACAAACCGCTTGTACTCTGTTTCGTCCTTGCTGTTCTCACGGATAAGCCTGTGCAGCTCCACCGTCGGGGCGAACAGTTCGAGGTCGGATTTCGCCCACCGGACGGCATCCGTCAGTTCCTTTGCAGGGTTGAGGATACATTTCAGACCGCCGAAACCGCAGTACCTTTGAAGTATGGCACGCTCTTCGGTTGTCGCTGTCCTATTTTCCCTGTCAAGGATGAATGCCGTCCGTATCGCCTCGATGTTGTCCCGCAGTTTCTGTTTGCGGTTAAACGCCATATTCGTCTAAGTAAAGGACGGTTGCTCCCGTCAGCTCCGTGTAGAGCAGGTCGTAATCGGAAGACAGGGCGAAATTGTCATCCGAGAGGTCATAGACGGAGAACACGTTGCCGACAAGCGGCAGCAGTTTCAGGACAAAGGCTTCACGCTTCTCTTCCGGCACTTCATCGGCAAACTCGTTTTCCACGACTTCGCGGAGGATGGCGTAACGGGAATAATGCAGCCCGCGCAGCAGCGTGTCCATCGCCAGTTCCTGCGCACCATCGGCGGGATAGCCTTCAAGCCGTGCCCTCTCATACGTTTCGGCGGCACGGTCGGCCCGTTCCCGTATGAAAGCGGTGTCGTCAGCCTGTTCAAACTTGTTCGTGCGGAGATAGTCCAGCAGGTACAGACCGTAATAGGAAAAGTCGGTCTGACCCTCGTTTTTCTTCTTGTTGTTCATTACTTTGGATTTAGCGGATTGATAATTAACGGGATAATCGGTTGGAAAAAGGAAGAAAAAGGCACTCGGTATCCCTCCGAGTGCCACCACTAAATCCAAAGTATGAGTGTAATCCGGTATCGAAGAACAATTCATTACTCTGAACAAGTGGCAAAGTTAATACTATTTCTTCCGTCCTGAAAATTTCTTGTCCTTTTTAGCCTCCGGGAACACAAAAGTCGTGTTATATTCCCCGTCAAAGGCGACAACAGCATCGAAACTCTTGCCCTGTTTGCTCTTGAACCCTTTGAGCAGCTTGGTATGCCCTTCGGTGAGCAGGTCTTTGATTTCATCGTCGGACAGGGTGCGTCCCGCTTTCAGCCGGAACACGGGCAGTCCGCACTCCGTGTTGTCGCAGCGTACCACCTTGCCGTAGAACCGCATCCTGCCCGTGCCACACTTGGGACACGCGCAGCCGGAGTCACGGCTGCCGAAGAGCTTGTCGCACGAGATCAGTTCGGAGGTTATCTCACGTGTGTACGCCTCTATCTCCTTGCGGAAGGTGTCGTCGGACAGTTCCCCGCGCTCGATACGCGCCAGCTCCTTTTCCCATTCGCCCGTCATGGCAACATCGGCGATGCGCATCGTCTTGACGACGGAATTGAGGGCAAGTCCTTTTTCGGTGGGAACAAGCGACTTCTTGCAGCGTTCCATGTAACCGCGCTTGAAAAGCGTTTCGATGATGGAGGCGCGTGTGGCGGGAGTACCGATGCCACAGTCCTTCATCGCCTGCCGCAGTGCGTCGTCCTCAATTTCCTTGCCCGCCGTTTCCATTGCCGAGAGCAGGGTGGCTTCGGTATGCAGCGGCTTGGGTTTGGTCTTTCCTTCGGTAATGGACGAGCCTTTCGGTGTCAGCGTGTCGCCTTCCTGCCAGCCGGGGATGGTAATTTCCTCTTTTTCCTCGCCATAGACGGCACGCCATCCGGTTTGCTTCACGACGCTGCCTTTTACGGTAAACTCCACTCCGGCACATTCCGCCGTGACAGTGGTCACATCCTTGACGCATTTCTCAGAGAATGCCTCGACCATGCGCCCGGCAATCATCTGATAGATGGTATTGTCCTCTTTGGAGAGGAAGAGCGGTTTCTCACCCGTGACGAGCAGGGCATGGTGGTCTGTCACCTTGCCGTCGTCCACGCTGCGGCGTGTCGGGGCGGCTTTTGCCCGCACCTTGTCTTTCCATTCGGGCTGTGTGCCGATGAAAGCGAGCAGTTTGGGAATTTCGGCAAACACGTCTTCGGGGATGTAGCGGCTTCCCGTTCTCGGATAGGTTATCAACTTCTTTTCGTAGAGTTTCTGCGCGATTTCAAGCGTCTGTTCCGCCGTGAAGCCGTGCTTGGCGTTGGCTTCTTTCTGGAGCGTGGTCAGGTCGTAGAGCAAGGGAGTTTCCTCCGTCTTCTCCTTGCGCTCGGCTTTCGTGACAGTGGCGCAACCTGCCGCCTTTACCTTATTATATAGTTCCATCGCCGGTTCTTTCTCTTTCCATTTCTCGGAGGATGAGAATTTCACGACTTCGCCGTCGCAACCGTCCGTTGCGATATGGAGCTGCCAGAATGCTTCGGACGTAAAGCGGCGGTTCTCCCAGTAGCGTTCACATACCATAGCCAACGTTGGTGTCTGCACCCGCCCCACGGAATACGTGCCGTGTCCGGCGGCGATGGATAACGCCTGTGTGCCGTTGATGCCCACGAGCCAGTCGGATTCGCTCCGCGCTTTGGCGGCGAGGTAGAGGTTGTCGTATTTGCTGCCGTCTTCGAGTTTCCGCAGTCCCTCGCGGATAGCTTTGTCGGTGAGAGAGCTGATCCACAGGCGCACGAAAGGAGTGGTGCAACCCGTATAGTGGTAGAGGTAGCGGAAGATAAGCTCTCCCTCGCGTCCGGCATCGGTCGCCACGATGATATGTTCGCTTGTGTCGAACAGTCTTTTGATGACTTTTATCTGCGACACCACGCCGCTGTCGGGCTTGTAACCTTTCTCCGTCCTGACCTGACGGGGGACGAGCGTGAATGTGTCGGGAATAATCGGGAGGTTGTCACGGACAAATCCGCGCACGCCGTAGCCGTCGGGCATGGCAAGCTGAACGAGGTGTCCGAATGCCCATGTCACGGCATAACCGCCTCCCTCGAAATATCCTTCCTCTCTCTTTGTCGCGCCCACGATGCGGGCGATTTCACGTGCCACGGAGGGCTTTTCTGCAATGATTGTCTTCATGTCTTCTTCTTTTTTGTTGATACTTTGGATTTTATTTTGGATTCAGTGGCGGACACGGGATTACATTTTCATGCCCTTGCCCGTTTTCTTCTGCGGCTTCTCCTGCTGCTGTTGCTGGCGGGCGTCCTTCGGGTTGGTCTGACCTTTCTGCAACGGCTCTCTCAGATTCTTTGTAGCCTCGTTGGTCTTGCCATCGTTGTTCACCGCCACCTGCGTGCGGCTCTCGTTGGACGGAGCAACCTGCTGTGCATTGTCAGGGTTCGTGTCGTAGCGGTACGGGCGTCCCTTCTCCGGGTTGAACTTGATATACATCGTGGCATGGAAGCCCTGCTTGTCGGTCACGTTCTCCAGCTTCACGGCTTTACCCGCCACATAGTCGGCTTTCTGCTGGTCGGTGAAGCTCACGCCGCTCCATTTGCTGATGGGGCGGATGCTGCCGTCCTCGTTCGTCCACGTGTTGCGGCGTTGCTCCTTCTTGGTCTGTGCGGCATTTTCCCCGCCCTGCGCCTGACTTTTCGATGTGTCGCCTTTGGTTTCCTGTGTCTGTGCGGTACGGGGCGACTTGCCGGTTCCCGGCACGAACTCCACGCCGCGCTGCTCCACGTTCACTTGCAGGGTGGTGACGAACTTTCTGCCGTCGTTGCGCTCGATGAGCTTGTCGCGTACGGGCAGTCCGGCGCGGAGCATGTCCCGCTCCTGCGTGGTGATTTCCGTCTTGCCGATGCGCTCCGGGATGCGCACCCTGCTTGCCGGAATGTCCGTGATTTCATTCGTCTTGCGGTCGATGCTGATGTAGGAGGGGATGATCTCGCCCGTTTCCCTGTCCACAATGTCCACGACCCTACCGAGATTGCCCGTTTCGCGGAGGTTCTTCCGGTCATTGTCGGAGAATTTGTGTTCCTTGTACTCATCCAGCTTCTGCTCCTTGCGGATGAAGTGCGGCACGAGGCTGATGTTTCCCTCACCGTCCTTCTTGAAGGAGAGGCGGGCGTCCAGCTCGAATGATTCGCCGCCGAAGGTCGGTTTGACCTTTACCAAGTCGGACTTGCCATAGTTGAGCATCTTCGTAAGGTCGCCGGACTTTTCAAGGTTGTCCCGCTTTACGCCCCATCTGTCCTCCAGCTCCTGCCAGTTGATTTTACTCTCGTCGATGGGCTGGTAGCCACGTTTGCCCTGCATCTGTTCGGATTTGTCCTGTTGCTGTTCTTTCCGTTGTTCCATGTTCTCCTGTTTTTGAGGTTCTTGTTTCTCTGTCTGTTGTGCTGCCATCTCTTCCTGCACCTTCTTCTCATAGTCGGAGGTGTCCACCTTGTGAGGGGCGAGCAGCTCCTTGTTCGCTTCGGGGTCTTTCAGCAGTTGCTTCATCACCTCTAAGAGATTTTCAGCTTGGTCTGCCGCAATGCGGTAGAAACCGAAGCGGCTGGGTTCCTTGCACTGCCGGAAGAAGTTCTTGAAGAAGTTGTCCAGCACGTCGCCATGTCGGTCGAATTGCAGGAAACTCTGCGCGTTCTCCGCTTTTGCGGGGGTGCGCTTGGGTGTGCCGTCCGCGTTCAGCCCGGCTACCACGCTGATCTCGCCTGTCTTCTCGTCACGGACTACCAGCACGTCCTTTTCGTCTTTTTTCTTTGCCATCTGAAAAATGTTTTAATGGGTTATTTATGAAAGAAATTATGGATACGAGCCTTGTAGAAGGCTATATCTTCCTTTTTGAAGTCCTTGATATGGTTGGAAAGGAATGTCAGCACGTCCTCCTCGCTGTAATAGGTCTTCTTGCCCAGCGTCTTGTAGGGCAATGCGCCTACGCTGCGGTAGCGTTGGAGGGTGCGTTTGCTTATCTGGAGCAACATGCACAAATCCTGATTGTCGAAAAGGCGGATGCTTTCCGTGATAGTGGGCTGTTTCCCCTCAGCCTTCATCGCCAGCAGCAGTTCGTCCTGACGGTCGAGCCGTTCCATCAGCTTCTGCATCCAGCCCTCGAAGTTGTTTCGTGTGAGCAGTTCCATGACCTATGTCCTCCTTCCTTTTGGTTTGCCGCCCGTGCGCAGCGTGTGGTTGTGGAACAGGGTGTCTATTGTCCCTTCCTCGTTCCTTACTGTGTTGTCCTCCAATAGCCGCAGTATCTCGGAAAGGCGGTAGCGGCAGCTTCCGCGTACCACCACATACTCGATACGGTGGTCGGTGCGCATACGCTGCATGGTGCGCTTGCTCACGTTGAGCATCTTCGCCGCCTGTGCCGTGTCAAGCAGCTTGTCTTCGGTTTCCCGCTTCCGTTTCTTCTCGTCCCTTGCCTCGCGGATGTACCCTGCGATGTTCGCAATCTGCGCCATCATCTCCTTGTAGGCGGAACTTTCCATTGTTATCACTTTCATGTTCAGTCCTTTCTTTTTGTTTCTGCGACAAAATTCGGCAATAAACAAAAGGGGCTTTAACAACTCACTACGTGACTCACGTAAGATTTTTGCGGAAGATGGCTCCGTAACCCGGTCAAACGGCGCAACAGGCAGCCTTTCAGCGGAAAACGATACGTCTTGTATGCCGTTTCGTTACCTTTGCGGCAAACTCTAAATGACATGAATATGGAAATAGTATCTATCGAGAAAAAGACTTTCGAGATGATGGTGGCGGCATTCGGCGCACTCTCGGAGAAGGTCGCCGCCCTGAGGCGCAAAAGCGACACGGGGCGCATGGAAAGATGGCTCACGGGCGAGGAGGTCTGCGGGCAGTTGAGAATAAGCCCGCGCACGTTGCAGACGCTGCGTGACAGGCGGCTTATCGGCTACTCGCAGATAAACCGCAGGTTCTATTACAAGCCAGAGGAGGTGAAGCGGCTGATACCGCTTGTCGGCACGCTCTATCCGCACGGCAGATGATTTGATTTATTCACCCACTGAATCCGAAGTTATGATGAACGAGAACAACGATGTTTTTACGATGGAAGACGAGCCGATAGCCTCTGTGGTGCAGGATATGCGCAAAGGCTCGAAATGGCTGTCCGCATTTCTGGAAAGCTACCGTCCTCCGCTGGACGGGGAACGTTACCTGACGGACGGCGAGGTGTCGGAACTGCTCCGTGTGAGCCGGCGCACCTTGCAGGAATACCGCAACAACCGCGTGTTGCCCTTCATACTTTTGGGAGGGAAGGTGCTTTACCCGGAAACGGGGCTGCGCGGGGTACTGGAAGCGAACTACCGCAAGCCGCTGGAGTGAGGCGGTTTCATGAAAAAGTAAACGGGTGACACCTTTTGTGGTGCTACCCGTTTACTTGTCTTATGGGGTATGTGCAATCAGCAATACCCGGCTTTTCCGTTCTGTATGAACATCACGTATGTCTGCCGTTTCTCTTGTGAGAGTGCCTTTCCCACCAGCCATGTGCGGAACAGGTGGGTGTTGTAGGTATTCACCCTGAAAGCGACCGGGATGATGATTTCAAGGGCGTACACGTCCGCGTGCAGCCCGTTTTCAAGCTGCATGTAGCGGCACACCTCGTAGTCGTTCAGCACGTCCGACTTGCGGACGGCTCTGATGGCGGCGTTCACTGCCGGGACGGTCGTATGGAACAATCCGGCTATTTCGGTGGCGGTCATCCACACGTCGTTACCGGTTACGCTGACTGCCTTGTCCTCGATGATGATTGTGTCACGTTTCATGGCTTTTCTTTTTAGATGGTGCAACCTGCAAATTCCTCGACGCCGTTCAATCTTGCGGCAAGGTTCTCCATGTCCTGATTGAGCTTCTCTTTGGTTATCTTTGCGTAAATCTGCGTCGTCTTTATGCTCTTGTGTCCGAGCATGGAGCTGACCGTTTCGATGGGAACACCGTTGGAGAGGAATATCGTCGTGGCTGCCGTGTGGCGGCTCTGATGCCACGTGATATGCTTGGTGATGCCGCAACGCTTGGCGACGGCACGGATACCGGCAAGGCACGTGTTATAATGCGGAACGGGAAATATCCTGCCGTCCCCGCACAGTCCCCGGTATTTGCCGATTATGCGGTTGGCGATGTCGAGCAGGCGGATGTTGGACACCACGCCCGTTTTCTGGCGGTTGATGTTTATCCACTCGTGTTCGTCGAAGTAGGTGCGGATATTCTCTTCCGTAAGGTTGCGCATATCCGCGAACGACAGCCCCGTGAAGGCGCAGAACAGGTAGAGGTCGCGGTACAATTCCTGTTTGGCGTTTTTCAGTTTCCCCTCCATCAGCAGGCGGATCTCATCTTTGGTCAGGAAACTGCGTGTTGTTTCCTCCTTCTTGATTTCATACTCGCGGAACGGGTCGCGCGTCAGCCACTCGTTGTTGATGGCGATGAATACCATCGTCCGTAACGGGCAGACGTACAGCCACACGGTATTGGTGCAGCAGTGCTTGTCCGTGCGCAGGAACATCTCGAAGTCGGAGATGAAAGCCGGGGTAAGCTCTTTTAGGGCGATGTCCTTCACATGGTAGCGGATGTCGAGGAACTCTTGCATGTGCTTGTAAACGGTGCGGTACTTCAGCAGCGTGCCTTTGGCTTTCATGCCTGCCTCCACCTGCTTCTCGTAGTCCTCGTTGTGCTGGCGGAACACCTGCATCAGCGTGTGGTAGCGGTGTTCCAGTCCGAGAAAGGCGTTCTTCACCTTCTCCGCCGTGACGAAGTTGTCACGCTCCATGATTTCCTGATAATGCCTGTTGATGCGTACCCGCATCTTGTCAAGCATACGGTTCGTTTCGAGTGCCGCCGTGCTTCTGCCCGTGACACGTCCACCTTTGGTGTCCCACAGTTTCGGATCGACAGTCAGTTTGCAGCTGAACTGTGTCTGGCTGCCGTCCACCGTGATGCGTCCCATGACGGGAACTGTCCCGTCCTTTTTCACTACCTGACGCTTGAGGTAGTAGATTACTGAAAATGTACTCTTCATTGTCCTTAATTTTTGGGTTTCAAAATTAGTTGGTGAAGAGTCCGGTGTTGGTACGCAAAACGGGGAGGAACGGCGCAATCTTTTTCCGTAACCTGATTTTTCGCATGAGTTATGGATAACTCACTATTCCTTAGAGCCTTGTTTCGCTATTCGTACCCGTTTGTCGCATTTTCGGGCATGGTTACGAACAAGTAACGTAGCGGCGTCAGGATTTGGCTTCGGCAGGGATTGTAATGGCTTCACGGATTATCGCCACTTCAACCAAAACCCTTGTAACTCAATTCTATCACTATATCTTTCCGCATTTCACTTTTTTGTAGTAACTTTGCCCAATAATATTACAAGCCATGAGAAAACTAATTTATTTAAGCACATTACTACTTCTATTTGTGTTGCCTGCGATGGCACAACAACCTTTGTTCCCGACGCCGGCAAAGGTACAGAACGGCAAAGGTTCGTTCACCATTGGAAAGAATATCCAAATACAAGGAAATGGCGGATACGCCGATAAATTGGCTGCCGCCCTGCCGGCCGAGTTGAAAGACGCCGGTATGCAATCATCGCCCGCTAATGGGACGATCCGTCTGGAGCTGATCCCGGATCAGAAGATGGCCGATGAAGCCTATACGCTCGTTGTCGAACCCGGCAGTATCCTGTTGCAAGCCTCTTCCGAATCCGGACTGTTCTATGCCAAGGAAGCCCTGTTGCAACTCTCCCGTTTCGGTAAAGGCAGCGTACGCGCCTGTAAGATACAGGATCAGCCGCGTTACGGCTGGCGCGGTTTCATGCTCGACGAAAGCCGCCACTTCTTCGGAAAAGAGAAAGTAAAACAATATCTGGACATCATGGCGTCTCTCCGTCTGAACGTCTTCCACTGGCATCTGACCGACGAACCGGGCTGGCGTATCGAGATCAAACGTTACCCGAAGCTGACCAGCGTAGGCGCTATCGGCAACTGGCATGATCCGAAAGCTCCGGCACAGTTCTACACCCAGGACGAGATCAAAGAAATTGTGGCCTATGCCGCCGACCGCCAGATTATGGTAGTTCCCGAATTCGATATGCCGGGACATGCCACATCCGTCAGCCGCGCTTATCCCGAAATATCGGGCGGCGGTGAAGGTAAATGGAATGGCTTTACTTTCCATCCCTGCAAGGATGAAACGTTTGAGTTTATCAGTAACGTACTCGACGAGATCGTAGCTCTTTTCCCGTCTCCCTATATCCATATCGGAGGTGACGAAGTCCATTACGGCAACCAGAGCTGGTTCACCGATCCCGAGATCCAGCAGTTCATCAAAGATAAGAACTTAGGTAACGAGGTCGGCCTGGAACATTACTTTATCCGCCGTGCCGCCGATATCGTAGCCTCCAAAGGCAAGACAATGATCGGTTGGGATGAAATGATAGATGCCGGTGTTTCACCTGACAAAGCCGTTATCATGTGGTGGCGCCATGACCGCAAACACCAGTTAGTGAAAGCTCTCGAAAACGGCTACCGTGTGATTATGACTCCGCGCCGTCCGTTCTATGCCGACTTCATCCAGTATGGCGCTCATAAGGTGGGCCGTGTATGGGGCGGCTACAACACGGTCGAGGATATCTGCCGTTTCCCGGAAACCATTATCCACCTGACACGCGATTACGAAGACCAGTTGATGGGCCTCCAGTTCTCCCTCTGGACTGAACGTGTAGCCGATGCCAAGCGTCTGGACTTTATGACTTTCCCCCGTCTGGTAGCCGTAGCCGAATCCGCTTGGACCCCGGCCAAGTCAAAGGAATGCAGCCTCTTCATGCAGAAGCTCCCGTACTTCCTGCAATACCTCGATACCAAAGGCATCTACTATTTCAACCCCTTCGCCCCCGACACCACTCCCGAACCCGGTGCACCGGATAAGGAGGATGAGTTGAAGAATGGGTAAGGTATGTTGGTGAACTTGTAAGGAATTTTTACAGGTTCATTATATATCCAATTGTGTAAGCTTTCAGTTGTCGCAAATCTTGCGACAACTGAAAGTCCCCTATGCCGTAGGTTCTCTTTTGCCGTCTCTTCAGCTGACTAAAATGTATAAGACAAACCATTTCTTCCCTAAGTACTTTAAAGATGCTCCGATGTGGTAAACATCTTTATTTGTCGATGATCAGAAAACGATTTTGCAACTGAAAATAGACATATTAGCAAATATGATGTCCGTTATTCTTCCGTTTCGTCAAAATCGTTCCGGATGTATTTACCGTCTTTGTGGTTGTTCGTTATATATCGGATAATATACCGGTCATCTCGGCGGGAAAAGAATATATACCAGGTGGTATGCTTGCTGGTTTTGCGCCGGAAGAATACATAATACAAGTCTTTGCCATAACGGTTAAAACGTTTTTGGGTAATGGGTGAAAGTCTGTAATGGGGAATTTCAGGTATTGTATAGACGAAATCAAGTATATCGTCTACAAGCATATCTGCATATTCTACATTAGAATAATAGTCTTTTTCAAGTAATGTGTCAGTTAAATCCAGCAAGTATTCTTTTATGCTAACAGGAATCAGGACATTATTTCGCCGGTTTATATTTTGCATAGCGTTTTCTTATCTCTTCTTTCATTAGTTTACGGAACTCTTCTACAGTCAGTCCGTTTTCCCAGTCCCTCTCGAATTCGAGTTTTAGGCGTTCCTCTCTTGATAAGGCCTGGACGGGATGTTCGTTTTGGTATGTTGTTGTGTTCTGCATATCTTAATATGTTGTTGATTTTGTATCTTATAGATGCAAAGATAGATTAATAACTCTATATATCGCTAATTTTCACCGGATTTTTCCCTATTTTTGCGCGTGTTTGTCAAATGCATTTGAAATAGACATAAATGGATAATAAATATATACGAAATTCATTCCGCTTGTTGTATGGAATGCTGTTGCTGGTTGTCATCTATTCGTGTGCCAATATCGGCAGTCCGAACGGGGGGCCTTACGACGAGGACCCGCCTAAGTTCGTGAGCAGCACGCCTGTTCCGAACCAGGTCAATTACAAGGGAAAGAAGATCGAGATCCTGTTCGACGAACTGATACAAATAGACAAACCTTCGGAAAACGTGATTATCACGCCTCCCCAGATGGAGTTGCCGATCATCCGTTCTGCGGGTAAGAAGGCGGTGATTGAACTGAAAGATACGCTGAAGGAGAACACCACTTATACGATCGACTTCACGAACTCTATCGCCGACAACAACGAGAAGAACGTTTACGAGAACTTCTCTTTCGCCTTTTCCACCGGTGATGTGATCGACACGCTCGAAGTATCCGGCGTGCTTCTGAACGCGGAAAATCTCGAGCCGATGCCCGGTATTACGATCGGTCTGCATAGCAACCTCGAAGATTCGGCCTTTGTCAAATTGCCTTTCGACCGCACGTCACGCACGAACGACAAGGGGCAGTTCACGATTCGCAATATCGCCCCCGGCACGTATCATATCTTTGCCCTGAACGATGTCAACCGTGACTATAAGTTCGACCAGCCGGGCGAAGATATCGCCTTTTTAGACTCCGTTATCGTTCCTACCTTTGAGCTGACCTCGCGGCAGGATACCGCCTGGAAGGACAGTCTGACGATCGATACGATCCGTACGGTCGGCTATACCCGCTTCATGCCGGACAACATCGAACTCCGCCTCTTTAAGGAGAAGTTTGAGCGCCAGTATATGGTGAAACCGGAACGTCCGGACGAGAAATACTTCACGCTCCGCTTCAACTCGAAGTTGGACACCGTTCCGGTGCCCGTCCCCATCAACTTTACTCCGGAAGACAGCGCCTGGTATTTCGTCCAGCAGACGGAAGGCGGCTTGGCTGTCAACTATTGGCTGGCCGATTCGACTGTCTGGAAGCAAGACACGCTGCAGGTGCAGGTCTCTTATCCGAAAAGCGATTCCCTGAATATCCTCCGTCCGCAGACCGACACCGTGCAAGTAGTCATGCGTCGCCGCCCGGCGGAAAAGAAAAAGAAGAAGAAAGACGAGCCCGAACCGATCGATTTCCTCGGAATGCAGGTGAACGCTTCCGGCTCGATGAACCTGTTCGACACGATATCCGTTACGTTCTCCGAACCGGTGCTGGATATCAACGAAGATATGTTCTTCCTCGACCAGAAGGTCGATACCGTTTGGAATGCCGTCGATTTCGAGTTCTTCCCCGATACGACGAACAGCCTGAACTTCTTTATCAAACGTCCCTGGAAGTACGGGGAGGAATATCGCATAGAAGTGGATTCGGCTGCTATCACCAGCCTTTACGGCAAATGGAACAACTTCTTCACCAGCGAGTTTAAGATCAAGAAGGAAGATGAGTACGGCCATTTCTATCTCAATATCGTCGGTGTGGACACAACCGCTTTTGTCGAGTTGCTGAGTTCGGGAGATGCCCCGGTCCGCAAGGCGAAAGTAAAAGACGGCGGCGTCCTCTTTATGGACCTGAAGCCCGATAAATATTATGCCCGCATCATCATCGACACAAATGATAATGGTGTCTGGGATACCGGTAATTATGCCGAAAAGCGGCAACCCGAGAAGGTGTATTATTCACCCAAGATGTACGAGATCATGCAGAACTGGCAGGTGGAAGAGACCTGGAATGTCACCTCGACCCCGTTAGCCAAGCAGAAACCTCTTGAGATAACGAAGAATAAGCCTAAAGAAGTAACCAAGAAGAAAAGAAACTACAAAGATGAAAGTCAACAATCATCGTCAAGGAATAATAGCGGCGGCAATATGGGAATGCCGTTCTAAAGTAGCCTGCCTGTGGCTGGTACTTTTGCTTTTGTTGTTTGCCGCCGTGACGGAAGCGCAGACGATTCCTGTCAGGGAACGGTTCAGTCCCGGAGAGAAGGTGCAGTATGAGCTGTACTTCAAGTGGGGACTCCTGATGCCCCGTGCAGGCCATGCCACTCTTTCCATCCAGGATGCGGAATATGAAGGAAAGCCTTCCTACCACTACCGCCTTCTCTTCGCTACGTCCGGTATTATCGAGAAACTCTACAAGATGCGTGACACGCTCGATTGCCATTTCTCTTCCGATATGCTGCTGCTCCGCAGTGAGAAACGCGTGAACGAGAATGACTATTACCTGATCGACGATATTCGTTTCTCGTACGACAACAAAAAGATATTCGCCCATTCCCACCGCTATACGCCTTCCCGCACGAAGATCGACACGATGCTGGTTTCGGAAGACCCTTATATGTTCGATATGCTGGGCGCGACGATGTTCCTGCGCTCCTTAGACTGGCATACGATGAAGACGGGCGACACTTTCCCCTTCCAGGTGGCGATCGGCCGGGACCGCATCAACATCAGTTTCCGTTACACCGGACAGCAGATTGTCGAGCGGACCGAGACACTGAAATACCGTACCCGCCATTTCTACATCGACATCTACGACGATGCCTTTACCCAGAGCAAGGAAGCTGCCGAAATCTGGGTTGGCGACGACGAGAACCATATCCCGATCAAGATACGCGCCAAGCTGAAGATCGGTGCCGCCGAGGTCTACTACAAGTCCTCCAAAGGCTTGCGCTATCCGTTGACTTCGCGGGTAGAGATAAAGAGAAGGGAACAATATTGAGTTACCCGCGTGGCTTTGCGGGTAAAGCAATCGTGAAACACGTTTCCGCGTAAGGTTGCGAGACGACGGACAGTTCTCCGCCATGCATCCGTACGATCTGGCGGGAGAGGCTGAGGCCGATGCCGCTTCCCGTTGCTTTGGTCGTGAAGAAGGGGACGAAGATGTCGTCCTGCAGGTCCGAGGGGATGCCCGGCCCGTTGTTCGTCACCCGTATTTCCAACTCGTTCTTTTGCTGCTTTACCTGGATGCGGATATGTCCGTCTTCCTGTCCTTCGAGGGCTTGCATGGCGTTCTTCAGCAGGTTGATCAAGACCTGTGAAAGCTGTTCTTCATCCGCATAAACCGTTATCTCCGGCTGGAAAAGGTCGAGGGAGAAGCGGATCTGTTGCCGTTGCATATCCGGTTGGTGCAGGGTTTGCAGGTTTTGGAGCAGGCGGGTGAGGGAGAACGGTTTGGGTTCCGGTTTCTTCAGGTGGGCGAATTGCCGGTACGACTCGGTGAAATGTATCAGGCTTTCCCCCTGGCTCTTGATCGTGTCGAGTCCGCGGACGGTCTTGCGGACCGTCGTGTCGGTGATCTCCTCGCTGCTTTTGACGGATTCTTTTGTCCGGAAATAGGAGAGGAGCGTGCCGGAAAGCGAGACGATCGGAGCGATAGAGTTCATAATCTCGTGCGTCAGGACGCGCATCAGCCTGTCCCACGATTCATATTCCTTCCGGTGCAGTTCGCGGTCGAACTCCTTCCGTTTGTTCTCGGTCATCAGCCTGTGTATGCGGTTGAAAGCGGCGTGCAGGCGGCGTTGTTCGCGGCTGCCGATGTTTTCGGGGAAGTAGAGCATGGACTCGTTGTCTTCTATCGCATCCAGGAAGAGTTGTATCCTCCGGTTGTAAACATTGAGATAGTAGACGAGATAGCTGATCATCCAGGCAGCGATGAAGAGCGCCACGACGCCGAGTATGACCGCCCGCCCCGTCACAATGCCTGCCGCGCCCAACCCGGCCACCACGACGATGGCAACCACTTGCAACAAAATACGTATGTAAAGGCGGATGCTGAACATATCGGTCGGGGGGATCAGAGGTTGAAGCGTTTCATCTTATTATATAGCGTCTGCCGGCTCACCCCCAACTGTTCGGCGGCGGCTGTCAGATTCCCCTCGTTTTGGGTGATGGCGGCCAGGATCGCCTGCCGTTCCACTTCGCCGAGATTAGGCGCCTCGCTGAAGGAAACCGCCTTGCCGGGACGGATGAAGAGGTCGGAAGCGCGTATCACATTCTTTTCGGCCAGGATCACCGCCTTCTCGATCGTATGTTGCAGCTCGCGGATATTGCCCGGCCAGTCGTAGTTCGTCAACTTCTCCACCGCTTGCGGATGCAGGCTGATCCCCGTCCGTTTATAAAGGGCGGTGTATTTCTTCAGGAAATAGTCGGCGAAAAGCGAGATGTCCTCCCGCCGGTTGCGCAGAGGCGGGATTTCGATCTGTATCGTGTTGATGCGGTAGAACAGGTCTTCGCGGAAGAGCGAGTGCGCGACCATTTCCGGCAAGTTCCGGTTCGTGGCGGCGATCAGGCGGATGTCGACCGGAATCTTCCGGTTGCTCCCCAGTCGGGTGATCTCGCGGTTCTGCAAGGCAGCTAACAGCTTGGCCTGCAATCCCAACGGCAGGTTTCCGATCTCGTCGAGGAAGAGCGTGCTCCCGTGTGCCGCTTCGAACTTGCCCGCCCGGCTTTCCCGTGCGTCGGTGAATGCGCCCCGCTCATGCCCGAACAGTTCGCTTTCGAACAGCGATTCGCTGACGGCTCCCATATCCACATGGACCATTTCGTGGCGGCTGCGGAGCGAGAGGCGGTGTATCTCGCGTGCCAACATCTCTTTCCCCGTTCCGTTCTCGCCGGTGATCAGGACGTTTGCATCTGTCTTGGCTACTTTGGTCACGACCTTGATGAGCTTCATCATGACCGGGGAATGGCCGATAATCATCGCCGGTTCGCTCGGCCGCTTCGGAGGCGGCAGCGGTTGTCCGGACTGCCGTCCCTGCAGGGCGGCGCGTATCTTTTCCAGCAGGTTGTCATTGTCCCAGGGCTTGAGCACGAAATCGGCAGCCCCGCTTTTCAACGCCTTTACCGCCAGTTCGACGTCTCCGTAGGCGGTCAGCATGATGACGGGCAGCCCCGGTGCGATCTCCTGTATCCGGCGAAGCCAGAAAAGCCCTTCGTTACCGGTATTGACGCCGGCGGAGAAGTTCATATCCAACAAGACAAGGTCGACCGGCCTGCTGTCCAGAACCGACAGGATGCTGTTTGGGTTCGAGGCAGTCTCCACCTGCTCGAACTCGTCTTCCAGGAGCAGTTCGAGGGAGGTCAGCACGCTCTTGTTGTCGTCTACTATCAGGATTGTTCCGGCTTGCATAGTCTCTTTTTCCTGTAAAGTTATCCGCTTCCGGAATACCTTGCAAGCAAGCGTCAAAATATTTGACACTTTCAGGGGATTATTCTGCGGTTGGCCGCCGCCAGCTGCCGTCTTGATTTCAGTTACATGGGAGGAAATAATGGTTTTGTTCCCATCTAAAAGGAATCGTGTCCCATGCAATCCTTGTTCGACCCGGGTCGAACAGTTGTTTGACCTCCGTCGGACAGCTGTCCCACCCTCGTCGAACAGCTGTCCGACCCAGGTCGGACAAGAACTGCGACGGCGTTTGTGGGAATCAGGTGCCTGTTCTTCTGCTTTTTCATGGGACATTGTTGAAAACAGGACGGCAGGCGGTGCCGGGCAGACAGGCAGGGAGCAAGAGACGGGCAGTGTCAAATAGTTGGACGGATGGGTGTCAAAATTTTGGACGGTTAGCGGGAAGGTTCTCTCTTATCCTGCTGATTATCCGTGCGCTACGTTTCTGGCACGCCGTTTGCATCCTTTCTTGTATGATGACAGACAGTAATATGGACATCCGCATCGAGCGCAAGTCCCGCTTTAAGAAGAAACATATATATGCCGTTGCAGGAGGGAGTTTCGTACTGCTTTGCCTGCTCTGGTTCATCTTTCGCGACACCTCCTCTTCGTTGACGGTGGACAAGGAACGCCTCACGGTTGCCACCGTGCAGAAGGGTGAGTTTAACGATTATATCCGCGTTATCGGGCAGGTCTTGCCGGACCGTATCATCTATCTCGACGCGATTGAAGGCGGCCGTGTGGAGGAACGCCTCATCGAAGAAGGGGCGCAGGTAAAGGCGGGCGACATCATCCTGCGCCTCAGTAATCCGCTCCTGAATATCGGCATCCTGCAAAGCGAAGCAGACCTGGCCTACCAGGAGAACGAGCTTCGTAACACACGCCTCAGCATGGAACAGGAACACCTCCGGCTGAAGCAGGAGCGCATCGAACTGAGCAAGGAACTGACGCGGAAGGAACGCCGGTTCAAACAGTACGGGCGACTGTGCGAGGAGGGCCTCATCGCCCGCGAAGAGTTCCTGCAGGCGCGTGAAGACTACGAGACCGCCCGCGGACAGCTCGCCGTCGTGGACGAACGGATCGAACAGGACGCCCTTTTCCGCAGCAGCCAGCTGAAGAGCCTGGATGAGAACATCCGGAATATGAAGAAGAGCCTCGCCTTGGTGCGAGAACGCTTGGAGAACCTGAAGGTGAAAGCGCCCGTGGACGGACAGTTGGGCAACCTCGAAGCCCAGATCGGGCAGTCTATCGCCCAAGGGGAGCGGATCGGACAGGTCATCACGCCCGAACTGAAGGTCGAGGCGAAGATCGACGAGCATTACGTGGAGCGCATCCTGCCCGGCCTTCCCGCCAACTTCGAACGCGAGGGCAGGACGTATGATATGACGGTCACGAAAGTCTACCCGGAAGTGCGTGAGGGGCAGTTTCGTACCGACCTGCATTTTGTCTCCGGCCGGCCGGAGAATATCCGTGCCGGACAAACCTATCACCTGAACCTGCAACTGGGCGACCCGGTGCAGGCGGTGATCGTCCCCCGCGGCAGTTTCTACCAGGCAAGCGGCGGCGAGTATATGTATGTGGTCGACGAGGAAGGCAAGACGGCCTGCCGCCGCCCTGTCCGCATCGGCCGCCAGAACCCGCAATATTATGAGGTGGTGGAAGGGCTGCAACCGGGCGAGCGGGTGATTATTTCCGGCTATGACTTGTTTGGGGATAACGAGAAACTAATACTAAAATGATATATTTGCGAATATGGTAGTATCAAACTATTGGAACAGTGCTCGGCGCAGCCTGGCGAAGAAGAAAGGATTCAGCGCCATCAATATAGCGGGGCTGGCGATCGGTATGGCGGCCGCCCTGCTGATCCTGACCTATGTGGCTTTCGAGTATAGCTACGACGATATGCACAGCCGGCAGGAGCGCATCTTCCGCGTCGAGGCGCGTTTCTACGAGAACGGGGAGCTGACGGACGACTGGGCTTCTTCTTCCTCCGGATATGCTCCGGCGATGAAGCAGAACCTGAGCGCCGTGGAAGATTACACCCGTGTCGGCAGCCAGTACTTCCCCGAGCAGGTGGTGAAATATAACGAGCTGCTGTACCGGGAGACCGGCATCGGATATGCGGAGGCTAACTTCTTCAATTTCTTCGACTTCAAGCTGCTGAAAGGGGACAGGAACACCTGCCTGGACGGGCCGAACAAGGTGGTGATTACCGAACGCATCGCCCGGAAATATTTCAAGGGAAAGAACCCGATCGGGAAGATACTGATCTTCCGTAGCAACATCGGGGAGGAGGCTTGCGAGGTGACGGGCATCATGGAAGATATGCCGGTGAACACGCATATCCGCTATAATCTCCTGATTTCTTACAAGACGCTTCCGAAGTGGCTGGATGACTATTGGTACCGGCACGAGGTCTATTCCTATGTCTTGCTGAAGTCCGCCGGGAAGAAAGAGCAGGTGGAGCAGGAATTTCCCGCCATGGCGGAGAAATATAAGACGGAAGAGGCGCTGAAGAACAAGACTTGGGCGATCCAGCTGGTCAACCTTCGCGACATCCACCTGAACCCCCAGAAGGCCTACGAGCCGGAGGTGAAGGGAAACCGTTCTTCCATTTGGGTACTGATCTGCACGGCGCTTGCCATCCTTTGCATCGCCTGGATCAATTATATCAATATGACGGTTGCCCGCTCGATGGAGCGCGCCAGGGAGATCGGGATACGCCGCGCTTCGGGGGCGAGCCGCAGGCAGATCATCGGCCAGTTCCTGTTTGAATCGCTACTGACGAACGGGATTGCTTTCGTCTTAGCGGCGGGATTGATGGAGGCGTTGATGCCGGCTTTCAACCATCTGACGGGACGCGCTTTGAGTTTCTCCGTTTGGTTTACGACGCCGTTGGGGGGATATTTGTTGCTGATCTTTGCGATTGGGGTGTTTCTGTCGGGTTTTTATCCGGCGACGGTGCTGTCGGGGGTGAAGCCGATGCGCCTGCTGAAAGGGAAATTCACGCATACGCGGGGTGCGGCTATCACCCGCAAAGTGCTGGTCGTGTTGCAATATACGGCTTCCTTAGTCTTGCTTTGCGGGACGCTGATCGTCTATGCGCAATTGCGATATATGCGGAACGCCTCTTTAGGCGTGCGCGTGAATCAGACGCTTGTCCTTAAATTCCCGGCGCAATGCGAGGAGTTAGCGATGAAGCTACAGGCGTTCAAAAAGGAGGTCGCCTTATTGCCTTCCGTGAAGGCGGTTACGGTTTCCGGCGCGGTGCCCGGGACGGAGGTGGCGGATTTCCTTTCCATCGTCCGCGAGAGCGATGTGACGAAGCAGACGCGCCTGTTAGAGATGTTGAGCTGCGACGAGTATTTCCTGAATGCTTATGGCCTGAAGTTTGTGGCCGGACGGGGTTTCTCGGAGGATTACGGGGGAGATGTCTATAATATTGTCCTGAACGAATCGGCGGTCCGCACGTTAGGCTTTGACTCGCCGGATGCCGCTTTGGGACAGCGGCTGTCTGTCGAGACGGTCGACCGCCCGATGCAGATTATCGGGGTGGTGAAGGATTACCACCAGCAATCCCTGAACAAGGACTATACGCCTATCTTGTTCGCCTTGCATGAGAAGCTGAGTTGGATGAAGCAGCGTTATATCTCGGTCGTCCTGGAGAGCGGTAGTCCGCGCGATCTGGTGAAGCAGACGGGGGCCGTGTGGGAGCGTTATTTCCCGGATTCCAGCTATGATTATTTCTTCCTCGACCAGTTCTTCGACCAGCAATATCGGCAGGATGAGGTGTTCGGGCTGATCGTGGCGTTGTTTGCGATATTGGCGATCTTTATCTCTTGCATGGGGTTAGGCGTGCTGGTCATGTTCTCCTGTTCGACCCGTACGCGGGAGATGGGGATAAGGAAGGTCCTGGGCGCTTCCAATATGCAACTGTTCTATGAGTTGGGACGCGAGTTCTTCCTCTTGATTGCCATTGCGATCGTGATCGCCCTTCCGCTTTCGTGGCTGATCATGAGCGGCTGGCTGAGCCATTATTCGTTCCGTACGGATTGGAAGGCTTGGTTCTTTGTCGTCCCGGTGATTCTGTTGTGTGTGATCTCTTTATTGACCATCGGCTGGCAAACCGCCAAAACCATCTTCAGCAAGCCCGCCCGCTCTTTGCGCTACGAGTAAATAAAAGAATGTACGCTATTTGCTTATCTGGCGGCAATAGCGTACATTTTTACTCTATTGCCGCAAATGGCAACTCCGTATCCTTTCTGTAACCCGTTCCGTTGAAGGTGGCGATGAGGTCGCCGGCTTCGTTGGTGATGCGTACTTCGCAGTTTGCAAGCCGTTTGTGGCTGAAGGCTTCGCGGGCTTCGGCGTAGAGGAAGCCTTTGCTTTCGGCTTTGAAGAAGTTGATGCTGGAAGTGATCGAGAGCGTCAGCCGTGCATGGCTGTTCGTCGCGGCAGCAAAAGCAAGATCGGCAAGAGTGAAGATCGCTCCGCCCTGGCATACTCCGCCACCGTTCAGATGTTCCGGTTTTATTTCCATCCGGGCTTTCGCATAGCCATTACCAGTCTCCAACAGTTCTACACCGGCCAATAGGGCGAACTTGTCGCCTTGAAGAAATTCGTTTATTGTCATGGTAAATAATGTGTTAATGTGCCAATGTGCTAATGTGCCAATGTGTTGATGAAGCCAACTGTTAATTGGCACATTGACACATTAGCATATTGGCACATTATAACTTCCATTCCGCGCCGTCCTTCGTGTCTTTGATTTCGAAGCCGAGGGCGGTCAGTTCGTTGCGGATTTTGTCGGATGTGGCCCAGTCCTTGTTGGCTTTGGCCTGCTGGCGGATGGTCAATAACAGATCCATCGCTTTGCCGAATGCCTCATAGCTGCTGCCGCCGGCAGAGGCTGCTTCGTCTTTCATTCCGAGGATGTCGAAGACGAAGGTATGGAAGACGTCCTGCAACTCTTTCAGGTCTTCGGCCGAGATCGTAGCCTTGCCGTCCTTCACAGAGTTGATGGCGCGCGTGGCATCGAACAGGTGGGCGATCACGATCGGCGAGTTGAGGTCGTCGTTCATGGCGTCGTAGCACCGGCGGCGCAGGTCTTTCACGTCGACCGTCGATGCGTCGGATGCTTTCAGCTTCATCAGATGGTTGTAGGCATCCATCAGGCGTTCCAGTCCCTTTTCGGCAGCTTGCAAGGCTTCGTTGCTGAAGTCTACCGTGCTGCGGTAATGCGCCTGGAGAATAAAGAAGCGGATCGTCATCGGTGAATAAGCCTGATGCAATATCTTGTTGCTGCCCGTAAAGAATTCGTCTAACGTGATGAAGTTCCCCAACGACTTACCCATCTTCTGTCCGTTGATGGTGATCATGTTGTTGTGCATCCAGTAGTGGACCATGTCGTCGCCCTGCGAAGCGACCGCCTGTGCGATCTCGCATTCGTGGTGCGGGAAGATGAGGTCCATGCCGCCGCCGTGGATATCGAAATGCTCGCCTAAGTACTTCTTGCCCATCGCCGTACATTCGCAATGCCAGCCCGGGAAACCGTCGCTCCAGGGAGAAGGCCAGCGCATGATGTGTTCCGGTTGTGCACATTTCCAGAGGGCGAAATCGATCGGGTTATGCTTCTCGTCCTGCCCGTCCAACGCGCGGGTCGTGTTGAGCATATCGTCGATGTTGCGGCCGGAAAGGACGCCGTAGTTATGATCCTTGTTATATTTCTCCACGTCGAAGTAGACGGAACCTTCGCTCTCGTAAGCATAGCCGTTGTCCAGGATCTTCTTCACCAGTTCGATCTGTTCGATGATATGTCCGGATGCATGCGGTTCGATGCTGGGAGGCAGGACGTTGAGCGCTTCCATCGCATGATGGTAACGGTTCAGGTAATACTGCACCACTTCCATCGGCTCCAACTGTTCGAGGCGGGCTTTCTTGGCAATCTTGTCTTCGCCGTCATCCGCGTCGTGTTCGAGGTGGCCGACATCGGTTATGTTGCGTACGTAACGTACTTTGTATCCTATATGAGTCAGGTAACGGAACAGGAGGTCGAAGGTGATGGCCGGGCGTGCATGCCCCAGATGCGCATCGCCGTAAACGGTCGGACCACAAACATACATACCCACATGCGGCTCGTGCAGCGGGATGAACTGTTCCTTTTTTCTTGTAAGCGTGTTGTAAATACTTAATGGATGTTCCATATCTATTTATTTTTAAGAGGGGCAAATATAGGAATAATCTCTGCCTTTGCCAACCTGTCGGGAAGGTATTTACGCGATTAATTACGGATAGGGTACAGATTATCGAGGGGAATGGCCGCAGATTAAAATAATAAATTGATATATTTGTTCCCGAATTGTAAAATAGGATCAACACATAAGATACTTGCCATGAAACTAAAATCATCTTTTCTACTCACATTTATGCTGGCGGTTCTGCTGACAGCCTGTGCCGGTCAGTCGTATAATCTTGCCGACTATGGCTTGAAACCGGACAGTAAGGAAAACGCATCCCCCTTGATTGCGAAAGCTTTGCAGGAGATCGCCGCGACGGATCATCCGGACGGCGTCACAATTGTTTTGCCGAAAGGGCGTTACGACTTCTATCCGGAAGGGGCTTCCCTTCGTGAGTATTTCATCTCCAACCATGATCAGGATAATCCCAAGTCCGTAGGGCTGCCGTTCGAAAACATGAAGAATGTTGTCTTTGACGGGCAGGGTTCGGAACTGATTTTTCATGGGCGGATGCTTCCCGTTTCGCTGGTGGGTTCGGAGAATTGCACGTTGAAGAACTTCAGTATCGACTTCGAGAATCCGCATATCAGCCAGGTCAAGGTGTTGGAAAACGATACGGTGAACGGTTTGATCACCTACGAGGTGGCGCCTTGGGTACAGTATGAGATACGCGACAGTAACTTTGTCGCCAAAGGGGAAGGCTGGGAACATATTCCTGCCTGGGGAATCGCTTTTGAAGGAGATACGAAACGGCTGGTCTATACCACCAGTGATATCGGCGTAGGCAGCAGGCATGTGGCAGAGATCGCTCCCCGTAAGATACTCGCCTCCTGGAAAAACAAGAAACTGATACCGGGAACGGTTGTCGTTTTCCGTGGGTACGGCCGTCCGACTCCGGGCGTTTTCATGTATCATGATACCAATACGGCATTGGAGAATATACAGGTCCATTATGCCGAAGGGATGGGTTTGCTGGCACAGATGAGCGAGAATATCACGTTGGACCGCTTCTCGGTCTGCCTGCGTGGCAAGGATGATCCGCGCTACTTCACGACACAGGCGGACGCCACTCATTTTTCCGGATGCAAGGGACTGATCCGTTCTGTCGGCGGTTTGTACGAGGGTATGATGGACGATGCGATCAATGTGCATGGCACTTATCTGAAGGTGCAGCAACGTGTCGACGACAAAACGCTGTTGGGCGAGTATATGCACGGTCAGTCATATGGTTTCGAATGGGGGCGTCCGGGTGACACCGTCCAGTTTATCGATTCCAAAACAATGGAGATACTCGGAGAGCAGAACACGGTGACGGCCATCCAGGCTGTCGACAAGCCGGATGATCACGGTGCCAAGCAGTTCCGTATCACATTTGAGAAGCCTGTCGACCCTGCGATCAGCGAGGCCGGGACGTATGGCATCGAGAACCTGGAATGGACGCCGACGGTTTATTTCGCCGACAATGTGATTCGTAATAACCGTGCCCGCGGTTCACTGTTCAGCACGCCTAAGCGGACTGTTGTGGAAAATAATGTCTTCGACCATACCTCCGGTACGGCTATCCTGCTGTGCGGCGATTGCAACGGATGGTTTGAGACGGGAGCTTGCCATGACGTATTGATCCGGAATAACCGGTTTATCAACGCGTTGACGAATATGTTCCAGTTCACCAATGCCGTAATATCCATCTATCCGGAGATACCCGACCTGAAAGACCAGAAGAAGTATTTTCATAGCGGTATCGTGATTGAGAACAACACATTTGATACTTTTGACGCCCCGATCCTGTATGCAAAGTCGGTCGACGGACTCGTCTTCCGCAATAACGTGATCCGGCAGAACCAGGATTATCCAGCCTTCCACTGGAACAACCACCGTTTCTTCTTCCAGCGTGTGATTAATGCGGAGATAAAGGATAACCAGTTCGACGGAGGGTTCGATGAGGCGCGGGATATACTGAATGAGGAATAAGATGTATGAAAAGGCTTTAGCCTTTATGTATTCTTCTTATCTATTTAAAAACAAAGCGCTAACGATTGTTTTAACATTCTCCTGTTTATATATCTGAGTCGGTCTTATTCATGAATCGAAAAAATCGTTTGTATTCCTGTTTATCTGAAATATTAGGAAAGATATAGTTTATGATCTTCTTCTCATCGTTCGTTTGAATAAGAATGGGGGTTGGCATATATTTCAGTTCCTTTCTTATCAAATCATTATTGTCTGAATAGATGTATTCTTGATATTGATTACGTATTTGGTATTGAGTTGGATTTCCCATTGATGAAATGATTGGAACCGATTTGCGTCGATAGAATTTATCAATTCTTTTGACCAATTGGAATCCGGAATCAATACAACTACCACAATCATAAAAGTTAAAAAGGAAGATAATGTTTGCTTGTTTGTCTTCATTTTGGAGAATTGAATCTAAAGAATAGACGTGTTTCCCTAACAAATGGAAAACGTCTACCCATGCAGTGTCTTGTTCTTGCACATTTAAGGATTGCTGTCTTTTATGTGAGCAAGAGCAAAGCAAAAAAATAGTAATGAGAAGGATATAAGACTTGTTCATTGTTTCAATTTGTATTTTTCAATTGCACAGTCCTTGTCGCTATATATGGCATATAAATAATTGTCGGATACACAAATAGCCGTGTAGAATCTTCCTGGCAGTTCATAATAGCCAACCGGTTTCATATCTTCATTACTAACATCTACTTTTAACAGAGTGTTACATCGGTAATTGTTATTATCTCCTAAAGATGCACATAATAAATAGAGGAAGTTATTATGTATGTCCCCGTCTTCCATATAGACGTAATAAGATTTAGGTTCAACAGGCTGGCTCTCAATAAAAGATATGTTTGACTGTATAACCGGTATATGAGAGATATCTAAGTTTTTTATCCATTTGCCTGTTTTCGCATTGTAACTATCTATATAAGGATAGCATTCTGCTACGGTATAAAGTATTCCATTATTTAAGAATAAGTGTTTCTCGTTTTTCATGATAGTCCGTCTCTCATTTTCTTCTTTTACAACTTTTCCCTCATAGGCCCGTTTTTCGGTATCATGCCTGTTTATTTTCAGGTAGCAGGATGAGTCTGTAGGAAAAGTTGTATACAAAGCAGTGTTGTTGACAGCCATTCTTTTCTCATAAAATCTGACTGAAGAAAGACTACTGATTTGTTTGCCTTTCGTGTAAACCTTCAAAGTGTTGATCGAACCTTCATCGCAAATATACACCGTGTCCTGCCATACTGTAAAAGCGATAGGCATTACCAGATCTATTTCCGAATGAGGGGCTATACACTCTATTTGTTTGAAGTCTTCAGTTAAAGCGACTAAATCACCTCTCTTTTTATCCATTAAATATATACGCCCGTTCTCATATTCGGCATGGGTAATTTCAGTAAAGAATGTAGAGTCGGGGAATTCAGTCAGGCGTTCAACTAATTCATAATTCATGGTTTCTAATTCCATATCGCTTTTATGCGGATTGCAAGCCGCTAATCCGCATAAAAGTATAAAAGCTGCTTTTGCAAATACTTTTTTCATGATTAACATTTAGTTGTTTTGCCATTGCATTTGACCCAGCCTCCGCCACGAGTACATTCTGTTCCAGTACAAGAGACACTGCCCATTACTGTTCCTGCAAAGTTAAAACAATTGCTTGTTACTGTACAAGTATTACTACCCCCATCTCCTCTATCACCTGGTGTTGTTGGAGAAGTTGGATCATCACCTTCAGCAAAGACGTTTAAGTTTATTGCTGAGAATAGCATAACAGATAATAATAAAATCTTTTTCATAATATGATTGTTTGAATTACGGTCGTAATAGTACTATTTCTATTTAATATATGCAAATTATTTTTGTTGCTTTTTTGAAAAAGTTACATAATCTTCGGCCCTTGCAGTGAGATTCTGTGGATTTGATTTACTTGGGTTATGGTAATAATATAATTAAATTTAGGGCAATTGATTGGTCTTTAATGATATGGTTAAGATTGTTAAATATAAAACTAAATGATGACTTTTCTACGTTGTATTCTTCATCACCTCTCGGGATAGTTCATATATTCAAATAATGGACACCGGATAGATATGATGTCGTATACATCTCGCGCGTCAGTATCTCCTTGTGTTTTTATGGGAAGCGGCTTTCAATGTTCTCGTTGTGAGGCAGGCAAATGTAATCACCAAATGTCTCTGGTAAGTATAGTTAACTCGTTTATATTATACAAAGGTAATACAAAAGAGCCTAAAAAAAGAGGGAAGGTTATACAAAAAGAAAGCGTATCTCGTTATATTATCATACATTTGTAGAGAAGAAAAGATAAAACTATGGCAGTAAAGAAAGACAGAGTACTTTGGGCGGACGATGAGATAGATTTGTTGAAACCTCATATCCTTTTCCTGCAAGACAAGGGGTATGAAGTGGTTCCGGTGATCAGCGGGCAGGATGCTATTGAATGCTGCAAGGAGGAATCATTCGACATCATTTTCCTGGATGAGAATATGCCGGGTCTGACCGGGCTGGAAACACTGGCCCAGATCAAGGCGATCAATCCCGATCTCCCTGTCGTCATGGTTACCAAGAGCGAGGAAGAGAGCATTATGAACCAGGCTATCGGCAATAAGATCGCCGACTACCTGATCAAGCCTGTCAACCCGAACCAACTGCTTTTGTCTATCAAGAAGAATGTCCATAAGAATGTGATTATCTCTGAGACGACGACTGTCGGCTATCAGCAGGAGTTCGGCCGTATCGGCATGCAGATCAACGACTCGCTGACGACCGACGACTGGATGGAGGTCTATAAGAAACTCGTCTATTGGGAACTTGAGTTGGAAAGCAGCCAAGTACCGATGACCGATATGCTCCGGATGCAGAAACAGGAGGCGAACAATGCTTTCGGTAAATTTGTCAAGAAGAATTATGTGGACTGGATTCAGAATCCGGCCGAACGCCCGTTGATGAGCCCCGACCTGTTCAAGAAAAAGGTGTTCCCGATGCTCGACAACGACGAAAAGGTGTTCTTTATCCTGATCGATAACTTCCGCCTCGACCAGTGGCGTGAGGTGAAAGACCTGCTTGCCGAATATTTTACTTTCGACGAAAGCCTCTACTACAGTATCCTGCCGACTGCTACGCAGTATGCCCGCAACTCGATATTCTCCGGCCTGATGCCGCTACAGATCGAGAAAATGTTCCCCGAGCTTTGGGTGGACGAAGACAGCGAGGAAGGCAAGAACCTGAACGAAGCGCCGCTTATCCAGACGCAGATCGAACGGTTCCGCAAGAAATATACGTTCTCCTACCATAAGGTGCACGACTCGCAGTATAACGACAAGTTGCTGAATATCGTCCCTTCCCTCCTGAATAACCAGTTGAATGTGGTTGTCCTTAACTTTGTCGATATGCTTTCGCATGCCCGTACGGAAAACAAGATGATCCGCGAACTGGCCCAGAGCGAAGCGGCTTATCGCAGCTTGACGCGTTCCTGGTTCCAGCATTCCGGCACGTTGGAACTCTTCAAGCGTATAGCCGGGAAAGGCTACCGGGTTATTGTTACGACCGATCACGGGACGATACGTGTGGATAACCCCCTAAAGGTGATAGGAGACAAGAATACGAACACCAATCTCCGCTATAAGGTCGGCAAGAACCTGAATTACAATCCGAAGGAAGTGCTCGAAATCCGCTATCCGGACAAGGTCGGATTGCCCTCCCCGAACCTGAGCAGCAAGTATATATTTGCGATGAATAATGATTTCTTCGCCTATCCGAATAATTATAATTACTACGTTTCTTACTATAAGAATACGTTCCAGCATGGCGGCATTTCGATGGAAGAGATGCTGGTCCCTTTTATTACGATGATGCCAAAATAATTGACAATTGGCAGTTGACAATTGACAATTGTTTTAACTTTGTACCCAGAATTCAAAAAAGATTATGAGCGTAATTAAAATCGACAGTTTAGATACGATCCGCCAGGCCGCGAAAGCGTTTATCGCCGGGATGGACGACCGTACCGTTTTCGCTTTTCGCGGAAGCATGGGAGCAGGAAAGACTACCTTTATCAAAGCTATTTGCGAAGAATTGGGTGTGGAGGATGTGATCAACAGCCCGACGTTCGCCATCATCAACGAATATCGCAGCGATACGACCGGCGAGCTGATCTACCATTTTGACTTTTACCGCATCAATAAACTGAGCGAAGCGGAGGATATCGGCACGGAAGATTATTTCTACAGTGGCGCGCTCTGCTTTATCGAATGGCCGGAAAAGATTGAAGAACTCTTGCCGGGCGATGTAGTGGAAGTTGCCATTACGGAGAACCCCGACGGATCGCGTACCGTAGAAGTCAAGTAAGCGATGGAACCTACCGAATATTTTATCCTGATTCTCTTTATCGCATTGGGGGCTTTCTCCATTGTAGCCGCCATCCTGAACCTCGAATGGTATTTCCAGACCAGCGGAGCCATGACGTTTGTCCGCTGGCTGGGTCGCAAGGGTGCCCGTATCTTTTATGCCCTGTTAGGGTTGGGACTGATTGCTTGCGGGGTGGCAGGACTTGTCTTTTGGAGTTAAACTATCGCAAAGTCCAACTGTTTTCTTTCCAGGTTCGCCTGTGCCACTTTGACTGTGATGGAATCTCCCAAACGGTATATGCGTCTTGTTTTACGGCCTAACAGGCAGTAGTTTTTATCGTCGTACTCGTAGAAATCATCATCGAGGTCACGTATCGGGACAAGCCCTTCGCATTTATTGTCATTCAGTTCCACATACAAGCCCCATTCGGCTACGCCGGAAACCTTGCCGTCGAATACCTGCCCTAACTTATCTTTCATAAATTCCACCTGTTTGTACTTGATGGAAGCGCGTTCGGCACTGGATGCCAGGATTTCCATTTCGGAACAGTGTTTGCAGAGTTCTTCATACTTGCTTTTGATCACACTGCGCCCGCCCGCCAGATAACGTTCCAGTAAACGGTGTACCATCATATCCGGATAACGGCGGATCGGGGAGGTGAAGTGTGTATAATAGTCCATTGCCAATCCGTAATGCCCGACATTATCTGTCCCGTAAAAGGCTTTCTGCATGGAACGGATAGCTAATGTCTCCACCAGATTCTCTTCCGGTTTGCCCTGTACGGTCTCCAATAAGCGGTTGAAGCTCTTGGAAATGTCCGTTTTACTTCCTTCCGTACGTACCTTGTGACCGAATCGGCTGATGAATGCGGAGAAGTCTCTTAGCTTCTCAGGATCCGGCTGTTCGTGAACACGGTAGACGAATGTTTTCTTTGTCTTATTCTTGGTCTTTCCGACGAATTCGGCTACTGTACGGTTGGCCAGCAACATGAATTCTTCGATCAGCTTATTGGCTTCTTTTGACTCTTTGATATAAGTACCCAATGGTTTACCTGTCTCGTCGATATCGAATTTGACTTCGAACCGATCGAATGCGATAGCTCCGTCCTTGAAACGCTTTTCACGCAATTTTTGTGCCAGGCTGTTGAGTGCCAGGATTTCTTCTTTATAATCGCCTTCTCCTGTCTCGATCACTTCCTGCGCTTCTTCGTAGGCGAAACGGCGGTCGCTCTTGATGATCGTACGGGCGATATGGAATTGCTGGACTTCGGCGTTTTTATTTAATTCGAATATAGCCGAAAAACAGAGTTTTTCTTCGTCCGGACGGAGTGAACATATCTTGTTGCACAAGCGTTCGGGCAACATCGGGATGGTACGGTCTACCAGATAGATGGAGGTGGCCCGGTCATATGCTTCCCGGTCTATCAGGCTTTCCGGTCTGACGTAATAAGTGACGTCGGCAATATGTACGCCAACTTCCCAGTTGCCATTTTCCAGAAGACGTGCGGAAAGCGCATCGTCAAAGTCTTTGGCATCTTTCGGGTCGATGGTGAAAGTCGTGATATTACGGAAGTCTTCACGTTTGGCTATTTCCTCTTCGGGGATTGCTTCCGATATCTTATCCGCCGCTTTTTCCACATTGGCCGGATATTTGTATGGGAGGTCGAACTCTGCGAGGATTGCGTTCATCTCGGCATTGTTGTCACCGGCCGCACCTAAAATGTCTACCACTTCGCCCAGCGGGTTCTTGGCTTCTTCCGGCCATTCGGTGATACGGACAATCGCCTTATCGCCCGTCTTGCCGCCTTTCAGCTTGTCTTTGGGGATAAAGATATCGTTTGCCAATGTCTTGTCTTCGGTAATCAGGAAGGCAAAGCCTTTTGTCACTTGCAGCTTGCCGGTGATTGTCCGACGTTCGCTTTCCAGGATTTCAATCACTTCACCTTCCGGATCGGCGCCTTTTCTCTTTGCATGAAGCTGTATTTTTACCTTATCGCCGTTAAGCGCATGGGCGGAGTTGCGTTCTGCCACAAAGATAGGCGTTCCGCCGTCTTCGGGGATAAAAGAATTCTTTCCGTTCTGCCGGCGCATGAAAGTCCCGACGGCTGTTGTTCCCCAGTCGTTATAGCGGTAGCGTCCCCGGTCTATTTCGGAAATGAAGTTATCAGCGGAGAGATCATACAGGATGTCCACCACCTGCAATTTCTGCACTTGGTTAGTCACTCCTATCATACTGCTGATTTGTCGATAGTTGAAAGGTTCCTTGGGAGAAGACTTGAATACGTCGATGATGGCATTGATCATTGCCTCTTTTTTCATCCGTTTGTTATTGCTTTTGGAGCTGTTTTGCTTCTTCCCCTGTTTATTACTTTTCTTTTCAGATTTATTCTTAGTCATATTTTTATTTCAATGTTTTACAAAGTAAACAATAAATATTGAGAAGCTGTTTACATTTGTGATAAATTATGTCCGGAAGGCCTTAATTCCCGAAACTGTTGGCTGCTACTCCTTTAGCACCCGGTTTGCAACTGAAGACGCTGCCGCTCAACGGATACTTGCGGAGTTGTTCTTCGGACAGGCCGGCGCGAGCCGTTGTGATATAAAGCGTGTCCATCTTTTTACCTCCGAATGCGCAGGAGGCGACATTCGGGGCCGGAACGTTCACCTTGGCCAATAATTCTCCCGTATAAGGGTTATAACAGTAAACGCCATAGCCTCCCCATTGAGCCACCCAGAGGTGGTCCTGGCTGTCGATTGTCATTCCGTCCGGCGCCCCTGTCCCTTCCGGCAGATCGATCGCAATTCCGTCAAACAGGATATCGCCGTTGTCGGGATCATAGCGGTAGCGGGCTATTTTGCCGGTCGGCGTATCGTTGTAGTACATGAATCTCTTGTTTGCTGTCCAGACGATACCGTTTGAGATCGTTACTTTTTGCAGTTTGGTGCTGATTGTGCCGTCGGGTAAAACACAATACAAGGTTCCGGCTCCTTTCGGCGCGCCAAAACCCATTGTTCCGATCCATAGACGTCCTTCCGGGTCGCATTTCCCATCGTTGCAGCGTACTTTTCCGTCTTTGTCGGGTATCGGAGCGACGGATGTCGTCTGCCCGTCAGCCAGGTTTACCCGTACGATTTCGTTTTGCAGGGCGATGATAACTGTGCTGTCGCTTTCCGGTACGACAGTGGATATCATGCGGTCGAATTTCCACGAGTCGCATTTCTTTGTGTTCGGGTGATATTCGTATAACGTCTGACCTTCAATGTCTACCCAGAATAATGTCTGGCGGTAGGGGTCCCAGATCGATCCTTCTCCGGTAGTGGCTTCGGCCTTGTAGGCCAATTCAGCCGGAATGATTTCTACTTTAGGCGAACAAGATATTGCCGTGATTAAAATAGAGAATAAAGTCAGTATGTTAATAAGAAAATGCTTCATGATACAAAATGCCGGTTTTAGTTCGTGATAGAGATATTTGATGCAAATATATTAAATTAATCCTGATTACCAGACATATTTATATGTTTTATTGCATATTGTTGGATATGTTTCCGTTTTCCTTTAAATTAGAACCCAATTTGATTACCGGCTTCGATTGCTGTTAATGAACGGATTTTAAACAGAGATTGGGATGAGAGAATTGAATAAAAAAACAGCCGGTAAGGTGCTGCATCCGGAACGGATCATACAGTTCGGCGAAGGGAATTTCCTTCGTGCCTTTGCGGATTGGATTATCCAAAAGATGAATGAGAAGGTGGGGTTTAACAGTAGTGTGGTTGTTGTCCAGCCGATAGACCGGGGGATGGCCGATATGCTGAATGCGCAGGATTGCCTCTATCATGTCAATCTGCAAGGCTTGGATAAAGGAGAGAAGGTAAACAGCCTGACCCGGGTCGATGTGATCAGCCGTGCGTTGAATCCCTATACGGATTTTGCCGCTTTCATAAAATTAGCGGAACAGCCGGAAATGCGTTTTGTCATTTCCAATACGACGGAAGCGGGAATCACTTTCGATCCGGCTTGCAAACCGGAAGATGCGCCGGCTTCTTCTTATCCGGGAAAGCTGACCCAGTTACTCTACCATCGCTACAAGACATTTAACGGCGATAAAGACAAAGGGCTGATAATCTTCCCGTGCGAACTGATATTCCTGAACGGGCATAAGCTGAAAGAAACGATTTACCAATATATCGAACTGTGGGAATTGGGCGATGGCTTTAAAACATGGTTCACAGAATCCTGCGGGGTGTATGCGACACTGGTGGACCGCATCGTACCGGGATTCCCACGCAAGGAGATCGATGCGATCAAGGAAAAGTTACAGTATAACGATAACCTGGTTGTCCAGGCGGAGGTCTTCCATCTGTGGGTGATTGAAGCGCCCGGTTCGGTAGCGAAGGAGTTCCCGGCGGACAAGGCGGGGTTGAATGTCCTGTTTGTTCCGAGCGAAGAGCCTTATCACCAGCGGAAAGTGACTTTGCTGAATGGCCCCCATACGGTTTTGGCGCCTGTCACCTGGCTTTCCGGGGTGGATATCGTACGGGATGCTTGCCGGCACGAGGTATTGGGGAGATACATTCATAAAGTGATGTTTGAAGAATTGCTGGAAACGTTGGATCTGCCGAAAGAGGAACTGATGCAGTTCGGCCGCGACGTGATGGAACGTTTCAATAATCCGTTTGTCGATCATTCGGTTGTCTCGATCATGCTGAATTCATTTCCTAAATATGAAACGCGCGATTTACCGGGCCTGAAAGTCTATCTGGAGCGGAAAGGCGAGTTGCCGAAAGGGCTCGTTTTAGGTCTGGCTGCCATTATTACCTACTATAAGGGAGATGCACGTGCCGATGGTGTAAAAGCGGAGCCGGATGACTCTGTGGAAAACCTCAAGTTGTTACAGGAACTTTGGGCGACCGGTTCGACGCGGAAAGTGGCGGAAGGCGTATTGGCTGCCTCTTCCATTTGGGGTGAAGACCTGAACCGGATTCCGGGGCTGACGGAAATGCTGAAAGAGTTTCTGGATACCATTCAGGAAAAGGGAATGCTTACTGCCGTTAAAGAAATTTGCTGATGCGAACGTATATACAGATAAATCCGGCCGATAATGTGGCTGTGGCCGTCGAAGACCTGCATACCGGCATGTCGTTGGACATTAATGGAAAGACTGTTGTTGTGCGACAGGATATTCCGGCAGGTCATAAAGTAGCCTTGCAGGACTTTGAGGAAGGCGATTATATCGTTAAATACGGCGCTCCTATCGGGCATGCCCGGATGGCGATTGCTGCGGGTTGTTGGGTAAACGAGAAGAATATCAAAACCAATCTGGAAGGATTGCGTGAATATGAATTTAACCCGCAGCCCATCCCTGCACAACCTTCACGGGCTTCGCTCGCTTTTAAAGGCTATCGCCGCAAGAACGGGAATGTCGGTATCCGGAATGAGGTCTGGATCATTCCGACGGTCGGTTGTGTGAATGGCATTGCCCGCCGGCTGGCCGATGAGTTGCAGCGGGAGACACAAGGGGCGGGAGTCGATGCGATTGTCGCTTTTCCGCATAACTATGGTTGTTCCCAGTTGGGTGATGACCACGAGAATACCCGGAAGATATTGCGGGATATGGTGTTGCACCCGAACGCGGGGGCGGTTCTTGTTGTCGGTTTGGGATGTGAGAACAACCAGGTCGGCGCTTTCCGCAAGCTATTGGGAGAATACGATACGGAACGCATCCGCTTTATGGAAACGCAGAAAGTGGACGATGAATTAGAGGCGGGCATGGCGCTTTTGCGTGAGCTTTATGCAGTCGCTTCACAGGATGAGCGAACGGATGTCCCTTTAGGCGAATTGCGTGTGGGGTTGAAATGTGGCGGCTCGGATGGCTTTTCCGGCATTACGGCTAATCCGTTGCTGGGCGTCTTTTCCGATTATCTGGTGGCACAGGGAGGAACGAGTGTTCTGACGGAAGTGCCGGAGATGTTCGGAGCCGAAACGATCCTGATGAACCGGAGCGAATCGCGGGAAGTCTTTGAAAAGACTGTTCATTTGGTCAATGACTTCAAATCCTATTTCATAGAAAATAAACAACCCATTTACGAGAATCCTTCCCCGGGCAATAAGGCGGGAGGTATTTCTACACTGGAAGAGAAATCGCTGGGGTGTACGCAGAAAGCCGGGACTTCGGCTGTGCGCGATGTGATGCTCTATGGTGAACGGTTAGTAACAAAAGGTCTGAATTTGTTGAGTGCTCCTGGAAACGACCTGGTGGCCAGTACCGCTTTGGCAGCTTCCGGCTGCCATCTGGTACTGTTTACAACCGGAAGAGGAACGCCTTTCGGCACGTTTGTCCCGACAGTGAAGGTTTCGACTAACAGTAATTTGTATGCACGCAAGCCAAACTGGATCGATTTCAACGCCGGTTCCCTGTTGGAAGGCAAAGGCATGAAAGAACTTTGTGAAGAGTTTATCCGCTTTGTCATCGATGTCGCAAGCGGTTGTCCGACCAATAACGAAAAGAACGGTTACCGGGAGATCGCAATCTTCAAATCCGGGGTGACATTATAATTAATCGGGATAATTCGTTTATTGCCAAATATGAAACAATAAATGATGATTTAACGGGGTGTCGCTATGTTTGTATTACCGGACGCAGATTTCGCAGACGACGCAGATTTCGCAGATCATTTATTGTTTTTTTAAAATAAGTCTGCGTTCCTCTGCGTAATCTGCGCCCGTCTGCGTCCGGTAAATACGAGCAGACACACCGATAAATCAGCATTTACAGGTTCACTTTTTCTTATATCTTCTTCTCAATAACCGCCTGCACTACATTCAATACATAGTCGCCAAGCTTCTCTGCTTCGCCGATGATATCCATGTAGTAGACGCCATCCTGGTACTGGTATTTCTTGTTGTTGATGTCTTCCACGTTGTGGTTCTTCAACTGGTTGCGGTAGTTGTTGATTTCGTTCTCAATGTTGTAAGACGGGTTGACATCATCGCGGACGAGTTCTGTCTTTTTCAGGATCTCGATCATGCGGTACAAGGCCTTTTCCGTCAGTGCCAACATCTGGTCGACGTTATGGTTTTGCTCGTCCGTAAACGTCGATTTGAACTCGTTGCGGCGCTTGATACTTCGTGCCATATTGTTGCAGGAGTCGGCAATACTTTCTATCTCCGATACGGCACGCAGCATGATACGGATCTCTTCCTTACCTTCCGAACTCAGGCGGCCTTCAGCCACGCAGGTCAGATAGTTGGCAATCTCAATTTCCATCCGGTCGCTGATACTTTCGTATTTCTCGATGCGACTGTAGGTCTTCAGGAATGCTTCTTCATTCTTTTCGTAGAACAGTTCTTTTACCATGCCTAACATACGGCCTGTGCGTTCTGCAAAAAGAGTGATTTCCTTGTGTGCCTGCAGGATGGAAAGCTCGGCTGTAGACAACATACCGCCTGTAATATAACGTAAGCGGTATTCTTCTTCCTCCTCTTTCTTCCCTTTGATGAGAGCACGAACCGTCTTCTCGATCAGGTTGACGAACCAGATCATAATGAACGTATTGCTGATATTAAATGCCGTGTGGAATGCCGCCAACTTGAAGGAAACGGCTACTGCCGGATCGCTTATGCCCATGATATTTGTTACGAACCAGGAAACGGCATTTGTAAACGGATAGAACAGAACAAGCACCCAGCAAACGCCGAATATGTTGAATACCAAGTGTGCTAAAGCCGCTCGCCGGGCCTGTATATTTCCGGTCAACGCTGCCAGGTTGGCCGTGATGGTTGTTCCGATATTTTCGCCCAGTACCAGCGCCACACCTAATTGATAGTCGATCCAGCCGTTGGCACACATGATAAGCGTGATTGCCATTGTGGCGGCGGAAGCCTGCACAATCATGGTCAGGATCGCACCGATGAAAAGGAACAGGATGATGGAGATGAATCCCATATCGGTATAGTTCTGCACGAAAGCAAGCATATCGGGGTTGGCGCCAAGATCAGGTGCGTTGGCTTTCAACGACTGCAAACCCATAAAGAGGAATGCGAAACCGAAGATGAACTCGCCGACCGACTTACGGGAACTTTTACCGGAAAAGAGTAGAGGAATACCAAATGCTAATAGAGGGAGGGAAAAGGCTGCGATGTCGACTTTAAATCCGAGGGCGGAAATCAACCAGGCGGTTACGGTCGTACCGATATTGGCTCCCATAATGACCCCGATGGATTGGGTGAGGGTGAGCAACCCGGCGTTGACGAAACTGACCACCATGACTGTAGTGGCGGATGATGATTGGATCAGGGCCGTGATCAAAACGCCGGTTAAAACACCGGTTACCCTGTTAGTCGTCATGGCCGTCAGAATCTTGCGTAAACTGTCACCCGCAAATTTCTGCAGACCTTCGCTCATGATTTTCATACCGTACAGGAACAAGCCTAAAGAACCTATCAGGCGTAGAAAATCAAAAAATGAATAGTCCATTTAAAATACGTTTAAGTGGATGTATATCCGATTAATATTCCTAACTTTAGGGGGCAAATTTACAAATAATAACTGATATACCATGTCTGAAACGATTACAATTTATTGCAAAAATAACAATACCTATAAAGAGGTTCCCATTGGTTCTTCACTGTTAGACATATATGCGCTTGTAGGCGCTCCGCTCCGGTTGCGGCCGATGAATGCGCAAGTAAACAATAAAACGGAAGGTTTGAGCTTCCGTTGCTGGCATCCGAAAGATGTAGAATATGTCGATTATTCCCAACTGTCAGGAATGCGTACGTATGTCCGTTCCCTGTGCCATATCTTTTCCAAAGCGGTAAACGATGTGCTGCCTTCGGCGACGTTGAACCTGGAACATCCGATTTCAAAAGGTTACTACTGCGTCATTCACAATGGAAAGAATATCGATGAAGAAACGATCGGCAAGATCAAAAAACGGATGTGTGAGATTATCGACGCCGACTTGCCTTTCCGTTTGAAAACGATTCGTACGGCCGACGCGGCGGTCTTGTTCCGCGAAAGGGGCATGAACGACAAGGCGCGTCTGATCGAAAGCGCCGGTATGCCTTATACCTCTTATTATGATTTGGATGGTTACATCAATTATTTTTACGGTTGCCTGACGCCGTCTACCGGCTATGTGCGGCTTTTTGATCTGGTCCCTTATTTCGACGGCGTGTTGTTGCGTGTCCCGCAAAGGGGCAATCCGTTGGAGTTGGAACCTGTCATCCGCCAGGATAAGATGTTTCAGGTCTATAAGGAACACCTGACTTTGCAGCGTACGGTCGGGCTGGATAATGTTGGCGACCTGAACCGGGCAATCGAGAAAGGCCTGTCTTCCGAGATTGTCATGGTATCCGAAGCTATGCAGGAGAAGCAGGTTGCCAAGATCGCGGAAGAGATTGCTTCGCGCTACGACGACGGCATTCGCATCGTCTTGATTTCCGGCCCTTCCTCTTCCGGGAAGACAACCTTCTGCAAGCGTTTGGAAGTGCAGTTGATCACGAACCTGATTCATCCCGTCAGCCTCTCGTTAGACGATTATTTCCTGAATCGCGAAGATACGCCTAAGGATGAAACGGGCGAATATGATTTTGAATCCCTCTATGCGCTCGACCTGCCTTATTTCAACAGCGAGTTGCAGAAATTGCTTTCGGGTGAGGAGATAGACGTGCCGAGTTTTGACTTTGAAACCGGCCGTCGCGTGTATAAAGGAAAGAAATTGAAGATGCACCAGAATTCGATCCTGGTGATCGAGGGTATTCACGCCCTGAATCCGGAATTGACTTCTATGATCGAAGATTGCTATAAATACCGGGTTTATGTTTCGGTGCTGACCTCTATCTCGTTGGACAACCATAACTGGATTCCGACGACCGATAACCGCCTCCTGCGCCGTATTATCCGCGATTACCGTTTTCGTGGTTATTCCGCCCGCGATACGATTGCCCGCTGGCCCAGTGTGCGCCGGGGCGAAGATAAATGGATTTTCCCGTATCAGGAAAATGCGGATGCTATGTTCAACAGCGCCATGTTGTATGAACTGGCAGCTCTGCGGAAGTTTGCCGAACCGATTTTAGGCGAAGTGCGCGAATGCGATCCGGAAAATGCGGAGGCTTACCGCTTGCTCCGTTTCCTCCGCTACTTTAATTATATTCCTGATGTCGGCCTTCCGGGCACTTCCCTCTTGCGTGAGTTCTTAGGAGGAGGAAGTTTCCGTTACTGATATTTGTTTTTCGGCGGCGTCATTTATATTTATGACGCCATCGTGTATATTCCCGACGCCGTCGGATTTCTTTTCGACGGCGTCGGGAACAGATTTCCTTTGCACCGAAATTTATTGTACTTTTGTGCGCTCTAAATGAATGGATAATGGAAAAAGATTACTTCTCGCATATATTGCCGAACGGTTTACGTATCGTGCATCTTCCCTCTGCTTCTCCGGTGTCGTATTGCGGTTTTGCCGTGAATGCGGGAACGAGGGATGAGGAGGCGCATGAATTCGGATTGGCTCACTTTGTGGAGCACATGGTATTCAAAGGGACGGAAAAGCGGAAGTCCTGGCATATCCTGAACCGGGTGGAGAATGTGGGAGGAGAGTTGAACGCCTATACGACAAAGGAAGAAACATTCGTCTATTCCATCTTTATGGAAGAACACTTCCGCCGGGCTTTCGAACTGTTGGCCGATCTGGTGTTCCATTCCCAGTTTCCGGAACAGGAGATCGAGAAAGAGGTGGATGTCATCCTGGACGAGATCAACTCGTATGAGGACAGCCCTTCGGAACTTATCTTCGATGAATTCGAGAATTTATTGTTCGACGGCCATGCCTTAGGGCATAATATCTTAGGAGATGAACAATCGTTGCTGAGCTTCGACAGCGAGTCCGGCAAGTCGTTTATGAAACGTTTCTATGCGCCCGAAAACATGGTCTTTTTCTCGATGGGACGCATTCCGTTTAAAAAGATTGTGCAGATGGCGGAAAGCGCTTTGTCGGATGTCGCCTTCCCGATGGCGTCGCGTAACCGGGTTGCGCCTGCCGGGATTCTTCCTGTGACGCGACAGGTCCATAAAGATACGCATCAGGCGCATGTCCTGATAGGCGGTCGGGCATACAGCATGCACGACGAGAAACGGTTGCCGCTTTTCCTGCTCAATAACCTGTTGGGCGGTCCGGGAATGAATAACCGGTTGAATGTCTCCCTCCGGGAAAAGCACGGGTTGGTGTATAATGTGGAATCAAATGTAACTTCCTATACCGATACAGGTCTTGCAAGTATCTATTTCGGTACTGACCCGAAGAATAAGGAGAAAGCTGTCCGGTTGGTCCATAAGGAGCTGGCAAAGCTGCGTGATGTGAAACTGTCGGTCACCCAGTTGGCTGCCGCCAAGAAGCAGGTGATCGGCCAGTTAGGTGTCTCGGGTGACAACCGCGAAGGCTTGTTCTTGGGCTTGGGAAAGAGTTTCCTGCATTATAACCGTTACGATACCTTACCGGAAGTCTTCGCCAAAGTAGAACGCCTGACAGCAGAAGAAATACTGGAAGTCGCCAACGAGGTCTTCGCTCCGGAACGGTTGTTCGGTTTGATTTATCAATAATTACCAGCATTCCGCCTTGTCCTTTAACTCCGGTATCCTGTTCTTGTCGAACGTCGGGCTTTTGATGCCGCTACGTTTTTGTCCGATATAATCATGGAGCAGCAGGAATGCTTGTTTACTTAACAGCGAGATAGCGATGAGGTTGCAAATCGTCATCAGTGCCATTGTGATATCCGCCAGGCTCCAGGCAAGGTCGAGGCTTGCCAATGCACCGAACATCACCATTCCGCCGACCAGCAGGCGGTAGATGTATAAGACGCTTTTCTTAGGCGTGATAAACCGTATGTTCGCCTCCCCGTAATAGTAGTTTCCGATGATGCTGCTGAATGCGAACAGGAAAATGGCTACCGCTACGAATATGCCTCCGGCTTTCCCTATCTCGAGTGTCAGGGCGTGTTGCGTCAGTTGTACCCCGTTTACCGAGCCATCCAGCGGAGCTCCGCTGAAAAGGATGATGAAAGCCGTACAGGTACAAATCAACAGGGTATCGGTGAAAACGCCCAATGTCTGGATAAGCCCCTGTTTCACCGGATGCGTCACGGATGCTGTTGCCGCCACATTGGGAGCTGAACCCATACCGGCCTCATTGCTGAACAGTCCGCGTTTGATCCCCTGCATCAGAGCTGCGCCGACCGTACCGCCCAATGCCTGTTCCCATCCGAATGCGCTGCCGACAATCAGTTTGATGACACCCGGCAGCTCGGTAATATTGAAAAGGACAATGCCTAATGCCAATGCCACATATCCCAATGCCATTATCGGGACAATCACGCTGCTCACCTTGGCAATACGTTGGATTCCCCCGAAGATAATGGCGAGCGTCAACACGGTCAGGATTCCCCCGACGATGGCCGGATTGAAATCGAATGAACCTTGCAGGGCGGCACAAATCGTATTGCTCTGTACCGAATTGAAGGCGAAACCGAAAGTAATGGAAATGAGGATGGCAAACAAGACTCCCATCCAGTTCAGCCCTAACCCGTAACGCATATAATAGGCGGGTCCTCCGATAAAAGAGTCTTTTCCTTTCCGTTTATAAAGCTGTGCCAGTGTCGATTCGATAAAGGCGCTGGATGAACCCAACAGGGCGATAATCCACATCCAGAACACCGCTCCCGGTCCGCCTACGGCAATGGCAGTGGCTACTCCGGCAAGATTACCTGTCCCGACACGGCTGGCAAGTGACACGGCAAAAGCCTGGAAAGAGGAGATATGTTTCTCGCCCTCATGGGCTTTGTTGGCGGAGTCGCCGAGTACGCGAATCATCTCCCGGAACATACGGAATTGGACGAAACGGGTTTTGAAGGTGAACCAGAGGGCGCATCCCAATAACATAATAATCAGAATATACGACCATAAAATATCGTTCGCTCCGCTGATCCAGTTGTTTAGTATTTCCATTGAGGCAGTTTATTGTCTTGATAATTACGCGAATATTAGCGTACAAACCTAAAGAAAATATTCCGTATAGGCAAGAAGGATATCCGGATTAAGGATTAATAAGTATATGATAAATAAATAATTCCGTATCTTTGAGTGTTTATTAATAAGGTATTGAGTTATGAAAGCAATTGAACCGAGTCTGATCAAGGACAATTTTATAGAGATTATCGGAAAAGAGTGGATGCTGGTGAGTGCCGGCGACGAGGACAAGTTTAACATGATGACGGCGAGTTGGGGCGGCGCAGGCTTCCTGTGGAACAAACCGGTGGTGTTCGTCTTTATCCGTCCGGAGCGTTATACCCGCGAATTTGTCGATGCCAAAGGCGCTTTTACGCTCTCTTTCCTGGGTGAAGAACATAAGGCAGTCCATAAGATATGCGGATCGAAATCGGGTCGTGATATCGACAAGGTCGCAGCAACCGGCCTGACTCCGTATTTCACCGAATCCGGCAATCCCTGTTTCAAGGAAGCGCGCCTGACGCTCGAATGTAAGACTCTTTATGTCACGAAGATGGATAAAGATCATTTTGTCGACCCTGCCCTGTACGAGAAATGGTATAACGCAATGGCCGGCAATCCGCATTATGTATATGTTGCGGAGGTCGTAAATGCCTGGGAGATATAATCTCCAGGCATTTTGTGCAAATAAGTGTCGAAACATACAATTAAATCAAAAACTTTATCTATTTTTGCCCGGAACACAACAAAAACACAATGTCTAATGCTATGTTAATTCGTTTATGGCTTGTAGCTTTGTTATCCTTTGGCATTTCTTCTTTATATGCATCGGATAGCGCTCTTCCTGTATTTCATTTCGGGCATATATCGGCACAGGATGGCCTTCCGACGGATGAAGTGCGTCAAATTTATCAGGATAAGGACGGGTATATCTGGATCGCGACCAATAGCGGGCTGTGCCAATATGATGGTTATCAGATTAAGACATACAAGTCGAATCTGCATACACCCGGACTGTTGAGTAATAATACGATCTGCTGTGTGGCGGAGGATAATCATCATAATTTGTGGATCGCCGCTTACGACGGAGTGAATGTGCTCAATAAAACGACCGGCCATATCCGGAAAATTGACAGTAAAGAGTTGCGGCGAAGTATAGTCGACCGTTTACTGGTAACTGCAACAGACCGTATTTTTATTGGTACGGAAGCGGGAGTGTTCGAATATTTCTCCGAAAAAGATTCTTGTGTAGCTTTCAAACCGGACGTGCTGAAAGGCTCTGTCAAGGCAATGATCGAGGATTCCAATCATAACCTATGGATAGGAACTTGGTCTGATGGGTTTTACCGGTATGACCCGGAGGTTGACAAGGTGTTTGCTTATCCGGTATTGAATGGCCGGAACTCGGCATATGATATTTTCGAAGACAGTAAACAACGGATTTGGATCGGCTCATGGGGGTATGGCCTGTTTCTACTTGAGAATCCTTACGAACCGGAACGTTTGTCCTGGAAACAGTATAAGCATGATGCGAATAATCCGAATAGCCTTTGTGACGATATAATATATGATATCGATGAGGACCTGAATACAGGTACGCTTTGGATAGGAACCCGGAACGGGCTTAGCATACTCTACAATGAAGCTGCTTCATTGTTTCAGAGTTATCGACCGGATAACTCTGAAATTTCCGTTTACCATAATGAGATCAGTTCTGTCTTCCGCGATCGGGAGGGAATGATGTGGCTTGGACTGCTGGGAGGTGGCGTGAACACCGTTATTACACGCAAGCCGGAGTTTAGTCTGGACCGGATGGATGCGGTAAAAAACCCGTTGCTTACGAACTCTTCCGTCCGCAGTATCCTGGTTGACCGGGACGGTTTGATCTGGCTTGGATTGGGTAGCTGGGGATTCTTTGTCTATAACCGTATTGCCGGAACATACACGCATAATCTGGATATGCCGGAGTTTAAGGGATTGGGGCGTCTTCCTATTGTCAATACGATTATTCAATCTCCTACCAGCGATAAGATCTGGTTGGGAACGTATGACTGGGGAATTGTTTCGTATGATAAAACAGCTCCTGCCGGGCAGCAAGTCCGGTTGTTCAATTACGATACTGATTACTGGTTGACAAACCAGTGTGTTTTTTCTATTTTTGAAGATAAGGACAAGAATACCTGGTTTGGTACCCGTAATGGGATATGTGTCCTTACGGCGGGGGATAAGGGTGTCCGCTTCGATTCTTTCAAACTGAACGGGGCATCTGTCAATGCCTATGCTTATTTGTCCATCGTGCAGGATTCGCAGGGACGTATTTGGACGGGTACGAACAATGGGGGCATTATCAGAATCAGCGGTAGTCCGTCACAACCTGAGGAGATGGTGTTTGAACGTTACTCGTTCGAGGATGAGAAATTGAACAGCATCTCCGTACTTTGTCTTTTTATCGACAGCCATGGACGTCTCTGGGCCGGAACGGAAGGAGGAGGCCTGAACTTGTATGATCCTGTTCAGGACCGGTTTATTCCGGTACACAAACAAAGAAATCTGCCAGGCGATGCTATCTTCAGTATCCAGGAAGATCAGCAGGGTAACCTTTGGATGGGGACAAATGTCGGCTTGATGAAAGTCCATATCCCGGACGATCTTTCGAATGTAACCTACCGGCTTTATACTACTTCCGACGGTTTGCAGGATAACATCTTTTATCGTAACACAGCATTTACCGATATAAACGGTGAAATGTTCTTTGGCGGTTATAAGGGGTATAACAGCTTTTTCCCCGACCGGATGATGGAAGATGAGTCGTTCCCGCCGATCAGTATAACGGATATTAAGATTTATAACCAGTCCTGGTCTTTGCTCGATGAAAAGATACAAAAGAGTATATCGGAACAGGCTCCGGATTTCACGGAACGAATCCGGCTGGATTATCGCAGGAATAATTTCAGTATCGAGTTTGCCGCTTTGAGTTTCTCTAATCCGCAGCAGATCAAATATGCCTATATGCTGCAAGGATTTGATACGGATTGGCAATATGCGGATGCTTCGCGCCATTTTGCCTATTATAATAACCTGAAGCCCGGTACTTATACTTTCTCTCTGAAATCTACCAATTCGAACGGAACCTGGAATAAGGACACCAGGCATCTCGAAGTCGTAATCCTGCCGCCACCCTGGAAGTCAGGTTGGGCGTATGCCGGCTATGCTTTGCTGTTGTGTCTTTTGGCTTATATCGCCTACCGGATTGTGCACTACAGGGTGGAGATGCGGAACGCGTTGCATCTCAGGGAGCTTGAACAGGCAAAGGCAGAGGAAGTCAATCACTCCAAATTGCAATTCTTTACGAATATAACGCATGAACTGTTGACTCCGCTTACTATCATATCGGCTGCCGTGGATGAGCTGAAGATGATTACACCGCAAAACGGAGAGTATTACCAGATTATGACGAGCAATATCAACCGGTTGATCCGCCTGCTTCAGCAGATTCTGGAATTCCGTAAGGCAGAGACCGGTAACCTGAAATTAAGAGTCTCACAAGGTGACTTGGCGTCGTTTGTCCGTAACAGCGTGGATAGTTTCCGTCCGCTGATTAAGAAGAAGAAAATGCTTTTTTCGCTGGTTTGTGATCCGCAGGAGTTACCAGCCTGGTTCGATCCGGATAAGGTGGACAAGATTTTGTATAACCTGTTGTCCAATGCGGCCAAGTATAATGAACCGGGCGGCACGGTACGGGTCGAACTGTCTGTTATTGGCTCCGGAAATGCGAACTTAATTGTCAGAGATAATGGAAAGGGGCTTTCTCCGGAAGCTATAAAGAATCTGTTTAAACGGTTCTATGAGGGTGACTATCGCAAATTCAATACAATTGGGACAGGCATCGGCCTTTCATTGACAAAAGATTTGGTGGAATTGCATAAAGGAAGCATCTCGGTATCCAGTAAACAGGATGAGGGAACCGCTTTCTCCGTAGTAATTCCAATCCTCCGTGAATTTTACACTCCTGAGGAAGTCGATGAAAGTTTGCATATTCCGGTTCTTCCGTCTGATAATAAAGAAGAGTGGAAGGAGCCTGAAAAAGAATCGATGAAACCGTCAGATAAAGAGAATCTCCGTTCACTGTTGTTGATTGAAGACAATGAAGATTTGTTGCGCCTGATGACTCGTTTGTTGAGTCCTACTTATAAGGTTTATACCGCAGTAACGGGAAAAGAGGGAATGGAGGTTATCGACCGGGAAGAGATCGATTTGGTAGTCTCCGATATTATGATGCCTGAAATGGACGGTATCGAATTTTGTAAACAGCTAAAAGGACATTTGGAAACCAGCCACATCCCTGTCGTTCTGTTGACAGCCAAAAACCGGGAAGAGGATCGTGCAGACGCTTATGATGCCGGAGCCGACGGGTTTATTATGAAACCGTTTAATTTGAGCGTGCTTCATGCCCGTATCAATAATTTGTTGAAACAAAAGGAACGTATGTCGGGTGATTTTAAGAAACAGTTAGTCTTTGAAGCCAATGAACTGAACTACACGAGTCTCGACGAAAACTTTCTTCAGCAGGCAATCGACTGTGTCAACCGCCATCTTTCCGACCCTGATTTCGATCAGCAGGCGTTTCTCGATGAAATGGGAACGAGCAAGTCTACTCTTTATCGTAAGTTGAAATCATTAACAGGATTGAACTCCTCTGCCTTTATCCGTAATATCCGTTTGAAGGCTGCTTGCCGGATTATGGAAGAAAAGAAACATATCCGTGTTTCGGAGTTGGCGTATGCTGTCGGTTTTAACGACCCCAAGTATTTTAGTGTTTGTTTCAAAAAAGAGTTCGGTATGCAGCCCAGCGAGTATTTGGATAAGTTTGTGCCGGGGCATTCGGAATGAAACGTATTGTTGTGTGACCATCCTTGAAATTCAGGCTGCGCTTTGCAGCCTGTCCTTGTCTTGTGGTTTAATTATAATTCAAAAAGGTTTGATTCTGGTGTATGAGTGTAGAACTTACCTTTTTGAATCATCTTTCCCATATATAGTAAGAAAAGAGCCTTTCCTTTGCTGGCAGAAAATTTGAACCACAAGTATTAATTTTAATTTTTAATGCATGAAAGCACAAAGCTTAGCCTTGGCCGTTGCACTCTTGAGTGTTGGCCCCGTACTGTACGGTAACGCAGCTGAAGCAGATGTATCGCGGCACGAAAGTGCAGCCGTTCTGCAACAAGTGAAAAAAATCACAGGTGTGATCAAAGATGCAACAGGCGAACCGGTTATCGGTGCAAATGTTATTGTCAAAGGTACCACGAACGGAACCATGTCCGATATCGATGGTAAATTCTCTTTGGAAGTTCCCGCCGGAGCTATCCTCTCTATCTCCTATATCGGGTATGTGGCACAGGAAATCCCTGTTAAAAATCAGACAGACCTGAACATCCTTTTAAAGGAAGACAGTGAGATGCTTGACGAGGTAGTCGTGGTCGGTTATGGTGTTCAGAAGAAATCGGACGTGACGGGTTCGGTAACGTCGGTATCAAAGGAACGCCTTGAAAAGCTTCCGGTAACAAACGTATTACAGGCTGTACAGGGTGCGGCTGCAGGTGTGACGATCACACAAACCTCTTCTATTCCTGGAGAAGCACCTTCTGCATTGGTACGCGGTAAAAACTCTATTAATGCAGAAACAGGTCCTTATGTTGTAGTCGACGGTATTCCATTAAGTAAATCCGGAGGTTCTTTAGCTGATATTAATCCGAATGACATTGAGTCGATGGAGATTTTGAAAGATGCTTCTGCTGTCGCGATTTATGGAACAAATGGTGCCAATGGTGTAATTCTGATTACGACTAAGAAAGGAAAGATTGGAAAGCCGACAATTCGTTATAACGGTTATGTAGGTGTTGAGGATATTGCTCATACGCCGGAGCTGTGTTCACCTGAAGAATTACTGGCTCGTTATGCTGAAGGCAAGCGTATTAATGGTAGTTCAATGTTTCATGACAAGGTGAAATATGAGAATGAAGTGTATAACTATGAAAACGGTATTACGACAGACTGGATTGATGCTGTAACCCAGACTGGTATTATAACCGATAACAATATTAGTATATCTGGAGCAACTGAAAAGATGAACTATTATGTTGCGGGGGGATATATGTCACAGAAAGGTGTCGTAAAAGGTTATAATTATAAGCGTTATACGTTCCGTACAAATCTGGATATGGACGTTACGAACTTCTTGAAGGTTGGAACCAATTCTTATATTGTGGCTCACAATAAAGATGGCGGACGGGCAAACTTGTTGAATGCAACAGCAATGAGCCCTTATGCAAAGATGTATGAAGATGACGGAAGTTATTGTATTTATCCGATGCATAGTGAGACTTTGTGGAATAATCCGTTGCTAAACACGACAACTAATCCGGAACGCCGCCAGTTTAATGTGACAGTTAACGGATATGCAGAGGTCGATTTTGAAAATATATGGAAGCCTTTGAAGGGATTGAAATATAAACTTAATGCAGGTTTTTCATATGTGCCGAAACGTGAAGACAACTATACAGGTCTTTCTGTAAATGATAAATTAGGAACTGCCACTATTTATGATTATGAAACACAGAATTGGACGCTTGAAAACATTCTTTCCTATTCACGGGATATTCAAAAACATCATTTTGATATTACAGCGTTGTATGCTGCATCACGTAAACATTATCAAGAAAATAAGTCTACGGCGACAGATTTTATCAATGATGCTTTGGGATGGAATAACTTGGCAGGTGCAGCAACCTCAAGCGTATCTTCTAAAGGCGAAAAATATTCGACGGTTTCACAGATGGGACGTTTGAACTATTCTTATGACAGTCGTTATTTGTTTACTTTTACTGTTCGTCGTGACGGATCTTCTGTGTTTGGTGCTAATAATAAATACGGTGTATTTCCTTCGGTCGCTTTAGGTTGGAATATTGCAAATGAGTCCTTCATGGAGAAAAACCAGGACTGGTTGAATAATTTAAAACTCAGACTTTCATATGGTAAGTCAGGTAATGAGGCTATTAGCGTATATCAGGCTATCACAACGATGAATAGTATTAAGCTTCCGATGGAAAGTAGCCTGAATGTAGGTATGGTTACTAATACATTGGGAAACTCGAACCTGACTTGGGAGACTACCAAGAGTTTTAACTTTGGTCTGGACTTTGGTTTATGGAACAATCGCCTGTCAGGAACAATTGATGTCTATTCTGCCAGGACAAACGATTTGTTGTTGAAACGTAAACTGCCTACTGCAACAGGATTTGATGAGGTGTATGCCAATATGGGTGAAACTGCAAATAAAGGAATTGAGTTAACATTGAATAGCCGCAATATTGTTACCCGTGATTTCCAATGGAGCAGTACACTTGTATTCTCAATGAATAAAAATAAAATAGTTGATCTGTACGGTGATAAAACATCAGATATTGGTAACCGCTGGTTTATAGGTGAGCCAATTGATGTTATCTATGATTATACAAAAGTTGGTATCTGGCAGGAAGATGAGATAGCTGCTGGTTTAAATAAGGATTGGGATCCTATTGCTAAAGCGGGTGATGTGAAATTGGCAGATTTGAATGGTGATGGTCAGATTACGGATGAAGACCGTACGGTTCTTGGACAGAAGTCCCCAAAATGGATTGGTGGTTTGACTAATACATTCTCTTATAAGGATTTTTCTTTGAGTGTGTTTATCCAAACAGTACAAGGAGCTATGCGTAACAATGGTTCTATCGGTATGGCATCTGATGAGTTGCAGCGTCGTAATAGTTTTGCGGAAATAGGGTATTGGACTCCTGAAAATAAGAGTAATGAATGGCGTTCATTAGGTGAGAATTCTAATCCTCATGGTTATGGTTTCCCTTATAAAGCTAATTATACACGTATTAAAGACATAACGTTAAGCTATAATTTCCCTCAGAAACTGATTACAAAGATGGGCATCGGTGGCTTGAACCTGTATGCAAGCGGACGTAACCTTTATACGTTTACAAACTGGATTGGTTGGGACCCGGAAGAACGGGATGACACGCGAGGTAGTGGAAACTGGGATATAAACTATCCATCGGTACGTAGTATAGTATTCGGTATTAATCTTACATTCTAAATATTAAAGGAGTAAAATAGTATGAAACACAAAAATATATTTTTGACATTAGCCCTTTCATCCCTTGCTTTGGGCAGCTTTATCTCTTGTAGTGAAAGCTTTTTGGATGAAACACCGCAGTCTTCCTATTCTCCGGAACAGTTAGGAGACGAAAAAGGAACAGAGGCTTCACTAAAGGGCCTGCACTATTTGTTTGGACAACTATGGTCGTGGTCTGATCGGCAGGGATGGCTGAGTTGCTGGCAGGTGGGAACAGATGTTGCTTCGCCGGGTGGCGTTGAAGGAGTGGAAATCCCCTTTTACCAATATGGTGAATTGACATCGGAAAATGATGCCGTGGCTTATATGTGGAAACAATGTTACAAAGTAATCAATAATGCCAATGCGATTATTGCAACTTTAGGAGAAGATGGGAATGCTGCACAGTTGGCAGAAGCTAAGTTTTTCCGGGGCTATATGTATAATATGTTAGCTACATTGTATGGAGGTGTCCCTTTGTGTACAGAACCTACTCAGGTTGCAAAAGATGATTTTGTACGTGCATCAGTGAATGAAATCAATGATCTGGTTGTTAGCGATTTGAAGTTTGCTTCGGAAAACTTGCCAGATATGAGCGGATTGGCCCAACAAAGTCGTGCAAATAAGTATATGGCAAAGCAAGCCTTGGGAGAAGTTTACTTACGTTTGAATATGAATGCGGAAGCGGAAACTGTTCTGAGTGAAATCATTAATAGTGGTGAATTGCAATTAGTAAAACAACGTTACGGTACGGATGCTGCAAAACCCGGTGACTGTTTCCATGATATGTTTATCTATGGTAATCAGCGGCGTAACCAAGGAAATACGGAGGCGATCTGGACATTTGAGTTGGAGTATAATAAAGTGACTGGTAGTGATGGATTCACTAATGCTCCCCAGCATCGCCGCGTATTTAATCCCTCCTATCATAATATTCCTGGGATGTCATATGAAGCGGATTCTCTTGGGGGACGTGGAAACGGACGATGCCGTCCGAGTTCTTGGGTAGTAAATGGATTGTACGAAGAAGGTGATATGCGTAATTCCGAATATAATATCAAACGTCATTTATATTATAATGCGGAAGGTTTTGAAGCAACTTATGCGGTTGATAAAAACGGATGGCGTGTTGATTCGGATAGTCCTGATAAAGTAGGTGAAGTATCGGTAAAGACCGGCGATCCGGTAGTCCTTCAGGTTGGTGATACTATAATGAATTTCTATCCTTACAGTACAAAGTGGAACTCTTATGATCCGGCAGACGGTTGGGGATGGACATGTATTAAAGACTACCCTATGATGCGTCTGGGAGAAACGTACCTGTTACGTGCTGAAGCTCGCTTTAAACAAGGAAATAGCCAAGGAGCAGCGGATGATATCAATGTTTTACGTGAACGTGCATATCCTGAATATCCTTCAAAAGGAAAAGTTGATGCAGGCAAAGTTGATATGAATTTTATATTGGATGAGCGTGTTCGGGAGTTGTTATTTGAAGAGAATCGCCGTATGACGTTAGTTCGTACTGGAACTTTGGTGGAACGCGCTGCTTTGAATACGGAAAAAACAATCAAAGGAGAGATTACAGGATTGGAATCTAAACATTTATTGTTGCCAATTCCTTTGACAGAAATTCAGCGCAATACAGGTGCAGTCCTCGAACAGAACCCTGGTTATTAATCGGACTTCATTGTTATGCAACGACGTAACTTCATAAAAACAATAGCAGCTACAGGCGCCACAGGAGTGGTGGCCTGTAGCCCTTTTTCTTTAACGATGGCGGGAGAGCCGGAGAAGAAAAGGAAAAAAATGCCGGAAGCGGAGATGAGCGACCGCTTGTATTGGACAAGCCTGATGTATAAGATCGCCTCGCCTGTGCTGTCGAATATGGCAAAAGGAGAGCTGAGGAAGAAGATGACAGTCGAGGTAAGTCCCAACTGGGATGGGCGCGATAAAGGCGTTACCTATATGGAATGTTTCGGACGCCTGATGTCCGGACTGGCGCCTTGGTTGAGCTTGCCGGACGACGATACACAAGAAGGGAAACAACGGAAACAACTGCGCGAATGGGCATTGGCGAGCTATGCGCATTCGGTCGATCCGGATAGTCCGGATTACCTGCTCTGGCGGAACGAAGGCCAACCGCTGGTCGATTCCGCATACTTTTCAAACGCTCTGATACGGGCGCCGAAACAGTTGTGGGAACCGCTCGATGCAACGACGAAGCAACGCATTATAGCTGAATTGAAACAGTTGCGCCGGGTAAAGCCTCCGTACACGAACTGGTTGCTCTTTGCAGCCATGAACGAAGCATTCCTGATGATGGTCGGTGAAGACTATGACCCGATGCGTCTGGATTTGACGATCAAGAAGATAAACGAATGGTACGTGGGAGACGGCTGGTATGCTGACGGTGAACGTTTCCATTTCGATTATTATAACTCATTTGTGATCCACCCCATGTTGGTGGAGGTATTAGAGGTTTTGGTAAATAGAGAGGTTGTGAAGGAGGATACGTACAGATTAGCACTTCAGCGTATCCGGCGTTATGCCGAACATCTCGAACGGCTGGTGTCGCCGGAAGGGACATTCCCGCCGTTCGGACGTTCGCTAACGTACCGTACCGGAGCTTTTCAGGCGCTTTCTCTGATGGCGCTCCGCAAGCAGCTACCGGAAAAGTTGCCGGAAGGACAGGTCAGAGCTGCACTAACGGCTGTGCATAAGAGTATCTTCAGCAATCCGACCAATTTCACGGACGACGGTTTCCTGACGATCGGCTTTGCCGGACATCAGCCGGAATTAGGGGACTGGTACAGCAACAATGGCAGTATGTATATCACCTCCGAGAGTTTCCTTCCGTTGGGACTTCCCGCCGATGACTCGTTCTGGACGGTGGAACCGCAGGATTGGACTGCCAGGAAAGCATTTGCCAACGTCCGGTTTAATAAAGATTATCCGGTGGAGTATTAATTCTAAATTGTGACTCATATGAATAAGTATATATGGCTGCTGGTCCTGTTTGTGTTTCCTGCCAGCGGTTTCAGCCAAAAGGAGTGGACGAAAAAGCAGGTAGTGGATATCATCTACCGGGTCAATGACCATTGGCAAGCGCAGAATCCTGTTCCCGAAAGGGCTTTCTGGGATAACGCCGCTTACCATACGGGGAATATGGAAGCCTATTTCCTGACGGGGAAAGAATCTTATCTCCGCTATTCCGAAGCCTGGGCGGAACATAACGAATGGAAGGGGGCCAAGTCGGATGATAAGGCAAACTGGAAATACAGCTATGGCGAGACCGACGAATATGTCCTTTTCGGGGATTGGCAGATCTGTTTTCAGACCTATGCGGATCTATACCTGTTGCAGCCTGACCCGAAGAAGATCGCCCGTGCCCGTGAGGTGATGGAATACCAGATGAGCACGACCCGCAACGATTATTGGTGGTGGGCCGACGGATTATATATGGTAATGCCGGTGATGACCAAACTGTATAAGATCACCCGCGACCCGCTTTATCTGGAAAAACTGCATGAGTATTTTAATTATGCCAACAGTATTATGTACGACAAAGATGCCTGTCTGTATTACCGTGATGCCAAATATGTTTACCCGAAGCATACGAGTGTAAACGGCAAGAAAGATTTCTGGGCACGTGGCGACGGATGGGTGTTGGCCGGTCTTGCGAAGATATTGAAAGAACTTCCGCAAGCGGATACACACCGGGTCGAGTATCTTTGCCGTTTCCGGAAAATGGCAAAGGCTGTTGTGGACTGCCAGCAGCCGGAAGGCTATTGGACGCGCAGTATGCTCGACCCTGCTCATGCTCCCGGACCGGAAACAAGCGGGACGGCATTCTTCACGTATGCTCTTCTTTGGGGAGTCAATAATGGCTATCTCGATCAGGAGGTTTATCTGCCCGCAGCCTTGAAAGGTTGGGACTATCTGACCACTGTCGCCCTCCAGGCGGACGGAAAGGTCGGATATGTGCAGCCGATAGGCGAGAAAGCCATCCCCGGACAAGTCGTGAATGCCGGTTCTACCTCCAATTTCGGAGTAGGCGCTTTTCTGCTTGCTGCCTGCGAGATGTGCCGTTTCCTCGATTAGTCGATCCCCAACTCCCGCAACATCTGCTCGGTGTGCGTCAGGAAATATTTTGTCAGCTGATAGTGTTCCGTCTCCTCGAAAGGAGTGAGGCGGGCACCGTCTTCATCTATGTTATAGATGTCGGCTCCGGGATAGGCCATCAGGATAGGCGAATGGGTGGAGATGATCAACTGGCATCCCTGGTCGACCAACTCTTTTATCCGCACCAGAAGCGATAGCAGGCGCTGCGGGGAAAGGGCCGATTCCGGTTCATCCAGGATATAAAGCATGTTCCGTTCGCCGTAGTTGAGGAATGTGTTGAGGAAGCTCTCGCCATGCGATTGTTCGAGCAGGCGGCGCCCTCCGTAGCGTCCCAGCGAATAGTCGCGGCCATATTTGAGGATGTCGCGCATCGAGCGGGCGTCGATCTCACGGGCATGGTCGAAGAACGATTCGGCGCGGAAAAAGAAATGGTCGTCCGGCTTGCGCACTTCCATTAGGCGGATCTGGTCCGGCAGGACATTGGCGAGGACCTTGTGGCTCTCGTCGCCGTCGTTCAACATCCCCTGCGCTTCTTCATCCCGCATCTCATATTTATACATGACCGCTTCTAACAGTGTCGATTTGCCGATCCCGTTTTCCCCCACCAGGAAAGTAACCGGTTTCGTAAACACCAGCCTGTCCATATACCGCACGGCAGCCGCCCTGTACGGATATTTCAGATCTTCCACCGGTCCCGATACTTCTTCCGGATTGATTAGTTTGATTTGCTTTAGATAAACCATAGTACAGTTGAAAATTGAAAGTTGAAAGTTAAGGAAAGCCGGGCTTTCCGGGGGCTAAGATACGGAAGTAAATCTGATTTACAACTTTCAATTTTCAACTTTCAACTGAATTGTATTCTTCCTGTCACATCCATGCAACAGGTGTGCCGTTACTTTGCCGGCAAATAAGAGAGGATACACTTATAGACACATGATTATATAACACTGCTTCGTTTTTTTTAATAACTGATTTACGTGTTTGGGCTTTATGTCTCAGTGATGAGGGGTAAAGCTTTTTTTGGAGACATATAAGATAGTTTTCCGCACCCGACTCCTCGGATGGATATTACAATAACCCCCCTGTTTTTGCCGTTTTTCTATTTCGTCCGAAATCTTGATCGATTTTGGATTGACTCTTTTCACGGTTTAAGCTCCTTTTTCTGACAACAAGAAAAACGAGGTGCGCAGCCCGTTTCGAAAAGTGTGCAATTTGATTGCCGAAAGCCGGAAACGCCGTCAAAGTGATAAAGCTTAACTCCCGGAGAATCGAATATTTGAAAATAAAACGGATGGCGTCCTAAATATCCCAAGGAAATTCAGGTGCTTTTTTGCCCTTTAGACGGTCCTCTTTCCAATTACGACCGTCCAAATCGCCATTACGACCGTGCTAATCTTCGCGAGGTGCCGAGTGCACTACACATTAGCACGGTCATAATGGCAAAGAGGACGGTCGTAATTGCTGGAAACGCTCAAAAAAGTGGAAAAAGTTCCTTTTTGAGGTCGAAAAAGTGGATTAACATTTGTTTTGTTTCGGATGTCTCTTGGAGCAGAAAAATCCGTTTTTTACAATAAGCCCCCCCCCTAAGTAGTTGAAAGTTGAAAGTTAAGAGTTGAAAGTTAGAAGGGATCATATTTAAGAAAATCTGAACCTGTAAATGATGATTTAGCGACGTTGTCTTAGGGCTGTAAGCCCGGCAGATCTCAGCCCAAGGCGTGAGCCTTGGGTTAAGGAAACGTCCACCTCCCCCTCTTAGCCCTGTAAGGGCGGCACCGTAATATTCTGTGCCACAATGTATCGCCCTTACAGATCTTGAAGACAGGAGGTGGTCCTATTTAAACCCAAGGCTCACGCCTTGGGCTATGATCTGTCGCCCTTTACAGGGCTTTGGGCGATTCGCGAATTGCCTCTGCGGCAGGGGGGGGCTTATTGTAAAAAACGGATTTTTTGAGCTCGAAAGGTTTCCTAATTCAAACAAATGTCAACCCACTTTTCAGCTGTCAAAAAAGGGCTTTTTCCTATGATCCGGCACCTTATTGTCATGAAGAGGGACTTTATTGCTCTGATCCGGAACTTTGTTGCTCTGAAGTCAGACTTCATATAGCACGAAGTCAATCCTCAGGACGATGAAGCGTTACTTCACGGCAATTTTCTGCGCACCTCACGGCAACAAGCCCCTAAAATTTCCTTGGGATATTTGGAATGCCGTCCGTTTTATTTTCAAATATTCGATTCTCCGGGAGTTAAGCTTTATCACTTTGCCGCTGTTTCCGGTTTCCGGCAATCAAATTGCATACTTTTCGGAATGGGCTGCACACCTCATTTCAACTGCTGTCAGCCGGAGAGGTCAAAACCATGAAAAAAGTCAATCCAAAATCGATCAAGATTTCGGACGAAATAGAAAAACAGTCGAAACAGGGGGTTATTGTCAATTTGCAGAAGATCCAAACCTGAAAATATTTGAACGATGCAACTTTTTTCCAGCTTAATGAAAATTTTACCACTCAGGAAGCCCTCGAAAAGGGGATAAATCTCGGAATGGAAAAAAGAACCATAGAATCGCCCTTTACATGTAGATGTAACAAGATACTGATTACGCGTTTTTATGAAAGGGCGATGTCGGCTTAGTACGCTGAAAAACAGAGGTGTATATAGGTGTATAGACGTATCGGACAGGAGATATGAAATCTGCGGGAACTCTCTTCAAAAAGTATGTTTTGTAAAAATACATTTAGAAAACCCTCGGCTGCTTTTCATTTAAAAACGTAAGTGTTTTATTGCAAATACTACTATCTTTTGAATATCAACTGCTATTTGCAGAGCAAAAATCTACTTGAAAAATGACTAAAAAAAACGATCGTTTATTTTAGTCATCAAAAGTCAACATTTTTTTTCAATCTTCCAAATTTTTTCAAAATAAAAAACTCCTTGAATTTCAAAACTTGTCGCATTGTTTTGTAGAAAAATGCTCCAAACCCGCATCCAGCCTAAAAATGACTAAAAAAAAGGATCGTTTTCGATCGTCAAAATACAGAAAATAACACTTGTTAACTACTATTTGTAGGCGTACATTGTATAGGGTAAGTTAATAGAGCGATGATAGGGTACAGAATTTTATTTCAATCAATAAACTCATTATTAATGCTTTAATTAAAAATGTTATGAAGAAAAGATTACTTATGTTACTCGCTGCCTTTATGGCGGTGACGAGTGTGGGGTGGGTGCATGCGCAAGATGGCCCAACGATTACGACGGATCTAACCGTTGCCCAGAAGGGGAGAGCGATCGTATTTGGTATTACAACGAAGAAAGGGAATGCCGGGGATATAAACGTCCGTGCCTCATTAACGGCTGAAAACAATGCTTTTGACACTTGGGATTCCTACTATTATGAACCTAATGGAGGGAATCCTGGTTGGGTAAAATGGAATCCTAAAAACGATGGATTCGGTCCGGCTGAAGGATTTTCTTTGATGGATGCAACTTCTTATATTAAGGTTGTACCGAAGGAAACAGGAACTTTCAGCTATACATTGAAAGTGACAAAAGTGGATGGAACAGAGGTTACTTCTATGCCTTGCGAGTTAGAGGTAAAAGACGAACCTGTATCTCCAGTTGCTTCAATTGGTGATACGGATTATGCTTCTTTGCCGACAGCGGTTCTTTTTGCGGAAAAAGATAATACGATTAGTTTGACCGCAGGAGATTTTGTTTTGTCTCCACAGTTGGTTATTGATAAACCTATTACTTTATTAGGTGTCGCTCAGAACGATGGAAAACCTCTAACGAATCTGAAAGCTGATGCGAATGCAAATTGGCCCAAAAAGCAAGATGGAAAGACGATTGAAAATAAAACAGCAAACTTGGTTTCAATAGAAGGAGCTGCGGAAGGTAATGTTTTTTTGAGAAATATTCGTGTTATGAGTTCACAGGCTTCCGGCATCAATGCGCAATCCAAAATGACAACCAATTTGCATAATGTTGCTTTGGAAGCTAATGCTAATGCAGGTCTGTTAGTTCATTCAGCAGTAATAGGAGAAGGTCTGGTTACTATAAATAATGGCTGGGGCGGTGTAAATGTTGGAACAGACGGTACGCCTGTTTATTCTCCGAAGTTTACATTTGATCCTGATTGTTCTTTTGCCGAACAATCTAAGATCTGGTCTGAAGACACCACGTCAGATCCATCGACTTTGGTTGAAGGTCCGAATGGTTGGACTTCTTATGTTGGTGTACAGGGATCAAGTTCGAAGGAGATGCGGTATTGGACGAATTCGAAACTGACACTGGAAGGTAATACTGTTTTTGCAAATGGTAATCCTGTTACTATTAAAAAAGCAGCTGTAGAGGGTGAAGTGATTGTTAGTGTGACAGACGATGCTTCAGATTTTATCCAGTTGAAGAGTGAAGGAGCAACTGTTTACGGTGGTGCTAAGAATAAGACTGTACAGAGCTCTACGATTACGATGGAAAGTGGAACGATAAAACGGATATATGGTGGCGGTTATGGTTCGACGGCTCAACAAACGGCTAATGTCAACGGGACAGCAACCATACAGATCAAAGGTGGTACGATCACGGAGCTATTGTGTGGTGGTGGTGATCAGTTTGCCAAGACCAATGTTGTAGATATCAATGTTTCCGGTAATCAGACGAAAGTACAGTGCATATATGCAGGAGGTTTTGCTAATCCGGCTCAGAAGACTCCGGTTACGGTATGGAATGATGCTGTTTGCGGGACAAAAGATGTCAAGATCACTATCTCCGAGGGAGTAGAGCTTCCCGAAGGATTGGGTTGTGGAGGCGGACAAGGGTATACTTATACCGGGACTTCCAAAGTTACCATCACGGGTGCTAAACTCGGTTCTTTCTATGGAACACTATCTAACGGTTATGCAGACGAAATTGAGGCAACTCTCAAAAATTGTGTGTTCAGCAAGGTGGGAAATTACTATGAAATGGGAGCGATCAACCGTGGACAGATACGTACAGGCTCTTTTACGTTTGACGGCTGTACGTTTAATAACTTGGAGAATCTAAAAGCAAGTTTAGGGGCCGTTGATGGTTGGGCCGATTCCGATACGAACGGAAAACCGGTGCCTACCGTTTTAGAAGGAGTTGTTTTTAAATTCGTTAACTCAACTAATAATCAAAATCCGGTTATGATGATCGGACAGGGCTTGGCTAATGCGAATATCGAATTGACAGGTACGAAAGCATCTTTGAAGAAATTCCGTGATGGTACGGCTGTATCCGAAGGAACATCCGATTTTGCCATTGCATCCGGAAAAACTTGGAGTTTCAACTCCGGTCTTGAACTTGGAACAGGCGAAGAGGCTGCGACTTTGGTCAACAACGGTAAACTCAACCTCCCGTTATCAGATATTATGACCGGTATTGACTTGTGCGGTGGTACTTTGATGCCCGATTCCGCTACTGTTGTTGCTGATTCTGTAATTGTGTCAATGAATAAAGCTTCAGATAAGAAGGATCTGAAAGAAAAGGATTTCTCTATCGAATGTAAAGACGGTGTTATCGCTTCCAACGAAACGGTAGCAAAAGAATTGCTGAAAGCCGGCAAGGTGGTGATGGTGTTGAGTTTCTCGGAAAATACTTATTCTATTGCTTCTTTCCAGAAAACATTGGCTAAGATCACCAACCTGCCGGATAGTGTAGTGTTTGGTACAGTGCCGATCACGTTGGCATTCAATTTACCGGGTACGGAAGTTTTAATAAATGGTAATACAAGTGAAGTTGTAGAACTCAAAGATGGTGTTCTGACGATCAAGAAGCCGGGTACTGTTACTTTTGATCTGAAGGTTAAAAAGGATACAAATAACGATGGTAAGATAGATGGCAATGATAAAGATAGTGATGGCAATTTCACTTACGATGAAGACGCAGCCAACACGCAAATCCTGAAAGTCAACAAACGTAAGGTTACATTAACCAAAGGCTTGGAAGCAACAACTAAAGTGTATGATGGTAATACAAATATAACTTTGACGAAGGGTGAAACGTTAACATTCTCCGGTAAGTTAGGTACGGATGCAACCGGTCTGGATTTGGCAGCAAACCCAACAGGTAAACTGATAGATGCAAACGCTGGTGAAAACAAGGAGGTAATCGTTACGGCTGCTTTGGCTGCGGCAAACGGTTCTGACTCTACTGCTTACTACGAACTGGCTCCGATCACTTTTGTAAAAGCAAAGGTAACCCCGAAGGCTGCAACTGTTACAGCAACAGCTGCATCTCGTGATTATGGTGTGGAGAATCCTGAATTTACAGCGACTACTACGGGTTTGGTTGGAGATGACAAACTCGATGGTATCCTGAAGTTCACTTGTACTGCAACCAAAGACTCGTTGGCTAAAACATACGATATCGTTCCTTACGGCTTGACTTCCGACAACTATACAATCTCTTTTACAAGTGCAAAATTGACAGTCAATGCTGTTAATCCGGTTATCGAAATGGTGGAAGCTAAGACGGTACTGAAGAGTGATAATTCTGCTAAAGAAATCCAGTTAAAAGCAAAACTGATTCATGCAGGTGGCGCTAAGGAGATTACTTCTGTTAAGTTTGTCCAGGGAAGTACGGATGTTGCTGCTACTTTGGATAGTGGTTATTACACTGGTAAATTTGATGTATCATCCGGAACGACTTATTCTGTTAAGGCTTCTGCTACGGCAGGTTCTAATACCGGAGAAAGTAAAGCAATCAGTATTGTTGTCGATGCCTTGACTCCGCAGGTAGTCTCCTTCGGTGCATCTGTTCTGCCGACAATGGTTTATGGCAATGAAATGACATTGTCTGCAATGAGCGATCAAACTGCTGCTACAGGCGATTATACCTATAGCGTAGCTGAAGGTGATCCGGCAACTATTGCAGATGGCAAACTGAAAGCAACTAAAGTTGGTAAAGTGACCCTGACCGTAAGTCGTGCTGCCGATGTTGCTCATTCTGCCGCTGTCGCAACCCAAACAATCGAAATCATGCCGAAACCGATCACGGTTACAGTAGGTGCGATCGAAAAGGTTTATGACGGAACAGCAGCTATCGAGAAACTTCCGACTTTCACATTGACAGGTGCATCTGACGATGTTTCCGTTAAGACAGAAGGCTTGACACTTAGCTTTGCAAGTAAGAACGCAGGCGAAAGCGTGAAAGTCCTGATGCCGGAACTGACGTTGACAGGAACTAATGCTGCCAACTACACCTTGATCCAGCCGAAGAACGTAACCGGGAAGATTACGAAAGCACCGCTTACCGTAAAGGTGAAAGATGTGACACGCATGTGGAACCAGCGTTATACGAAGTATGAGTTCGAAGCTACAGGTTTGGTAAATGACGAAACATTAAGTAATGTTTATAGTGGTGTCTTTAATGTAACAGAAGACGGTTCTGTTTTGAATTTGAATATGCCGGGTGCATGTCCGAACTATGCGATTACGACTGTTCCGGGTACGCTGACTGTTGAACTGGGTACTCCGAAAGCGGTAGTGTATGGTACATCAGATGCCAAAAAAGCAATGATCGTTGATGAAGCCGGTTACACGGGATTGAAAACTTCTGAAGTTGGAGAAGATGGCTATGCTAATATTCTGGATGCAAGTGGCAAGGTGATAGGTCAGAGTTTGAATAAGATTTCTACTTCTGCTGTTACAACCTCTTCGATTAAAGCGCCTATGCAAACGAAAGCGGCTGTTGCCGGCGATTGGAATCAGGAAACATTTAAAGGTATATCTTATGGTACTCCATACGAAGTAACGAAGTTAGAAAATACTTGGACGTATGAATCGACCAATACCAATGTTCTGACTATTTCGACAAATACAGAAGGTAATATTGTTTGTACTCCTGTCGCAACAGGTAAGGCTACGGTATTGGCAATCAGTAGTAGTGAAGTGAAGATCCTGAACCTCGAAGTAGCTCCGGCTAAACTGACTGTTAGCACATCCGATATGAATAAAACATACGATGGAACAACCCTTGCTTCTGGAACGCTTACATTGAGTAATGAAGCGAATGGTAAGGACGTAGCACTGGATCTTTCCGGTATTACATTCAACTTTGCTGATAAAGCGGCAGGTGATAACAAAATAATCACTCCGTCTCAATCGCTGATCCTGATCGGTAGCGAAGCTAACAATTATGTTCTGGAAGTAACCCTGACAGGCAAGATCAATCAGAAAGAAGTGACAGTCGGAACTCCGCTTAGCGCTTACTATAACGGAAAGAATGTTATGGAACTGACTGATTATACATCGAACGACCGTATCAGTGGTGATATCGTTCCGATCAGGGTTACCTTTGGCGCTGCAACAGCCGGTGAACAAACTATAAAAGAGCTTGAAATGGGTACGACAGGTGATGCTGCTAACTATAAACTGGCAGACTCTAAACCAACAAATGGTAATATCCTTAAATCAACAGTTGTTGCCGAATTACCTGCTAATGCTTCTTCTGTAAGCAATCTGAAAAGCAACATCAAGCTGACAATTCGTGAAACAGGTGAGACTGTAGCAAGCAGTGCAATTGCTTTCAATCCGACTATAACATCCGAAGGTAGCGGTAGCAATACTGTTTATTATGTGAACGGTGGTGAAACAGTTAACTATTCTGTTGTTTACGACAAGAACCAGCTTGGTTACACAGCTGCCCCGACTCCTCCTTCTGGTGGTGGTGACGAAGGCGACGAAACCGTTACAATCTCCCTGGATGCAACAACAAAGACGTTGCCGCGTAATGAAGAGTTCGTACTGAAAGCAACTGTATCTCCTTCCGATAAGACCGTGACATGGAGCAGTAGCGATCCGACGATTGCCAGTGTGACAGCTAACGGAAACAGTGCAACAGTGAAAGCCTTGAAGGTAGGTACGGCAACGATCACAGCTAAGATCGGTGATGTAACAGCCACTTGCGAAGTAACTGTAGACTTTGCTACCGGCCTTGAAGAAGCCCTTGCCAATACGCAGGTATATGCAAAACAGGGTAGTATTTATGTGAATCCGATTCAGCCGCTGCAGCTGACGATTGTGAACATGTTCGGCAAGACAGTTTACAATGCACGCATCAGCAGCTATGCGCAAATACCGGTAACAAATGGCATTTACATTGTGAAATTAACCAATGCCGGCAATACGATTGTTACCAAGGTAAATGTATACTAATCCATATATAAGAGAGTTTTAGTATTGAATGAGAAAGGGCGTCCGAGAGGATGCCCTTTTTTTAGTCTCAGTTTCTCATTCGAACGACAGATATGGCTTGAGCCGCTTCCTGTCCATATCTGTAAATTCTTCTATCAGTTGCAGGTTCTCCCACCCGGAGAGTCTGCTTTTTTGTTTGCGGAGCTGTTCGATGGCTTTTGCCTGCCGGTAGTCGAGGTAAGGATGACGGCGGAGGTCTGCGGCGGGCAGGGCGTTGACATTCAGTTTGCGGATGTACAGTGTGTCGGTGAAGAACCAGGGAGCGAGGACAGCATAGCGCTCTTCATCGATGCCATACACTTCCGACAATTGGCCGACGGTGTAGAATCCGCCCAACAGTTCCCTGTATTTCACAATCCGGCGGGCGAAGGTGCTGCCGATGCCGGGAACTTTCTTCAGGGTGGTCGTGTCGGCTGCATTCAGTTCGACAACTGTTCCGGCAGGGAATTTTTCTGTCCGGACGTACGGCTTGTATTCTTTCCGTGTTTTCTTTGTTGGGAAAGGAGCGTTTTCTTTATGGGTATTTTTCTTCCCCTTCGGATGTAATTCGGATTCCTTTCGGATGGATTCTTTTTCCCTTTCGGATATGTCTTTTCCGATGATGATCCGTTTTTCGTCCGAAGCCAGTCGGTTTCCTGTCCGATGGGCATCCGTTTCCAAAGCGACAGGCATCGCTTTTTTACCCGTCCAAAACAATAAAATCCAAGAGATTGTAATCAGGCAAAGCAGCAAGGTCAACGCCCGCCTTTCACCTTTGGAGAAATAGAGAAGGTCTCGCCAGTTCATAGTTTGATTTGTTTATGGTTTGATGTTTCTTAATTGTTTGATATGGGAGATGCTTTGCGCCTGATGTATAATGTCTAAAACTTCAATTTGTTTAGCCGTTATGCGGTAGACGATCAGATGGGCTGGAAGGACAATCCTTCTATACCGCTTATCTTTGGTGGGAAGATATGGATATTCTGCATGCAACAAGTAGTCTGTGGCTAATTGCTGCACTTTTTCATATATAAGGTTCTCGTACTTGATTGCTGTTTGTTCACCGAAGGTCATTTTTCCATAAGTAAAGATTTGGTCGACTGATGAATAAAAAAGCAATGAAGCGATTACCGGTTTTGCCTTTGTTCCCTCCATTGTTGTATCATTTGTTTACCTTCTTCAAGTGTATAGAACGGGCCTTCCTCCGCTTCCCTGATCATTTCGGTCAATTGTTCGGCGGAAAGTGTCCCGCATCCGGTAGCCGGGTCGAATCCATAACGGGAGTTCCTTGCATCCCTTTTCTGTTGCACTTCCTCCCATGACGGGAAGGATTTACATTTAACTTTACAGGAAGTTGCTACTTTCTTTTTTCTAATGGTTTTGATTTCCATAAGGCGATTGTTTATTAAATGAATACTGTCCCACAAAGGTAAGAGTTCCCTGCAGATACGCAAGGAACTTCCCCGAGTATTTTAAAACAGTTTTATAATCCTGTTGACCAGTCCTAACTCGTTGAGGAAAATCAGGCCGATAGCGACCGGAGCGATGTACTTCATGAAGAAGGCGTAGGTGTTGAAGAAATGGAACGGGACGGTTCCTTCGTTCGTCAACTCGGCTTTTAGTATCTTGCGGTCGACACGTGTTCCGACAAAGATACAGATCAGCATACCGCCTAAGGGGAGCATTATTTTTGCTGTCAGGTAATCCAGCGCATCAAAGAAAATCAAGCCGCCGATCGTGAACTCTTTCAGCACGCTGAATGAGAGCGAACTGAGAATCCCTAATGTCAGCACGCCGCCTGAAACGAACCAGGCCGCCTTTTTTCGTGAAATATGATATTCTTCGTGTACATAGGCTGTCGCTACCTCATGAAGTGAGATTGTCGAAGTCAAAGCCGCCAAGGCGAGCAGCACGAAAAAGACAGTGGACCAGATCCAGCCGAAGGGCAATTGTTCGAAAACGTTCGGTAGTGTGATGAACACCAGTTCGGGACCTGCTGTCGGAGCAATGCCGAAACTGAATACTGCCGGGAATATCATCACTCCTGCCAATATGGCTACCAGCGTGTCCAGGACTGTGACCTGCAGGGCCGTTGTCTGGAGTTTTGTGTCTTTCTTGAAATAGGACGAGTAAGTAATCAGGCATCCCATTCCGATGCTAAGCGAGAAGAAAGCCTGCCCCATTGCGCTGAGCACAACCGACGAGGAGATTTTGCTGAAGTCCGGATTGAACAGGAATGCCAACCCTTTCTCGGCATTCGGCAACGTGACCGAACGGATGCAGAGAGCAATCAGAATCAGGAATAACATGGGCATCATGATTTTGGATGCCCGTTCGATACCTTCTTTTACGCCGGAGATAATGATGATATGCGTCAGGGCGATGAAGGCAATCGTCCAGCCTATCGGCCGTACGATCCCGGATGAGAATTGCTCGAAGTCCAGTTTGAATTCGGCCGCTGTCTTGCCCGTTAGTGAACCGTCCAGTGCCTGCATGATATATTCGAGCGTCCAGCCTGCCACTACCGAGTAGAAGCCCAGGATCAGGAATGCCGCCAGTACGCCGTTGTAGCCGATAAGAGACCATTTTGTTCCCGGTGCCATTACTTTGAAGGCGCCGGCCGCGTTTTTGCGGGAATGACGTCCGATGAAAAACTCCGTGATCATCACCGGAAGCCCTAATAAGATAATGCAAATGATGTAGATAAGGAGGAATGCTGCTCCTCCGTTGGAACCGACCATATAAGGAAACCGCCAGATATTACCCAGTCCGACGGCACAGCCTACTGTTGCCAGGATTACACCTATTTTACTACCAAATGTTGCTCTGTTATGATGATGGGACATATAGTTGAATTATGAATTGTGAATTATGAATTATGAATTACGCCGTCTTTGATGTGGATTACGCGGTCCGTGTCGTTTGCCAGTTGTTCGTCGTGCGTGACGATGACGAAGGTCTGGTGCATCTGGTCGCGCAGGTCGAAGAATAGCTTGTGCAATTCCTCTTTGTTGCGGGTGTCTAAGCTGCCCGAGGGTTCGTCAGCGAGGATGACGGACGGATTGTTGATCAGAGCACGGGCTACGGCTACGCGCTGTTTCTCGCCGCCTGACAGCTCGTTCGGTTTATGCGACATCCGGTCGGCCAAGCTCATGAAGTCCAGTATCTCTTTAGCTCTTTTTTCTGCCACAGCCGGCTTTTCGCGGGCGATAAGGGCGGGGATCATCACGTTTTCTAAAGCTGTGAATTCCGGCAGAAGCTGGTGGAACTGGAAGACAAAGCCGATGTTCTTGTTCCGGAAAGCCGCCAGCTTTTCTTCCGAAAGACGTACGGTTTCCGTCCCGTTGATATATAGTTTGCCGCTATCGGGCGCATCCAATGTCCCGACAATCTGCAGCAAGGTTGTTTTGCCTGCTCCGCTCGGGCCGACAATGGCGACAACCTCGCCTTCGCCTATCGTCAGGTCGATGCCTTTCAGTACTTGCAGGGAGCCGAAGCTCTTGGTTATTCCTTCTGTCTTTATCATACCTTTATTAATTGACAATTGATAATTGACAATTGACAATTGGACGGAATGACAAATAATTGTCAATTGTTCATTGTCAATTGTCCATTATCCTCATTCGTTATTTGCCAGTTGGCGGATGACAAATGAGGATAGATAGCAGCCGAATATCGCCGGCATATACGAGACAGTTCCGGTGGTCGTGCGTTTGCACTGTTCGCCTTCGACCTCTACGACGGCATCCGGATTCGCAATCTCTGTGGAGAAAACAACCGGAATCCCCTTGTTCAGGCCCAGTCCGCGCAACCGTTTGCGTACGGCTTTTGCCAGGGCGCAGTTGCAGGTTTTCGATATGTCTGCAATCCGGACTTGCGACGGGTCTGTCTTGGCTCCCGCCCCCATGGAAGAGACGACCGGAATCCCTTTCCTGTGAGCATGATACAGGAGGAATACTTTCGGGCTGAGGGAATCGATCGCGTCGACAATGAAATCGTATCGGGTGGCGGAAAGCACCTCTTCCGTCCTTTCGTCACGCAGGAATTCGTTGATAACGGTCAGCTTCAGACGCGGGTTGATATCCAACAAACGACGGGCCATGACTTCGGCTTTCGGCATCCCTAATGTGGAATGCAAGGCCGGAAGTTGCCGGTTGATGTTGCTCTCGTTCACGGTGTCGGCATCGACAATCGTCATGTGCCCGATTCCAGCCCGGCATATCTGTTCGGCGGCATAAGCGCCGACGCCCCCTAATCCGACGACCAATACATGGCTATGTGCAAGCTGTTCCATCCGGTCGGCGCCTAACAAAAGTTCCGTCCGCGTGTTCCAATTGTAACTCATTAGAAAGATTTTGGTTGCAAAAGTAATAAATCAATCAGAAACGTCCGTTCTTTTATATATCTTTGTCACATTTTAATTCAAATACCTATGAAGATACAACTTTATTGGCTGCTCTCTGCAGCCTTGTTATTATTGCCCGGAAAGGCAGACGCCGCTAACAACAAAAAACCGTTCGTTATCCCTGAACTTCAGGAGTGGAGAGGGAGCCAGGGAATGTTTACCCCGGCGGCAACCTCCCGTATTGTCTACACCGGTAAAGACCCGGCTGTAGCCCGTGTCGCCACGCAGTTTGCCGAAGACTACGAGCTGATGTTCGGCCGGCAGATGAAGGTCGTACAGGGCGGTGCATCGGCGGGTGACTTCGTCCTCACTCTCTCTTCCGACAGCCGCTTGGGTGAAGAAGGCTACAACCTGAAGATCACTGATCGTGTCACCGTGGCCGCTCCCAAGAGCAAAGGGCTTTACTGGGCTACCCGCACCTTGCTCCAGATGTCCGAACAAGAGGCCGGCCAGGCGTTGCCCAAAGGTACGGCGCGCGATTATCCCGACTATGCCATCCGCGGCTTTATGATGGATTGCGGCCGTAAGTTCATCCCGATAAGCATGCTGCGCGATTATGTGAAGATGATGGCTTACTACAAGATGAACACTTTTCAGATCCACCTGAACGATAATGCCTTCAAGCAATACTACAATCACGACTGGAACAAGACCTATTCCGCTTTCCGCCTGGAATGCGAAACCTTCCCCGGCCTGACCGCCCGCGACGGATTCTATACGAAGAAGGAGTTTATCGCCTTGCAACAACTGGCCGATAGCTTAGGTGTGGAGATTATTCCGGAGATAGACGTTCCGGCTCATTCCCTTGCCCTGACGCAGTATAAGCCGGAGATTGGCAGTGAAGAGTACGGCATGGATCACCTCGACCTGTTCAAACCGGAAACATACGAGTTCGTCGACGCCCTCTTCCGTGAATACTTAGAAGGACGCAATCCCGTCTTTGCCGGCAAGCGTGTACATATCGGTACGGACGAATATTCGAATAAGAAACAGGATGTGGTCGAGAAGTTCCGCGCCTTCACCGACCATTATATCCGCTTTGTCGAAAGCTTCGGCAAGCAGGCCTGTGTCTGGGGAGCTTTGACGCATGCGAAAGGCGATACGCCCGTCAAATCCCAAGACGTGCTGATGAGCGCCTGGTATAACGGCTATGCCGACCCGAAGGAGATGATCAAGCAAGGCTATGACCTGATCAGTATCCCCGACGGCTATCTGTATATCGTCCCGGCAGCAGGCTACTATTACGACTATCTGAACACCGAAATGCTGTATAAGGAATGGACGCCCGCCCATATCGGGAAAGAGGTGTTCCCCGAAAAACATAAGCAGATCAAAGGCGGCATGTTTGCCGTCTGGAACGACCATGCCGGCAACGGGATCAGCACGAAGGATATCCACTATCGCGTCTTTCCTGCTATGCAAACGTTAGCGGTCAAGATGTGGACCGGAAAAGATTGCACGACTCCTTATGAAGACTTCAACAGCGCCCGCCGGTCAATCAGTGAAGCTCCGGGCGTGAACGTAGCCGGCCGTATCGGTACCGAACCGCGTGCCGTCTATAACCTCGAAACACTGACTCCGGGAATGGCGACAGGGTTGAAGGAGATTGGTTACCATTACACCGTTTCTTTTGACATCAAAGCGGCTCTTGAGGAAAAGGGGACAGAGCTGTTCCGCTCGCCGGACGCAGTCTTTTATCTCTCCGATCCGGCTTCCGGTAAATTAGGCTTTGCCCGTGACGGCTATCTGAACACGTTCAATTACCAGTTCTATCCCGAAGAGACTGCAACCGTCACGATTACCGGTGACGAAAAGTCTACCCGCCTTTATATCGACGGCAAGCTAAAGGAAGATCTGAATATCCAAAAGCGTTACTTCAATGCCGGCAAGGACTCGATGAACTACGTCCGTACGCTGGTCTTCCCATTGGAGAAAGCGGGAAGTTTCAAGAGTTCGATCCGTAATGTGGAAGTGCTGAACTATTGCAAGCCGGAGATGTAAGCTTACGAGGTCGAGAACCCAGACCGGACAGAGCGGTTTGTGCTGATGACCGGCCGGGGTTGACGAATATCGTTGCTTTTACTTAATCTCCCGGTAGATGTTTTCCAGGACAGTGAGTCTTGTCGTCTTGCCGGCTTCGAAGCCTGTCAGGTCGAGACCGCTCAATCGCTTCCAGGCGGTTAGTGTGGCTGCATCGATCGGCTCCTGCAAGCGGGCGTTCCATTCGGGAAGGTAACCGCGGAGGCCCAGGTATTGAACCATGCGGAAGTGGGGATCGGTGTAATCCACATCTTTGAAATACATCAGCGTCGCTTTCTGGTTGACCAGGTTGTCCTGGAGGGCGGAAAGATCGATGTTCTGCACCTTCACCTTCTCGTCTATCGACAGGGCGGAAGCAATGCCTGCAGCCTGTCCCATTGCCATCCAACAAGGCTCCATGCGCAGAGTGGAGAATCCGATATGCGAACCTGAAACGGGAACGGGCAACAGCAGGTTGTCCACCTCTTTAGGCACCATCACGCCATAAGGAACAGTATAAACGGCGGACGGGTAGCTGATGAAACCGTCCAGATGGATACGTCCCGTCTCTCTTTTTCGTACCGCGTGCGAATCGAGTGCATAGTGGCTGGCTGTTATGCTGCTTTCGTGTATGGGCGGACGGCTGCCGATCGTCACCGGGACGGCATCGTTGGCGGTGAAGAAATACATCCCTTCGAAGCGGCGGCCTTCACGTACGTAGACCTGGCGTGGGAAATGCCCGTTGTCTGTATATTCATCCTTTGAAAGTCCCCATTCTTTAGCGGCTTTGCGGAAGTGGGCGGGCAGTTCGGGGTCGTTCTGGGCAAACCAGAAGAGCCCTTCCGTATATTCGCGCAGACGCTGTGCAAACTTGTCGCGCCATTCCCAGGAAGAGGTCGGCCAGGGCCAGTTTTCTTCCGGCAGGTCGGTGGAGACGAAGACGCCGTGCTGGTTGTTGGCGTCTGTCTTCATGTTCGGGACGTGGACGATATTGGTGATTTTGGCAATGCCCCATTTGTCGCCCGGAAGTTGGGACGGGTTACCGGCTTTGATATGCCGGCGGTTCGCTTCCATCATCTCGTCGGTGACGCGCTGCATGGCGGCATCGGTGTTACGTCCGGTCCAGACGTCTTCCACGATGGAGGCATAGTCTTCCCGGTTGTAACGGGCAGGCTTGGCAAAGGCAATGCGATTCGACGGGTTGTTAGTCAGACAGAGGCGGTAGTTGTAGGACTGGACGGCATTGTCCCGTTGGAACGTGCTGCCATCGCCTTCCGGTCCGCCCCAGTATTTGTAGACGCGTCCGGCACCCGGCTCGCCAAACTCGTCTTGTCCTTCGCGGCCTGTACGGAAGGGCACTCCGGCGGCAGCTCCGAGATCACCTTCGTAGGTGGCATCGAGGAAGACGTCTCCGCTGTATTCTTCCATCTTCCCGGTTTCGCGGTTCAGGATACGAATCCGTTCGATGCGGTTGTCGTGCATGATGATGTTTTCATCTTCCGCATCGAACTGGCGCATGGTGAGGACGGTGATTTTGTCTTTCTGCCCGTCCAGCATCTTTTGGAAGATACGGGCGCCGACAGATGGCTCGAAGTGGTATCCGTCGCTGCACATCTTCACCTGTTCGGAGTTCGGGCCGTAGGTGTCGACATAGTATTGCCGGACTCCGTCGACAAACTCCCGGAACAGTCCGGTCGTCGCGTCGCGGGTTGCAATGTCTGTCGCCCCCAGTCCGTTGGCGGGAAGCCCTCCGACATAGCGGGTCCGTTCGAGGATCACAGACTTTTTACCCATACGGGCGGCCGAAATGGCAGCCATGATTCCCCCCGGATTCCCGCCTACGATGACGAGGTCGTAGGAGGATTGGGCAAACAGGCTCGTACAACCTAACAGGAAGGAGAGTAGGATCGCTTTCTTTTTCATAAATCGTTTATTTACTGTTTAATACTTCGTATGCATAACGGGCGTAATGACCTTGCAGGCCGTTGGCATATTGTTCCAATATCGTTTTACCGATATCGTTTTCGTCTCCGCATAAGTAAAGGGCTCTTGCCAGATGCAGTTCCTTTAGTGCACGGTTACGGGTGGAGGTATCGATATCTCCCGGAACAACACTACTTTGCGCCTCTTTATAAGACTGTATGGCATGGAAACGGACGCCGGGAGTGGTCAGCATCTTTGCCAATACGGGAACGGCGTCCCGGTTACCGATAGACTCCGTGGCCATAGCAATGGCACGGAAGTGTGAGAAACAGTCTTCCGGGGTCAACTGCCCAGCTTTATTCAAGAGGGTTGGCAAAGCGGATGCCTCTCCTGTTTTTCCAAGCGCCGTGATCAGGGCGTCGAGATGGCTTAGGCTCATGCCGAACTGGTGCATACCCGTGTAATGCCAGCCTTGATCCCAGTTCTTGTACTGGCGGATCGCTTCTTCCAGGGCTGGTGCGGCTTTCTTGTCTCCCAGCATGCATAGGATGCTGGCGAGGATTGCTTTTTCGTCCGACTGGCTTGTCTGGCTGAATTGTTTGTCAATTAGCTTCCGGCAACGTTCCGGGTCGGAGAAGAGAACTTCCAGCCCTTTGTAGTTGTCTGAAACCGATTGGGCGGCCTTTTGCATGTCGGAGTTACTGAAGCCCTTGAACTCCTTGTCGGTCAGGACACGTTCAGGCAGGTTGCCGATCCAGACCAGGTGTTTTTGTATCTTCCTGATGTCTATTTTGCGGAGTGCTTTATTTTCTTTTATACATTGTGCGGACAGGTAACCTACTGCATAGCCCTGGTTTTGCAGGCAGGGTTGCATCCGGATAACCGGCATCGCGTCACGGTGTGCACTGGCTCCCAACCCTGTTGTCAGAATACCTTCCAGTCCTTTGGGCAGGAGGCTGCGGAGCGGGACATCGGCATCGTAGATCATGTGCCGCTTCATAGGTGGGGAGAGAAGGAAGTAAGGATCTACAATCATTCCGTGCGTATCGAAAGAACTTTGGTGGAATGAGATGGTGTCCGGATAACGGCGGTGGTTCAGCACGTCGTAGACCGAGATGATATGTTCGCCCACTACTCGCCGGCGTTCGCGTGTCTGCGGAACCTTGACGATATCGTAGTGGCCTTTCATCTTCACTTTGGCTTGGATGAAGGTGCGTGACACGTCCAAGATGTCTGTATCGTCGATAAACAACCAGTCGTTGTTATTGTAGGAGTCGCCCGGATCGCGTTTACCGGCTCCGGCTCCCTGGACGGCAAGTGTCTTTTTGCCGGTGTAGTCGAACGGCGCTCCGGCCGCAATGGCGATATCTGCACTTCCGGTACTGTCGATCAATACTTTTGACCGGATAACGCCCCGGCCGAAAGGAGTTGCCACGACAAGCCCTTTTACCTGATTGTTCTCGACCAATGCGCCGCATCCGAGTACGCCGAACCAGAGTTGCCCGTTTGCTTTCAGGAGCTCTTTCCGGTACCATTCCATTTTCCAGTCGGACACCGCCCGGTTCTTCCAGTCTTTTTGTTGGCGCGGATGGTTTTCCGGTGCCATTTCGTGTACACCGTTATCGATGGTTGCCGTGAAACCTTCCCTGAAGCCGTCCCAGTAACAGCCGATCAGCCCCATTGTCCCCATTCCGCCTAACCCATGCAGATATTCAAGTACCAGTGTACTGACCCCTTGCCGGGCAGCCGAGATACCTGCGGCAGCTCCTGCCGTTCCCCCTCCGAGGACGACAACGTCATATTCACCCAATACGGGTAATGCTCCGGCAGGCGAGTTGACGGTATTCTTATGAAGAAGGGGGCGGAGAGGCTGGAGGACTTCCCCGATTTGTCCATAGTCGGAGGCGTTTACTTTCTTTTGATATACGATTGTCTGGGCGGGCATGGAAAGAAGTTGGGTCCGGAATCCGATTTCTTCTCCCAAGAGTTCGCCTAAAAATACGGCATTGATCGGACGCATAACGGTTTTCATGCTTTCTCTCGGAAGCTCGGCACAAGGACCTAATATCCAAAGGTTCGGATACTTTTCGGCTTGGAATGCCTCGATCGGGAGTTGCCTGATGCTTCCCGATACTTCGTTACATGCTTTTTTGCTGGTAATGACCTGCTGGGGAATATACCATAGCAAATCTGAGCTGTCTACCTGGTCCGGGTCCCAAGTCTGGGTTCTCACCGTTTGTTCGATCTCCATTAAAGCGGCGTAGGAGTCGTTCTTCAATGGCATCAGGAAGGTGTATCGTGTCACCGGATATTCTTTCCCGCCGGACAGGACCGGCAGCGGCAAGACTTCTGCATGGGTGATGTTTGCCGATTCTTTTTTTCCGTTACCTACGACTGTATAGTTAAATTCGACAGCCCCTTGCCCTGCGTTTTTAACCTGGATATCCGACATTCGGGCAACGGAAGCATTATGGGTCGCGTCGATAATCCCTTTGCAACGGATTGCCTGTCTGCCGGAGCGATTGGCAATGACGACGCCTGCCGGTTTCCCTTTTTCGTCTACCAGCAGGTTGGTAACGTAACTGCTGTACAGGAAATCAACATTGTTATCGATTAGTTCGTTCTCCAGCACTGTCTTGTAATGCAAAGGCCTGAATGATTTGACCTCTTCAAAAAGTTTGCGGGCAAGAGCGGTCTGGGGTGTTTCGTCTTTTTGGCGGTCATAAAGAAATGAGCCGCATATATCATCGCCCAAATAAGGCATATAGCCGATCAGATAGACCTTGCAGCCGGTTTTGGCTGCTGCGACTGCTGCTGCGACTGCGCGGGAACTTCCTCCGGCCACGACCAAGTCGACATCGGCAATGACAGGAATCTCCCGTTGCGTTTCATGGCAGAATCCGTCATCAGGAACCACTGCCTGCATCGTCGCTTTCGCTTCCGTCACGCTACCTAACGAAGCTAATGCTCCTCCGGCTGCCGTTACTTTTAAAAAATCACGTCGTGTAATCATGGTATTTTCTTTTTATAAAGGTCTTTATGAGAAGCCATAAAGATAAGGATTTTATTTTTTAGGAACTAATATAATTGCATCGGCAAATAATGCACCTTTTGAGCGATGGCCGTCGATTGTGACAGAAGATAACCTGTCACCCTTGTCAAAAGCGTATGCACCTAAGCTCACCCATGAGCCTTTATAGGATTTGGGAGATATTTCCACCTGCTTGATCCCTTCTTTGCATGCTATATCGAAGGCCATGACCTCCGGCATTTGCTGGTCGGCAAGAGCCGTGCAGTAGAAGAAAACTTCGTATGTGCCTGCTTTTTTAATGACGGGCATAAAGGTAAAGGAGCAATTGTTCTTTGAGTTTGCGGACCAGAAGTAACTGTTTTTATAATGGGGGCCGAAGCTCTTTCGCCAACCGCCTGCGCTGCTTACTTTATCAATTTCGCTGTCATCGACCTGTATTTCCGGTGTGGAGCCGTCCAGATACGGATTCTCTTTCAATATCCGGCGCAATTTGGTTACATCGACTGTTTGCACATCCGTATTGTCGTCGATGGCTAATGCGGATGCAACGGCTGCCGACTGCCCCAATACCATAAATACCGGCTCCATCCGGATCGAACCGAAAGCAATATGGGTGGAAGATACACATACGGGAACCAGTAGATTGGTGCATTCCTCACGTTTAGGCGTAATGCTTTTATACGAGATGGGATAAGGCGGAAAACCGTGATATTCCACGTCTCCTTCGTTTTTCACCATGCCGTTTGTAACGATACGCTGACAGTTGTGCGAGTCCATTCCGTAGGCTGCCATCCCGATCGCATCGCCTACTGTTTCCTCTCCCTGGCAGTTCTTTTGCGTCATGATATATTCCCCGTTCAAACGGCGCGCTTCACGCACATACAGCTGGGTCGGGAAGTTGTCATTATCGACAAATTCATCTTTCGCCCATCCGAAGCGGGAGACTTGGTCGCGAAGTTCAAGCGGAACCCGCTCGTCATGTGTGAGGAAATAAAGAAGTCCTTTTGTATAGTCAACATGTTCTTGCCAGATCCTTTCCCGGGTTGCGTAATCACCGTCCGGATAATCATAGTTCATTCCGATCATATCTGTTGACAAGGGTCCCCGGTTGTTTACATCGTATTTATTCTCCGGCATGACTCCCCAGTTAAATAACAGGTAGTTGTCTATATGCAGGTCCATTTTGCGGATAGCGCGTGCCAATAACTCATATTTAGCAGGATCGTAATTCCCCGGCTTTTCAAACGGCCGTTGGTTCTCTTTGTTGTCAGTCAGGCATAAACGGAAGTTGTAAGCTTGTATAAGTTTATCTCCGCTGCCCCGTTCTTGCAATGTGTTAGGCTGGATTCCCCAACAGAGGCCACTGTTCGGATCTCCTTCTTTCAGGTAAGGATCCACTCCGTCCGGGAACTGGTGCCAGACAGACATTTGAACGCCATTGAGTGTTTCATCATATTCATCATTCCCTTCGCGTCCCGTAAAGTAAGAAACGCCGGCTTTTGCCATGAGGTCGCCTTCATATGAGCAATCGATAAATTGTTTGGCCCGGATTTTAATGCGTGTTTTCTCATCCGGTTGTTGCGAATCTTCCAATGTAATAGCCTCTATTCTTTTGTTTTGTACGGACGCCCCTGTGATACGGCGATAATATAACACATCTAAATCCGCATCTTTCACAAAGCGCATCATAGTGGCAGTAGCTACACTGGGAGGGAATGTCCATTGTTCAAACTTGTTGTAATGTTCTCCGATGCGGCGATAGAACAGGCGTGCCAATCCCGTAACTGCATATTTGTTTCCAATATCGGTAGCACCTAATCCACCAGTAGTCATTCCACCCAGATATTTGCCCGGTTCTATCAAGAGAACGGATTTCCCCATCTTTTTAGCGGAATAGGCGGCTACAACGCCTGCCGAGGTTCCACCATAAATACAAATGTCAACTTCCTTGATAGAAGATATGTTTTCTTGTTTTTCCGAATGGCAGGAGAACAAGGATATACATAGAATAAGAAGGAATAGTTTATACTTCATAAAAGCGATATTTATTAATCGAGGCCTCGATTATGGGTTTTCAACGTTGAAATGGCATTTTCGAGGCCTCGATTATAGGCTTTCACCTTTGGATTGTCAAAATCGAGGCCTCGATTATCAGAGGATCAATACCCGTTGTTTTGCGTCAGGTTACTGTTGACCAAAATATCGTTGGCAGGGATGGGCCACAGATAGTCTTTTTTCGCATCGAAAGACATCTTATAAAATGTGGTGATATATCCGGCTGTTTCCATCGGAGAGAGGTCGGGCAGACCGTCTTTATCGATCGTCGGTATGCCACCGATGGGGTAGTTACCTTCGTCCCAGTTTTTCAACAATGCGATGAAATCTTGAGACAACTCAATATTCGATTCACTGCCGGTTAAACCATTCCAATTGGCGGAATTGGACCAGGCACGGGATAGGTAGTACATCGATTTGTTATGCGATTTTTCAGCGATGCGCCAACGCAACAGGTCACGATAGCGTACTCCTTCGAATGTGAATTCCGAACGGCGTTCCATGCGTATGACCTTGCGTAAAGCTTCCTGTGAAGCCATTTCTACGCGCGGGTAGGCGATACCGGATTCCCGATAAGCACGTTCGCGTACCAGGTTGATGGTTTTGTCCAAGTCGTCTTGCGTACATTGTCCCATCTCATTTTTTGCTTCGATGTAGGTCATTAAGACTTCTGCATAACGCAAATATGGGAAACAGTTGTCTGCCACTAAGCCGAAATTGTTGAAATCTTTCCAATCATCTTTTACGAATTTGCGGATGATCAATCCATTGTAAGCCGAATGCTGGTTTGCTGCTTTCGAGTCGGTGTTGACTACCATTTTGCCAGAAGACACTTCATAGACTGTGTTTGCATACGGACTGGGGTTGAATTCATAACCCAATGTGATGTAGTCCGGATATTTTTCAGGGAATGTACCATCTTTTTTGGATGCTTCATAATCTGCATAGTCAGAAGAATACTTTGTTTTGAATGGTTGGATGGTCATTGCCAGACGCGGGTCGCGATTGGCAAACGGATCCTTTGGATTATAGAGTGGAGATTGATCGATAGGCCGTCCGTCCGTACAAGTATAAGAACAGAACAATTCCAATGACGGACTTTGGTTGCAATGACCGCCGACTTTACGAATGACAAAGTCTCGAACGTTCGACATGAAACTGTATCCTTTCTTTAAAGTTAAATCTCCTTTAAAATAGAACATGAATTCAGGTGAACTGTTGGATTTGAACATTTCTCCATAGTTGTCGTGTAATTTGTAAACACCCAGTTGCATACATTTTTCTGATGCATCCACTGCTGTTTGCCAATCTTCGTGAAAGAGTGCGAAACGGGCTTTAAAACCTAAGGCAGCTCCTTTAGTCGGTCGTTGTTGAGCTTTATAGGAATCCGGCAAATACTCGGCAGCCTTGTCCAAGCACTCGTAAGCATAAGCTAACACTTCACTTTTGGGCGAACGGACAGCCTGATAGGCTTCATCCAGAGTCATGCCTTTGTTTAATACACAATCGCCATAGTAGGTTGTTAGCTCGCCATAGGCAAATCCTAACATGAAATAGGCTTCTCCCTTGTATTGATTGATTTTGCTTTCGCTTAGTCCGTCTGCTGTTCCGTTATCCAATGCGTTGATTACTTTTGTGGCACGAGCGATAGATTTATATAATGAGGTCCAACGGCTTGATGCAGTTCCCCATTGAGAAGTCACTGTTCCTAACGTGATTTCGTTGGACCCATTGCGGTTTAACAAATCGTCATCCCAATAGATTACGTCGATTGGAAAGAAGTCAGGTCTCCACAAATCATTGAGAGCCATTTCTATCTCAGTTTCGTCGTGATACCAATTCTCGCTCGAACCCTCCGATAGTGGATTCAGGTCCAGGTCGGCACAGGCGGTCATGCCCAGTGCTATTATTCCGGTTAATAGATATTTATTTATTTTGTTCATAACAGGATTCTTTAATTAAAATGAAACATTCAGACCAAAAATATAAGAAGACAAAAGGAGGTCGCTGTTACGACTCCACTCAGGATCGTATCCTTCGGGATATTTTGAGAATGCCGGTAGGTCGTTGACACTGACATATACTCTCAACTTATTGACGAAGAACTTCTTTGTGATTTCAGCCGGAATGGTGTATCCTAATGTGATGTTTTTGATACGCATATAAGCCCCGTTGAAAAGGTAGAAGTCGCTGTTGGCATAAATATTGGCATTGTTGGTCGTCAACTTCGGATATTTAGCCTTTGCATTTTCGGCATCTGTAGCAGATGGGCTCCAATGGCTCTCGATCAGATTCAGCGGGCAGGCATAGGCCTGATAGTTGAACGGTGTGCCGGGCCATCCCCAATAGGAAAGTTGATGGCCGATGCCTTGGAATGACAGGTTGAAATCAAAGTTTTTCCATTCACCCCAAAGAGATCCGCCGTATTGCATTTCCGGCAATGAGTTCCCTAAGCGTACACGGTCGTTGGATGCAGTGATCTTACCGTCGTTATCGATATCCTGGTAACGGATATTACCGGCCGCATCGTTATTGGTCAGAACGGGAATCTTGTTACCGTTTTCGTCTAACATGGCTGCTTCGTTCAAGATAATTCCCATACTTTTGTAGCCGTACCATTCATTATAATAAGAACCTTCTTCAGTCAGTTTGGCTCCGTCAATCTTTTGTCTATCCGCCATATATCCCATTTTCGAGCGATAATCAGATAAGTTGAAACTTACACCATAGCGGAAATCGTTGATCTGGTCGCTCCAGGAAAGTTCAAGATCCCAACCTCTCGTGTTCATGTCTGCTGCATTGTTTTGTGGTGCATTATAACCGAAATAGGAAGGGAATCCTACCTCCATTAACATATCCGTCGTCTTTTTGTAGTAGTAATCTAATGAAGCACGCAGTCTGTTGCTCAGCAAGGTGATATCAGCTCCGATACCGTAGGTTGTCGTAGTTTCCCACGTCAGATCGTTAAACGCGTAGTCTGTCTGGTAAGCTGTCTGCACGATGTCTGAAACACCGGTAGTAGCATTGGGAATAAAGCCTGTGCCGAAGCTCAGTTTGGCTTGGTAAGGAAATTCCGAACCGATACGTTCGTTGCCCAACTGTCCGATTGAACCACGGAACTTCAGGTAGTCGACCACACTCTTATTGAACCACGGCTCTTCAGAAATGACCCAGCCGGCACTGACAGAGGGGAATGTACCCCAACGATGACCATCTGCAAAACGGGAAGAACCGTCAGAGCGGATATTAGCTTGCAACATATAGCGATCTGCCCATGAATACATGATACGACCGAAGAACGAACGATAGGCATTATGTCCTGCTTTTCCACTATTGAATTGATAATCTTCAGGCCCTAAGTTCAGATAAGGGAAGTTTACCAAACTATAATTGGTACGTGAAGCTCCTTCTTCTTCCCATTTATAAGAATAATCTTCATAACCGGCCATCAATCCGATAGAGTGGCGATTCAGCTGCAACTTATAGTTGGCGTAGAACTGTTTGGTCAAACTATGATTGTCGTTGCGGGTTTCACTGAGACTGGTCGAGGAATAGCCGACTCCGGGGATAGGATCGCCGGTAATACGATAGACTTCGTATCTTTTTTTATGATCCTTTCCTTTATAGAAGGAGTATTGAGGGGCAACGATAGCTGTCAAAGTCAATCCTTCTACAGGGGTAAGGTCTAACTGTATCTTACCACCGACTCGATAGTTTTGCTTTTTCATCGATCCACTTAGTTCGCGTTGTGCAATAGGATTGTCTCCGTCTTTACCATCGGCAAAACGTCCGTCGGACCAATAGGCATTGTAGATTGGTGCCCGTTCCATCAATTCACCCATGCTGAGATGTGGTTCAGTAGCATTGGAATAAAGTAGGTTGAGGTCTACATTTGCATGGATCCAGTTGTTAATCGTATAATCATTATTGGTACGAATGTTGAAACGTTCATAGTTTTTTGTGTCTATCAGAGCTTCTGATTCGTAGTAATTGAGGCTGAAATTCGTTTTCAGCTTTTCGGTGCCGCCGCTGAGCGAAAGAGAGTGCCGTTGGTGGTGCGTACTGCTTTTCAGCCCCAAGTCCATGAAGTCAGTGTCTGCATAGCGATCGGGATCCTCAGCTCGTAATTGTGCGTAATTGTTGATCACATCTTCCGAATAGAGTGAATGAGGAGAAGAAGCGCCATCGTTGAAAGCTAATTCGTTGAGCCCTTTCATCCATTGTACTGAATTTGCGAACTTTGGCTTGTCTGTTGGAGTATCAATTCCGTATTCTCCATTGTATGAAAGGTGGAATTCCTTGTTTTTTGCGCGTTTTGTAGTAATCAAGATAACACCTGCTGCCGCACGTGAACCGTAGATAGCAGCAGAAGCTGCATCTTTCAGAACCTGGATGTCTTTTACGTCTTCAGGGGCAATGTCGTTGATATCGCCCGGTACGCCATCCACAATTACCAACGGGTCGTTGGTCGACATGGTCGTGACTCCACGCACGCGGATCGTTGCTCCGGCTGTAGGGTCGCCACTCGAACGGGTGATCTGCACTCCAGCCATTTGTCCTTGTAACTGGCTGGATAGTTGCGGTGTGTTTTTCATCCGCAATTTGTCACCACCCAAAGAGGACGTTGAACCGGTCAGATCAATCTTGCGGGCCGTACCGTAACCAATCACCACAACTTCACTCAGTGCTTCTGAATCTTCGTGAAGTATGATATCGTAGGAACTGCGTGTGTCTACTTTTATTTCGATCGCTTTATATCCGATATAGGAAATCGAAAGTGTAGCATCAGATGCTACACTGATATCGAAGGAACCTTCGATATCAGTTATAGAACCATTAGTCGTGCCTTTTTCTACTATATTTGCACCAATAATCGGTTCGCCATTGTCATCAATGACTTTACCCGTAATACGCTTGGTTTGCCTCTGTTGGTATGCATAGGCTTTACGGACAATGTTGATGTTCCGGTCATTAATCGTATAAGTTAGATCTGTTCCGGATAAAGCTTGTGCCAGAACTTTGTCGATTTGCTGGTTAGTAGCTTTCACATTGACTTTGATATTCTTTACTTCTTCATCTACATAGAAGAATAAAAACTCGCTCTGTTTCTCTATTTGGGAGAACAGGTCAGTGAGGGGTATCCGCTCTGCTTTAACTGATACGGTGGCAGATTGAGAATAAGTAGATTCTATTGCTACCGCTTGAAACAGAGTCACGAATAGTAAGATAGCCGCGATTCTCATAATTGTAAAGAGTTTTTTTAAGCCTTTGGGTAAGAAAGACTTGTAATACGAAACATTTTCCATATTTTTGTACTGATTTAAAGATTGATAATTCGCTTCATCCACAATGTTTGGTCGCGGAGCGGAAGAAGCGGGATATTAAATTTAAAGATTTAAAAACCGGTTGTGCTTTCAAGTATGACCGGTTTTTTAGGTTAACGCTGGTGTTATTCCATAGGCATTATCGTTTTTTAGGTGTTACATATTGGATATAATAAACTCCATTACTATTATTCCATCGGATAGGAAGACTGCGTGAGATTACTTTCAAGATCTGCTCAATGCTCTGTTCTCTGCTAAATGTGCCGGAAACTGTTACAGTCGGCTTCTTCAACTCTTCGTTGTCAATCTTAATATCGACTTTATAAGTATTTTTCAGTTCTTCCATCAGTTCGATAAACGGGATCGACTTATATTTCAACAGACCGTCTTTCCATGCAGTAAAGACGTCTGTGTCGACGTGCTTGATATCTACTTTATTTGTCGATCGACTGAAAGTCAACTGTTGATTTGGTGTCATGACAATGTTCTGTTTGGCCCCTTCAAAGCGAATAGAACCTTCTACTAAAGTTGCCGTGATATCGTCAGAGTCTGCATCCGCCTTGACATTGAAATGCGTGCCTAATACGACGATAGAGGCGCCGTTCATCTCTACCAGGAAGGGTTTGTCCGGGTCTTTTGACACTTCGAAATAAGCTTCGCCTTCCAGCTTTACGTCCCGTTTGTCTTTCCCGTATTTATTGGAATAACTTAGGCGGCTATTCTTATTTAAAGTAATGACTGTTCCGTCTTCCAGTGTGAAGTCGGATTTATGTTCGTCTGTCAATAATGTGTAATATTCCGACGCGTAGCTGTTTGTATAATAAAGAAAAAACGCAGAAGAGAAGATAAACAGCAAAGTGACAGCAGCGATAAGGGATATATAAGTTTGCCACGACTGTCTTTTTTTGATGCGTTTGTCTTGGGTCTCGATCTGTTGGAGTAGCTTATCCGCAGAAAAAGTTGGTACAACAGGATGTTTGAGTGCGACATTTGCGTCCCAATAGTTCTTGAGCTGCCGAAATTCTTCCTTGTTCTTTTTATCTTCATTTAGCCATTCGCTTAATGAAAGGATATCGTCCGAAGAACTTTCTCCGCTCAGGACTCGTGCGATTATATGATTTATTCTATTTTCCATTCTGAATGCTTCTATTAAAATAGTCGCAGGAAGCTGAAAAATCCCTTAGTCTTTTAGGTGAAAAATATTGAGTTCTCTTTCTAAATACGCGTCATTTTTGCAGATAATTTCTCTTGGGGAAGTTTCGCCCCTGCTATTCTCAGTGTTTCTATTAATGTTTCTGTATTTAAATCACATGCCGGTTGTCCGGTTTTTATGGATTGTGCGGCGGCAGTTCCGGCTGCTTGCCCCATCATACAGGCTGCCGGTTGTACGCGGATAGATCCATGTACTCTTACGTCACTCGAAGCACATCGGCCGGCAACCCACAGGTTATCCCAGCCTTGCGGCACTAAGATCGAATAAGGAATTCCAAAAGATTCACCGGGCTTTAAGCGGGCGGTTTGTTCATATTCTTTAATATGACGTTTGTATTCTTCTTCCGAATCATTGTACGGATGGATATCGACAGCCTTATTGAACAAGGCAATCTGGTCAGGGAACTTGCGCTTTGTGGCATAGTCGTCATACTTTAATTCGTATTCACCTAAAATGCGGCGTGATTCACGCACTCCCATTAATGAAGCAGTTGTTGCATGTTCTATTTTTTCGTAGCCCGGAACATATTTCTGATAGAAAGTCAGATATTCTCTTGCTATTTTCCGACCAAGCATCATTCCTTTTGAAAGACTTTCGCAGTTCAATGCATTAAGTCCGAAGAGATGTCCTCCATTCAGGTAGCCAACCGTTTCCCCGACCTTGAATATCCCCGGTAAATGCCTGTCTGTATAGGTGAAATGCCCATCCTTGATCGCTTGTAATAACAAGGGGTTGTTGTTATAGACGTGTGCCGCATTGGGATAATCGATATTTGCGAAGATCGAACAAAGTGTAGCCGGCATGATTCTGGGAGAGTCTTTTCCTGCTTCCCTGCAGGTTACTCCGCATAGATCGGCCAGCACAGCGTCACCTGTACAGTCGATGAAAGTTTTTGCTTTTACGTAACGTAGCCCCTCGATATTTTGCTGAATAACGCCATTGACTCTTTTGCGTGTTGTATCCACATCGGCATCTATTACCCGTGTGAAGAAGCGGACTTCTATACCAGCCTCCTGTACTAATTCATCCAAGAGAAGTTTGTATCCTTCTCCTTGAAAAGCAGTCCAGTGATGATAGTGTTTTGTAAAGATTTCCGGTTTTTCGTCCGGTCCCAAGAATCCCCGTTTATACATTTTCATTACGATTTCGTACATGATGCCGCCAACCAACATCTCTTCCCCGTTAGCCATTGGGTCGAAAGCTGTCACCAGTCCTGAAGTTCCCATGCCGCCCAAGCAGCCCATAGCTTCTATGATTAACACATTGTACCCTGACCGGGCAGCACTCAATGCTGCTCCGATGCCTGCCGGACCACCACCGGCTATGATAACATCATATTCTTTGTCTATGGGAATATTACGAACAAAATGGTAATTACCTTGTTCGCGGGATGTTGTTGCCGTGCTTTTTTCTGTTGCCAGGCATTGTCTACCAGCCATTGTTGTAATGACTCCTAAAGCTGAGCTCTTAATGAAGTTTCTTCGTGTTTGTTTCATATGATATTAAATTAGATTATGATATATTCATTTGGAGTACTTATATAATATTAGTCGCATCAACAGAAAAAAAGCCTTAGTCGTCTTGGAAAAAATATGTAGGGATGCCGGAGGTATAAGCCGGTTCGGGTTGCTGTTTATGTCCATGTAGGAATGGATGGACTGGCATGTAGAGGTTGGCCCGCGCCATCTGCTATTCATGTTACAGCCGTGAAACAAAAGAAAGATAACTGTAACATAGAAGGAAGACAGTTGTGACATGAAAGGAATACAGTTGTAACATGCAATAGGGGACGGATCAAAAATGTTAAATAGAAGTATCTTCAGCCAATGCTTCCCGTAGTTTCCGAACAGCATTGGCCAGGTGCGCTTCCAGGGTTTTGACGGAGATGTCGAGGATGTCGGCGGCTTCCTTGTATTTGAGCTTGTCTTCGCGGATGAGCTTGAATGCGACCTTGCATTTTGCGGGCAGGGATTCGATTGCCATATTCAGGCGTTTAATCCCTTCCTGGCTGATGAGGTCTTCTTCGGGAGTCGTTTCGGTAGAGGTGAACAAGTCGATGGATACTTCATCAAGAGATATCTTTTCCATGTTCTGTTTGCGATAGTAGCTGATCGCTTTGTGGCGGGCAATGGTATAAATATAGGAATCGAAGTTAGCCACGCCGGGGAGTTGCTGGCGGCTGTTCCAAAGAGCCAGGAATGTATCGGAGACGATCTCTTCGGATTCTGTCGGCGATGAGACATACAGGCTTACGAACCGCATTAACCGTCCGAAATAGGACATGTAAAGCGATTTAAGAGCCGTTTGCGAGTCAGACAGAGCCATCTCGCAAACCCATTGCATGATATTGTCTCGATTCTCTCCCAAATATGAGTAAGATTAACAATGTTCTATATAAGTAGTCGCGAATGTAGAGAAAAACCCTTAGCCTGGATAACATTATTTTCGGATTAACTGTTTTCAAATGCAAGTAGTCATGATTGTAACAGGTTTGTAACATCTATGTCATTTGTGCGTAATATTTGTTTCAGACCTTTGCAACCAAATAAGATAACAAGCAATTATGGAGACATTCTATCTCTTTCTGATTATTTTCCTCTTTATACTGGCAATATTCGATTTGTCTGTCGGAGTGAGTAATGATGCGGTGAATTTCCTGAATTCAGCAATAGGATCGAAGGCTGCATCGTTTAAAGTTATTATGGTGATTGCTGCTGTCGGCGTATTCGTCGGCGCTTCACTTTCCAACGGCATGATGGATATTGCCAGGCACGGAATTTACCAGCCGCAACATTTCTTCTTCTCGGAGATTATGTGCATTTTGCTGGCTGTCATGTTGACCGATGTGGTGTTATTGGATATTTTTAATTCCTTAGGGATGCCTACGTCGACAACCGTCTCATTGGTTTTCGAGCTATTAGGCGGTACGGTTGCGATTTCATTAGTCAAGATAGCCAATTCGAACGGTATGCTGCAACTGGGCGATTTATTGAATACGGATAAGGCGTTTACCGTGATATTGGGTATTTTCCTTTCCGTGGCAATCGCTTTCTTCTTCGGGACAGTTGTGCAATATATTTCGCGTCTGATTTTTACGTTTAACTATAAGAAGCACGCTAAATATTTTGTGGGCCTGTTTGCCGGTCTGGCTGCCACGTCCATTCTTTATTTTATGCTGATAAAGGGATTGAAGTCGAGCTCTTTTATGGAAGGCGACCTGAAGGAACTGATTTATGGAAATACGGATAAAGTGGTGTGGGGGGCTTTCATCTTCTTTACGATCCTGATGCAGGTGTTGTATTGGCTGAAAGTAAATGTATTCAAGGTTGTGATCCTGATGGGTACGTTTGCGCTCGCACTCGCTTTTGCCGGGAATGACCTGGTGAACTTCATCGGTGTTCCCCTGGCCGGTTATTCTTCTTATATGGATCTGATGGCACAGGGTGGGACGACCACGACGAATACATTCCTGATGGAATCTTTGCTCGAACCGGCTAAGACGCCCTGGTATTTCCTGTTTGGTTCCGGTATTGTGATGGTCATCGCGCTTGCTACTTCAAAGAAGGCGCATAATGTGGTGAAAACATCCCTCGATCTTTCCCGCCAGTCGGAGGGAAACGAAAACTTCGGGACATCTCCGGTTGCACGCACGCTGGTCCGTACCTGCAACAATATCTCCAATACGATTCTGAGCGTTGTCCCTCCGCGTATGAAGGACTGGATAGACAGCCGTTTTGATAACAGCGAAATGATTCTTGAGGATAAGGCCAGTTTTGATCTGGTCCGTGCTTCCGTCAATGTGGTGCTTTCCGGTTTGCTGATTGCTGTCGGTACTTCGTTGAAGCTGCCGCTGTCTACGACATACGTGGCTTTCATGGTGGCGATGGGTAGTTCGTTGGCTGACCGTGCCTGGGGACGTGAGAGTGCTGTCTACCGTATTACCGGTGTGTTATCCGTGATCGGCGGTTGGTTTATTACGGCGGGAGCGGCTTTCACAATCTGTTTTATCGTTGCTTTGCTGATCCATGTCGGAGGTGTTGCGGCTATGGCGGCAATGGTCGGGTTGGCTGTTTATATGCTGATTCGCAGTCATCTTACCTATCGCAAAAAGATGAAGAAAGAAGCGATGCAGCAAGAGGTCGATTCTACGATTTCCAAACTGCGTGAGACGACGGATAAGCGTGAGGCTCTTTCCCTGTTCCGCGAACATAGTCGCGAAGAACTCTGCAATGTCCTGAACTTTGCATCGGATGCTTTCAGCCGTTCCGTTCATGGCTTTATGGATGAGAACCTGCGTGAGCTTCGTAAGGTGATGAGTGCGGTCGAGGAGAAGAAGAGCTACCTGAAACAGGTGAAACGTGTCGGAACGCTGGGCGTGACTCAGTTGGAACATGATATTGCGATCGATAAAGGATTGTACTATTATCAGGGAAATGACTTTGCGAGCGAGATCATATTCAGTATCCGCCGTCTGACGGAACCTGGCAAAGAGCATGTCGATAACCATTTCAGTCCGTTGAGCGAGGTTCAGAAAGAGGATTTCGGAAAGATGACCGACAATATTGTGTCTTTCCTCAAACGTGGCGCCGCCATGATTGAAAGCAACGATTACCACCGCTTGGACGACCTCGTTGCCGAATCGGCAGAACTGAATGCAGGGCTCACGCTCCTGAAGAAAGAGGAACTGAAGCGTATCCAGGGACAGAGCGGAAGCACGAAAGTGAGCATGGTGTACCTGAATATGGTGCAGGAGGCGCAGAATGTGGTTGCGTTTACGACGAATCTGTTGAAGGTTAGCCGCAAGTTCCAGAAAGAATAATGGATGTTATAATGATAACATTTTCTTCTCTTTAATCAAATCGGTTTCGTTCATTTGGAGGGACGGCACGGTACACATTTTGATGTAATCGCCCGTCTGGCAGGTGTAGTCGTAATAGGCTTGCTGTTCGGGCGTGAAGTCCTCCTTTTGAACCAGACCGCTTTCCATAGTTAGGAATTCTTCTGTATCCGTGCTGTCGGACTCCTTGATCAGCAGGATGCGGCGGGCAACCGGGTTTCGGTTGTAGTCAAGGCCGATATACAGGCCGCGCAGTTGCCGGGGATTCCGGAAGAAGGGGATCTGCAGGTAGACTGTAACTAATGTAAATTGCGGGGACGGGTTTTCGCTGAACATGCAATAGAAATTCTGCGGGTCGCCGATGACGCCCATTCCCCATTGTGCTTCCCCATAGGCGTTCAGCCGCCCGATACGGATATGCTCTTTGTTCTCCGACAGGTTGATGATGAAAGGTTCTACTTTCAGGCAGTCCGACGAGGATGAAAGGCTGTAACTGGTGTAAAGCCCGCATATATTGTCGACCCGGTGAATCGATAACTGTACCTCTTCCTGTAAATGTTCAAGGAAGGGGTTTGCTTTCCGGGTGTCGTTTACGGCCGGTTCCAGTTTGTCTAACCGTTCCAGTAAATCCGGCAGGATGGAAAGCAATCTGCGTTTGGAGATATTGTTAACCAGAACAAGCGCACGTTCCAATGCTTCTTCCTGTGGACAATTTTTCAGCCCCTCAAAATAGGCCGGGAGCACTGTCGTATATAAAGAAGACAGGATGCTGGGAGCCATTTCGGCGCAGTCGGCTATTTCTTTCATTTTTACCCCGTTGTTTCGCAGATATTCTATTCGTTGATAGAGTTCCCGGAAGTCGTCCATATTGTTTTTTGTTTACTGTTTTTGTATTGCAAAATAAGTACAGGCATATTGCATTTGTGTTACATGAATATTACATAAATATTGCTTTATAAATCATTGATTTATAGTAGGTATTAATAATAAACATTCATGTTTTCAGTAATATTGTTGTAATATGCCGCCTGTACTTTTGCTGCCGTAAACAAAATGACAGCATGTTATGAACAGACGGTTTTCCGATTTTCTTTTTATCCTTTGGGCCGGCGGTGCCGCTCTTCTTTCTTACTCATTGGTCTATGCCTTGCGCAAACCGTACACGGCGGCAGCTTTCGAGGATGTCGATTTCTTCGGAATGGATTATAAGGTGGTCGTGACGATTTCCCAGATATTGGGGTATGTGATTTCCAAGTTTATGGGGATTAAGCTCATCTCCGAATTGAAACGGGAAGAACGTCTGAAATTCATTTTGATGTCAATTGTCATGGCGGAGCTTTCGTTAGTGTTCTTCGGGTTGCTTTCCGCTCCTTATAATATTGCGGCGATGTTCCTGAATGGCCTGTCGTTAGGTTGTATGTGGGGAGTTATTTTTAGCTTTATCGAGGGACGGCGGATGACGGATATCCTGGCCAGCCTCTTAGGCGTCAGCATGGTGATCAGCTCGGGAACGGCCAAGTCGGCGGGACTTTTCGTGATGAATAACCTGCATGTGAATGAGTTCTGGATGCCTGCATTGATCGGTGCGGTGGCATTGCCGGTTCTGGCACTGTTAGGATATGTGCTGAACCGTTTGCCGCAGCCTACCGAAGAAGATATTGCGATGAAGTCGGAGCGGGCTACGCTGAACGGGAAACAACGCTGGGAACTGTTCAGGAACTTCATGCCCTTTCTTCTGATGTTGTTTGTTGCCAATATCGCGATTGTGGTGTTGCGCGATATAAAAGAGGATTTCCTTGTGAATATCATAGATGTCTCCAACTATTCTCCCTGGCTTTTTGCCCAGATCGACAGTGTGGTGACGCTCATTATCCTGGGGATATTCGGGTTGATGGTCTTTGTAAAGGACAATCTGAAAGCCCTTTCCATTCTCTTTTGTCTGATTATTATGGGGATGATCGTGATGTCTATCGTCTCTTTCGGGCAGGAGCGGTTCCGGCTGTCTCCCGTTGTCTGGCTCTTTGTCCAGAGCCTTTGCCTGTATATTGCTTATCTTACTTTCCAGACGATTTTCTTCGACCGGTTCATTGCCTGTTTCAGTATTCACGGGAATGTGGGGTTCTTTATTGTGACGACGGACTTCTTAGGATACACCGGGACGGTACTTGTGCTCGTACTGAAGGAGTTTTGTAATCCTCATATCGACTGGGCTGTGTTTTACAACCAGTTTGCGGGGTATGTCGGTATTTTCTGCTGCATCACCTTCATCTGTTCCTTTGTATATTTGCACCAGCGTTTCCGGAAGGAAAACGGCTTGACAGTCAAGAGCGGCGAGGTGTTTGATGCGACTCCGCAGAACGCTATCACGATGGCTTGATGAATGAATAAGTAAATAAGTATAATAATGAAATAAGTAAGTTATGAAAAAGATTTCGTGTGTGATTATGGACTGGGCCGGAACGGCTGTCGATTTCGGCTGTTTTGCTCCTCTGAATGCCTTCCTGAAGGTTTTCTCCGAAGAAAAAGGAGTAGATATAACCTACCGCCAGGCGCGTGAGCCGATGGGGCTGTTGAAAATAGACCATATCAAGGCGATCCTGAATATGCCAGAAGTGACAGACAAATTCCGGGCGCGTTATAACCGCGACTGGAACATGGATGACGTGAACGAGATGTACCGGAGTTTTGAAAAGCACCTCTTTGCCTCCCTCCGCAACTTTACAGATCCGATCCCCGGCGTACTGGAAACGATGGAAGTGCTGCGCGGACAAGGTATCCGGATCGGTTCGACCACCGGCTATACGCAGGCAATGATGGACGTGGTTCGTCCCGACGCTGCCGCCAAAGGATATGTGGTGGATAATCTGGTTACTCCGGATGATGTTCCCGCCGGTCGTCCTGCTCCATATATGATTTATAAGAATATGATCGACCTGGCTATCCCTTCTGTCGATAATGTGGTGAAAGTGGGCGATACGATTGCCGATATCAAGGAAGGGCTGAATGCGAAAGTCTGGAGTATAGGCATCGTCACCGGCAGCAACGAGATGGGCTTGACGGAAAAGGAATACAATCATCGCTCCGCCGACGAACTGGCAGAACTGAAACGGGAAGTTCGCCAACGGATGCTGAACGCCGGTGCCCATTTCGTCCTCGACAACATCACGGAACTCCCGGCTTGCATCGAAAGGATTAATCGGTAAAATCATCACAAAAACATAATATTTACATCATGAATACAAAACGAAACTATCTATTACTTACCCCCGGCCCTTTGAGTACGTCCGAAACGGTTCGTGAAGCCATGTTGCAGGACTGGTGCACGTGGGATAAAGATTATAACGAAGGAATTGTCACTCCGATCCGTAAAGGCCTGTTGGCTATTGCAGGCCTGGATGAGGATGAATATACAAACGTCTTATTGCAGGGAAGCGGCACATATTGTGTGGAAGCGACTATCGGTGCTGCCGTAAAACCGACCGATAAACTGTTGATCCTGGCAAACGGCGCTTATGGGAAACGGATGGCTCAGATTGCCGGATATTACCATATCGACCATGTACTGGTTTCTTTGCACGAAACCGAACTGATCACCGGCGAAGTGGCCTGTAAGGCACTCGAAGCCAATCCGGGCGTCACTCATCTGTCAATGGTGCATAGCGAAACAACCACCGGCTTGCTGAATCCGATCGAGGAGGTGGCAGAGGTGCTGAAAGGCCGTGACATCACTTTTATTGTCGATGCGATGAGCAGCTTCGGCGGTGTGCCTATTGACATGAAAGGGCTGGGCATCGACTTCCTGGTCAGCAGCGCCAACAAATGTATCCAGGGCGTTCCCGGTTTCGGCTTTATTATCGCAAAGAAGGATAAATTGGTCGCAACGAAAGGCAATGCCCGTTCCCTCTCGCTCGATATCTATGCGCAATGGGAAGCGATGGAGAAAGGCGGCGGCAAATGGCGCTTCACCTCTCCCACGCATGTGGTACACGCGTTCTATCAGGCCATGAAGGAACTGAACGAAGAAGGCGGCATCGCAGCCCGCTCGGAACGTTACAAAAAGAACCACCGCACGTTGGTCGACGGCATGCGCGCCTTAGGCTTCGAGACCTTGCTGCCCGATGCCTCGCAGGGCCCGATCATCACCTCTTTCCGTTATCCTTCGGCCGGCTTTGATTTCGCCTCTTTCTACGAACAGTTGAAGGCAAAAGGGTTCGTTATTTATCCGGGTAAGATTTCCGACGCCGACACCTTCCGTATCGGAAATATCGGCGATGTTTTCCCTGAAGATATGAAAGCGCTTTTACAGGCGATTCAATCGATAAGATATTAAAATAGCAAGTGTATGGTTGTGAGCTAAGGAGAATTTCGTTTCTTTGCAACCGAAAATCAATACACAGTTTCGTGAAATATTTCGTTTGCATTTTACTGTTCTTATTTCAGTTCACAATAGAAATGGCAGCCGCTGTCTCTGTCCCCGCGCTTGACGCGGGGCCGCAAGATGAGCGGCTTTATCAATTAAAGCCCGATACGGCAGGTTTTGATGCGATCCCGCGTCAGGCGCGGGAACAGGGCGCGGCTTCCGATACCCTTCGGCAGCGCATGCCGGTTGTGCCGTATAAGTTCAATCCGAAAAGCCTGATTCTTCCGGCATCCCTGATTACAGTCGGAGCTGTCGGTACGGCGATAGACGGAATGAACGATTTCCATCTTCTCTCGCGCAAAGATTCCGTGAAGCAAATCCGCATAGACGATTATATGGAATGGGGAATGTTAGGTTGGGTGTTTGTCTGCGACCTGATGGGGAAGGAGAAGCACAATTGGGTGGACCAGCTTTGCCTGGTTGTCATCGCCGAAGGATTTAATGCAGCCATGACGCGAACAGTTAAATATGCGGTCAACGAAATCCGTCCCGATGGCGGTCCGCATTCTTTTCCCTCCGGGCATACAGCAAATGTTTTTTTAGGTGCGCACGTCGCCTGGAAGGAGTTTAAGGACAGCAGTCCGGTGTTGGCCTATTCAGGTTATGGCTTGGCCACGCTTGTCGCCTGTTCCCGCCTGTATAACAACCGTCACTGGGTGGCGGATGTGGTTGCCGGAGCCGGTTTCGGCATCCTTTCCGTCGAGCTTGCCTATCTGACCTATTTCCCGATTCGTAATGCGATTGCCCGCCGGATTAACCTGAAAGCCAGCGACCGCCTGGTTATAGCCCCGACGCTGTCTCCCGAGGGCGGTGGTCTTTATCTTTCCTGGAAATTTTAGGATATCTTATTCCGTTTCGCTGATGCGGATCAGTTCTTCGATGAATGTCCGCTCGTTGCTAAGGCGGGGAATCTTGTGCTGGCCGCCTAATTTCCCTTTCATGCGGAGCCACTCGTAGAACGTGCCCTCGCGTGCAACTATAATTTCCAATGGCTGAAGCGAAATCTCCTTATAGCGTTTGGCCTCATAGTCGGAGTTGAGCTGTTGCAGCGTCTTGTCTAACAAAGCGGCAAAATCGTCTAACGAAGGCGGCATCTTCTCGAATTCGACCATCCATTGATGGCGGCCTTTTGCCTTGTCAAGCATAAAGAGGGGAGCGGCGGTGTATTCTTTCACTTTTGCTCCGGTCAGGCGCGAGACAGCACTGATCGCCTTGTCGGCATTGTCCACCATCAACTCTTCCCCAAAGGCATTGATATAGTTCTTGGTACGTCCCGATATCACGAACTTGTGCGGATGCAGGGAGGTGAAACGGACGGTGTCGCCGATCTGGTATCGCCAAAGGCCGCCGGATGTGGTAATCACCATCGCATAATTCTTGCCGACTTCGACGGCTTCCAACGGAAGAATAGTCGGGTTGTCGCTGCCCACCTCATTGATCGGGATAAATTCATAGAACACGCCGTAGTCGATCATCATCAACAGGCTGTGCTCATCCGGATCGTCCTGAAGGCCGAAGAATCCCTCCGAAGCGTTGTAGGTTTCCATGTAATGCATTCGGTCTGAAGGAATCAGCGCCTTGTATTGGTCGCGATAGGGCTCGAAACTGATGCCGCCGTGGAAGAATACCTCCATATTCGGCCAGACATCGGTCAGGTATTCCCGTCCGGTCTTTTTCAGCATCGCCTTGATCAGGACCAGCATCCAGGAAGGGACGCCGGAAAGGCTGTTCACATCGGCCCGGCAGGTGCTTTCGACAATCGCCTTGATCTTGCTTTCCCATTCGTCCATAAGGATGATTTTTTTGGCAGGGACGCGAATCAGGTTCACCAACGGATTCAGATTCTGCAACAAGACGGCCGAAAGGTCCCCGCAGTGTGCATTCCGGTTCAGGGGCGACGGGCTGTGGCTGCCGCCTAAGATCAGGCCTTTGCTGGCGAAGAAATGGCTGTCGGGAGTGTTTCGTAGATAGACGGAGACGGTGTCGAAGCCGCCTTTATAATGGCACCCTCTCAGAATTTCAGGGGTGACGGGGAGGAATTTGCTTTTATCGTTCGTGGTGCCGCTGCTTTTCGCGTACCACCGGACGACCGAAGGCCAGAGTATATTCCTTTCTCCGTTTATCATACGGGTGACGTATGGTTTTATATCGTCGTAAGTCTGCAAGGGGATACGCCGGCAAAAGTCGGCATATCTCTGAATGCTTTTGTAGTCGTATTTCAAGCCCCACTCAGTGTTGCGGGCGGTAGATAGAAGGGATTGCAACTGGTTACGCTGGATAACGTCGGTTTCCTGCGCGAATCTTGCGATCTCTTTTTGCCGGGGGCGGAAGAGTAGTGATATCGTATTCGTTAGAATATCCATGCTCCTTTTATTTGTATTGCGTACAAATGTAGGCATTCTCTTTCTATTAATATCTTAAGATATGCATATTTTCCTATCTTTGTGCTACATACTTAATCCTGTATAACGATGAGAATAGGAATCCTTTCTTCCGGAGGCGATTGTCCCGGTATAAACGCAACGATTCGCGGTGTCGGCAAGACGGCCATCATGCATTACGGCATGGAAGTGGTCGGTATCCACAGCGGTTTCGTAGGCTTATTGAATAAAGATGTACAGACGTTCGACGAACGCAGCCTCTCCGGTATCCTGAATCTGGGTGGAACTATTTTGGGTACTTCCCGCGAAAAACCTTTCCGTAAACTGTTGGCTTCCGGCGAGAGCGAGAAACCGCAGGTCATTATGCAGAATTATGAAGAGTTAGGCCTGGATTGCCTGGTCTGCATCGGCGGCAACGGGACACAGAAGACTGCCGGCATGCTTTCCGCCTTGGGACTGAATGTGATCGGCGTACCGAAAACAATCGATAATGATGTCTGGGGAACGGATATTACGTTCGGCTTCGATACAGCCGTGAACATAGCAACCGAAGCGATCGACCGTCTGCATTCGACCGCCAGTTCCCACAAACGTGTGATGGTGGTCGAAGTGATGGGCCATCATGCCGGATGGATCGCCCTTTATGCCGGAATGGCGGGAGGCGCCGATGTGATCCTGATTCCCGAATTAGGCTATGACTTGGAGAAGGTAAACGAAACGATCCTGGAACGTGCCCGCAAGGGCAAACCCTATTCGATCGTTGTCGTGGCCGAAGGCGTCGAGACGCCGAACAAAGAGCGTCCTTCCGTTTATGTGACGCGTGCCATCGAGGAGGCAACCGGCATCGAATGTCGTGATACGGTGTTGGGATATATCCAGCGCGGAGGCAATCCTTCGCCGTTCGACCGCAATCTGGCAACCCGCTTGGGCGGACATGCTACGGAATTGATTGCCGAGAGACGCTTCGGGCGCATGGTTTGTATGAAAGGAGATTGTGTCGAGTCTGTCCCGCTGTCGGAAGTGGCCGGTAAACTGAAGCTGGTGACTCCGGACCATGATCTGATTGTACAGGGGCAACGGATGGGAATCTCCTTTGGGAGTTGAAAGTTGAAAATTAGTTTTCGGCGGGGACGGCTTCTTGGGCGGTTTCCGCTTTTGTTTCTTCTGCACTTGCTGTCTTTGCACTTGCTGTCTCTGCGGATATTTCTTCCTGGCCATTGTTTTCCATTGCCTCTTCGGGGAGTTCCTCGAATTCGTGCTCGGCCGTGTTCTCGCCGGTCTTCTTTTTCTTCAGTTCCGAGATGAATTGCTGGAAAGTCTTATCCGTACGCAGTTTCTTGATCGCCATCTTGGCGGCCGATTGCTGGGATTCTTTTTTAGAGTATCCGATGCCTACGCCGATCTGTGTGTCCGAAAGGGTCACACCCGTCTGGAATACCGGATTCCCGTCGTTGTCGGTAAACGATTCGATCAGGTCGAACGAGATTTCCAGTTTGTTCTTCTGGCTCCATTCGATCAGGCTCGATTTGAAGTTCACCTCTTTGCGGGCGATTGTATCGATGTCGATATATTTCTTGATCATCACATCCTGGATGAAATGATAGCACACCTTGTAACCCTGATCCAGATAGATGGCTCCGATCAATGCTTCAAGGGCGTTTCCATACATGTGATTGTTGTGGGAGCTTAGTTTGGCTGAGTAAACAACCATTTTGTCGAGTCCCAATTCGACGGCAATGCGGTTCAGTGTCTCGCGTTGTACGATTTTGGAGCGGGTATTGGTCAGGAATCCTTCCCGCTTGTTTTGGAAATGTTTATAAACGATATCAGCTACGATTGCATCCAATACGGCATCACCCAAAAACTCCAACCGTTCGTTATTCAACCATCTGCCGTCACCGCTCTCAACCGAAGATGACTTGTGGAGGAAGGCCTGTTCATACAAGTGGATGTTTTCAGGGCAAAACCCAAGTATTTTGTATAAAGAAGAATAAGGCTCCTTACCGATATTCTTGAGGAGCCTTATTCTTTTGTATAGCTTTGTAAACACGTTACTTCACAAATTTTTTAACAATCGCGCAGGCATTGTGACCGCCGAACCCGAAGGTATTTGACAGTGCAGCCCGTACTTCTCTTTTTTGAGCTTTATTGAATGTGAAATTCAGTTTATAATCTATTTCCGGATCATCATCGCCATCGACGTGGTTGATCGTAGGAGGAACGATACCGTTCTGTATAGCCATAATGCAAAGCATTACTTCTATAGCTCCGGCAGCGCCTAACAGGTGACCTGTCATTGACTTGGTGGAACTGATATTCAAGTTATAAGCATGATCTCCGAAGACTTCCTTGATCGCTTTTACTTCTGAGATGTCACCTACCGGAGTCGATGTCCCGTGAACATTGATATAATCGATGTCTTCCGGTGTCATTTCCGCATCTTCCAATGCATTGCGCATAACCAACTTGGCACCTAATCCTTCAGGATGGGAAGCAGTCAGATGGTAAGCATCGGCAGACATACCGGTTCCGGCAATTTCGCAATATATTTTAGCTCCACGCGCCAAAGCGTGTTCCATTTCTTCCAATATCAGGCAAGCACCGCCTTCACCCATTACGAAACCATCGCGGCTGGCACTGAACGGACGGGAGGCAGTCTCCGGAGAATCGTTGCGTGTAGACAGTGCATTCATCGAATTGAATCCACCTACGCCTGATTCCGAAATTGCGGCTTCCGCGCCACCTGTCACAATGACATTCGCTTTGCCCAAACGGATATAGTTGTATGCGTCACCAATCGCGTTGGTAGAAGAGGCACAAGCCGAGACTGTCGCAAAGTTCGGGCCATGAAATCCATAAAGCATGGAGATATGTCCGGCTGCGATATCCGAAATCATCTTCGGAATGAAGAACGGATTGAACTTCGGACCGATCGTGTCTTTGGTCTTCGCATATCCTAATACTTCTTCGTCGAATGTCTTGATACCACCGATACCAGAGGCGAAAATAACGCCGATACGGTTCTTGTCTTCCTTGTCCAAGTCCATTGCTGCGTCTTCGATCGCCTGCTTTGCTGCCTGTATTGCAAACAAGCTGTAGCGGTCGCACTTGCGGGCTTCCTTACGATCCATCACTGTCAACGGATCGAAGCCTTTTACTTCGCATGCAAATTGTGTCTTGAATTTGGATGCATCAAACTGAGTAATAGGCCCGGCTCCACTCTTCCCGTTGATAATACCTTCCCATGTTTCCGGGAGGGTATTACCAAGTGGAGTAATAGCTCCAAGACCTGTTACCACAACTCTTTTTAATTCCATACCTTTAATTAAAAGGATTGATTACTTCGCATTAGCTTCGATGTAAGCAATGGCGTCGCCTACAGTTGTAATCTTTTCTGCTTGATCATCGGGAATAGAAATACCGAATTCTTTTTCGAATTCCATAATCAGTTCTACAGTGTCAAGAGAGTCTGCTCCTAAATCGTTAGTAAAGCTTGCTTCGTTTGTAACTTCTGTTTCTTCAACACTTAATTTGTCAACGATGATAGCTTTTACTCTTTCAGCAACTTCAGACATAACTTTTTCAATTTAGATTAATAAATACGAATATACTTTTTAAATTTGCAGTGCAAAGAAAAGAATTTTTTATGTTACAAAACAAATTTAATGAGCTAAAAATGCGGAAAACTGCACATTTTTTCTTTTCTTGTGCACTAAAACAGGTAAAAACATGAAGAACATAGCCATTTTTGCTTCCGGTTCGGGTACAAACGCGGAAAATATAGCCCGATATTTCTCTAAAAGTGAAACTATTAAAGTGGCGGTTGTTTTGTCTAACAACCGGAATGTCGGTGTCCATGGACGCGTAAACAAATTGGGAATCCCCTCTTTTGTTTTTTCGCGTGACGAGTTTGCCGAAGGGAGCGCCGTTTTGGCTAAACTGGCGGAGTACGATACGGACCTGATCGTCCTTGCCGGCTTTATGAATAAAATCTCCGACACCCTGTTGAATGCCTATCCGGGCAAGATTATCAACATCCATCCGGCCCTCCTGCCCAAATACGGCGGAAAAGGAATGTACGGGATGCATGTGCACGAGGCGGTAGTCGCCGCCGGCGAAAAGGAAACAGGCATCACCATACATTATATAGACGAGCATTACGACGAAGGGACGACCATCTTCCAGGCAAAATGCCCCGTCCTTCCTTCCGACACCCCGGAAGAGGTCGCAACGAAGGTGCATGCCCTCGAATATGCCCATTATCCGCACGTCATAGAAGATCTGTTGAGATAGAGGGGCGCATGGAAAATTCGCATCCGCAATATTGCTGGTTGTAGAAGCCGTTTTCGGCTAAGAGGATGCGTCGGCGTTCGCTTAGCCCGCCTTTGCGCCAGTTCTTTTCCCAAAATTCGACATCGGTAAATTCGGCCGCTGCTGCATGGCCGGCCTCTGCGATCTGTTCGAGGCTTTTCCAGCGCGAAGAGGCTAAGGTGGTGGCAAAGGTGTCGAAACCTCTTTCGTGCGCCATGCGTGCCGTCGCCCGTAGCCGCATCCTGAAGCACTGCCGGCAGCGTCCTCCCCGTTCCGGCTCATTCTCCAGGCCGCGGATTTCCTGCAACCAGCTCTCGTGATCGTAATCTCCGTCGATGATTTCCAGCCCTAAGGATCGGGCGTAGCGGGTACATTCGGATTTCCGGATATTATATTCTTCCAGCGGGTAAATGTTCGGATTGAAATAGAACAACACCGGACGTATCCCGTTTTCCAACAACCACTCTATAATGGCCGCCGAACAGGGCGCACAGCAGGTATGAAGTAATAAATGCATATCGGGACTGGGTTTGTTACGGGGTACGAATATAAGCAATTTTGTCGGATTTTGGGAATTGGGTCGCAAAATCGCCTGATGTATCCTGAACCGTAAATCATCATTTACCGATTCAAATTTTGAACCTTCTGCAAACAGGAATTATACAATAACCCCTTTTTCTGGCGTTTTTCTATTTCATCTGAAATCTTGATCGATTTTGAACTGACTTTTTTCACTGTTTTAGCCTGTTCAACTGACAACAGATAAAACGAGGTGCGCAGTCCGTCTCGGAAGGCGTACAATTTGATTACTGAAAAGCGGAAACGCCTACAAAGTGATAAACCTTAACTCCCGGAGAATCGAATATTTGAAAATAAAACGGACGGCGTTCCAAATATCTCAAGGAAATTTAGGGGCTTTTTTGCCATGAAAACGGTCCTCTTTTCAATTACGACCGTCCAAATCGCCATTACGACCGTTCTAATCTTCGCGAGGTGCCGAGTGCACTACACATTAGCACGGTCATAATGGCAAAGAGGACGGTCGTAATTGCTGGAAACGCTCAAAAAAGGCGGAAAAGTCCCTTTTTGAGACCGAAAAAGCAGATTAACATTTGTTTGGTTTCGGATATATTTTGAGTCTAAAAAATGCGTTTTATACAATAAGCCCCCCTCGGTGGAAATACACAGGCATGAAAACGGAGGCGAATGGTTTGTGCGGAAGAAGGGACGGACAGTGTTTAAAGGTCAAAAGAAAATGATGCTGATAATGACAAATTTATAGCTTTACGATTCTAAACAATATCGCCATGAGAAGAACAATTTATCTATTTGTATTTACGTGCCTGCTGTTGCTTCCTTTAGTATCCAATGCACAGCTTAAATCGGGTATTGTAGTGGGTGGAGGTGATAGCTGGATGCACAAGTCGAAAATTAATTCACCTTTATTATCAGGAGAAAGAGATTTGAATTGGGATCACCGTTTTAGTTTTAATGCTGGATATCATTCCAATATGAATTTAAAAATCATTTTTTGATTGATGCAGCTTTGTTGTATCAAGCGAGAAGAGTGAATATCGCTTACCAGGAACAAGGAATGGACCCTAATATAGATTACGGCAAACAGCAACCGGGTGGAGCTATTTACGATAAAACAAAATTATTTAACGGATTATCGCTGAATGCTGTCGTGGGCTATAAGTTATGGAAAGGGTTAAAAGCCGGAATCGGGGTAGAACCGACGATCTATTTCAATACGACAAGCGAAAATAATATGACAGATGATAAATTTGATATTCCTCTTGTTGTAAAAGTAGGCTATGATTTCAACTGGTTTCAAGTTGATCTGTCTTATAAGAACGGATTCAAACGGCTTTACTGGAATCCTGTAGTTGGCAATACAGATACAAGAGACTTGCAGGTGTCGATCTTTGTTCCGATTTTTAAATGATCATTGATACAACTTGCCTCGGTTTTGAAACAAAAAATCATATAGTTATCCTGATAATCACTGTTAAAAAAAATAATAAGCGGCAAAGAAATCAACCTGATCTTTTTGCCGCTTATTATTTCGTTTAGAAGTTCACATTCAACTGCATCACGAACGTCCGGGGAGGTGAGCCAGCATCGGGCGGAAAAGACTTAATCTATGAGCAACTCTATTTTCTTCGCAATTTCTTCGGAGGTCGGTAGCAGTTCCTTATAGGCTTCGGGTAATTCGGGCGACAGACTGTAAGTCGCCACCCCGATAGGCATTGTCGAATTTTTCAAAGCATATTCCACAATCATGCGGCTTTTCGATTTACATATAATGATACCGATTGCCGGGTTTTCATGGGGCAGTCTTACGGTATCATTCAGTACATTCAGGTAAAATTCCATCTTGCCTTTATATTCCGGTTGGAACTCACCGATTTTCAATTCAATTGCTATCATTGCTTGCAAACGTCTGTTATACAGAAGTAAATCTATGAAATATTCTTTACCATCTACTACTATCCGATACTGATTGCCGACAAAAGAGAAATTCGGACCGAACTCCATCAGGAAAGCACGGATATTCTTTATGATCGCCTGTTCCAATTCATATTCGGAATGTTCTTCTGAAAGTCCCACAAGGTCGAATGTGTATTCGTCCTTCAAAGCAAGTATGGCTTGTTTTTTTATTTTATCCGGTAAGGTTATATCGAAATTACTTTGCCCAAGCAGATAGTTTTCGTATGTCTTTACCTCTATCTTGTTGATAAGAACATCTTTCGTCCAGCCGTATTTCTTGGTCGCCAATATATAAAATTGCCGTTGCTGCGTTTCCTTACACTTGGTAAGGATGACGATGTGCTTTGACCAGCTAATTTCTCCAACTAATGGTTGGAGAAATTCATTCGATTGGTATTCAGTATAAAAGCGTGCCATATCCCACATATTGGAAACGCCAAAACCTTTGATCCCCGGAAATTCCTTTTGGATATCCCGTGAAAGGTTTTCTACAACGGATTTGCCCCAGCCCAATGCTGCCTGTTGTTCGGTAATCCGCTTGCCGATTTCCCAATACAACGCGATCATCTCTTTGTTTACAGCCTTTAACGCTTCGTACTGCGCTGACCGAATGCGGGCTGTTATCTCATTTCTGAAGTCGAGATATTCGGGGGATATAATGGGGGCGTTCTTTACTGCCATACCTCATTTATATTATAATTGGTTACAAAGGTAAGATTTTCTTTTGATTAAGCTGCCTACAAATAGGCTTTTGAAAAGGACTGTATTACAAAGAATAAGCGGCAAAGAAATCAACCTGATCTTTTTGCCGCTTATTATTTCGTTTAGAAGTTCACATTCAACTGCATCACGAACGTCCGGGGAGGTGAGACCAGCATCGGGCGGGTGGTGTATTCTTTGTTGAACAGGTTGTTGACCATGAACTGGACGGAGGTCTCTTTTGTGATCTTCACGCCGGCACGGAGGTCAACTACGCAGTAAGGCGTATTGTGATCCATCCAATAGGAGGTGAGCGTTTCTCCGCCCGAGTTGCCATACAAGACGTAGCGTATGTAATCCATCAGTTCCGGTTGCGATTTTTCGCGTTCGTCCACCATCAGGTAGTCGACGGCCAGCGTCTTGCTCTTCCAGGCGATGTTGGTGCCTAAGCTCAGGCGTTTCCACTGGAAGTCGAGGACCGCTTTTACGGTGTGTTTCTGGCGGTACTTCAGGTATTTGGACGTGTTGGATTTCTCTTTCATGCGCATCGGGTCGTCGAGGAGCGCTTCTTCTGCGTTCTTGCGCTTGTAGTCGACGTCTTCCGGTTCGATAAAGACATATCCTAAGTTGTAGGTCAGCGTGGTGTTCGGGTTGAACGTGTAGACGCCGTTCGTGCTGATCTCCGCTCCGTAGATACGGGCTTTCGAGACGTTGTAGAACTGGGCGCCGAATCCCGGCATCTGGCCTTGGGAGACCATGTTGAGGAAGTCACGCGTGCCGTTGACATATTCGAAGGTCGAGTTGTTGAAGATTCCGAAACGGAATTCGATCATGTCGGTGTACTGGGTGTAGAAGCCCGCCACGTCAAAGAAACCCATCAGGTTGCCGAACTTATAACCCTGCTTGAATCCTAACTCGGCGTTAACCCCTTTTTCCGCTTTTACCTGGTTGTTCGGGTAGACGCCGACACCGCCGATGTCTTTGCGGGCATATTTCTCTGTCAGCGAAGGATAGCGGTAGCCTTGTCCGAAGCTGGCACGGATAAAGCTGTAGTCGGCAAGCTGGTAGTTCAACCCGGCGCGGAAGATCGGCTTGACCGGGATGTGGGTGCCGAAGAGCTTCGTGTCGGCTTCGCGCAGGTAGTCGTCCACACGGTAATATTCCGCACGCATACCGGCCGAAACGCCCAGGCGGTCGAAGAAGCGCTGGTCGTACTGGACGAACAGGGCGGCGTTGTCGCTGTCGTGCGTGCCGGTCATGTTGGAGACGCTTTTCATGTGCTCGTAGGTGGCGCCTGCCGTCAGCTGTATGCCGCTGTCCCATTTCTTGTTGAACTGGTAGTCGACATAATAGGTATAGTTCTTATCGATATCGGTCTGTTTGTCTGTTTTGTTTCCGAGAGCGCCCGAGAGCCAGGGGATCAGATCCGACTGGTCCGTGGGAAGGCCGTTCTTCATCACCCATGCTAACAGATCGCAATAGTCGCCGGTCGTCGCGGTCGGGAAAATGCCGTTCAGGATATTGGTCGCCCCGTTGACGATCCCGCCCAAGTCTCCTTGCAGGATCGGCTGGATGACCGGGAAGAAGGTGCTGTAGTCGCCGTTCTGGATATTCTGCACCAGGCCGGTGATCGAGTTGACATCGGTGCCCATATTGCCGAGGATGTCGAGGATGGACTTCTGGTTGCTGGTTCCCTGCCCGATATTGTCGCCCCGGTAATAGAAGCGGGCTTTGATCTTGTGGGAGGTGTTGTTGTTCGGGTTCGTAAAGTTGAAGAACGGGTCGAGGTAGAAGGTGTTCGCTTCGCGTCCCATATTGGCGATGGCGGAGGGCTGGTAAGCCTCTTTCGGCGAACGCCAGAGGAAGAAGTCGGCATAGTTGTCGGCCATATAGTTGGTGTTGAAACCGTAGTTCAGCAGTTTGCCGTCCGGCATCGGCTGGTGGTACGTCAGGTTGCCGCCTACACGGAAGCGTTTGTTATAGCCCTGTTCGCGGAACCCTTCGTCGGTGAACAGGTTCAAGCCTGCCGAGACGTCGAAATCGCCGATGCGCCGTGCGTGCGACACGTCGAACCCTTCATACAGCGGGTTGCGGATGCCGGAAAGTACGCTTTTGCGCAGGAACGGCTCGACGTCGTATTTCCCGTCCCGCCAGAAAGCCTTGTCGCTCCACTGGTAGTCTTCATTCGCCGGGTCGCCATACACGCCGACGTAGGCGCGGAGGCTGGTGGTCGGTGTCAGATTGGGGCGTTTGGTCCGGATGTTGATCACGCCGTTCAGTGCCGACGAGCCGTACAGCACGGAGGAAGCGCCTTTCATCACTTCCACCTGCTCGATGTTTTCCAGCGGGACGATGTTCCAGTTGATCACGCCGCTTCCCGGCATCAGGGCGTTCATCCCGTCGATCAGGACGAGGCTTCGCGAGCCGACGCCGTAGGTCCAGCCGTTACCGCCACGAATGGAGGGTTGCCGGTCGTTGATGTCCACGCCCGGCATCGTGTTGAGTGTCGAGCTCAGGTCGGTCGGCGCCTGCCGGGCGATGTCGCCTGCTTTCAGGAGGTCCATGGAGACGGTGACGTCGCTCAGTTTCTGTTCGAAACGTCCGGCGCTGACTACCACGTCGCCTAACAGGTTGGCCTGGATGTGCATGCGGATGTCCTTTACTTTCACGTCGCCGCGGTTGAGTACTAACGGCACCAGTTCGTTTTCGTATCCGATATAACTGAACAGCAGGTCCACGCCTCCTTCCGGAAGTGCGATCTCATAGGCTCCGTCGGGGTCCGAGATCGTGCCGTTCGTGTCTCCATTGATCTTCTTGTATGTGATGTTGACGCCGGCCAGCGGTTCGTTGTTGTCGGCGTCATAGACATGTCCTTTCAATGTCTGTCCGAAGGCCGCCCCGGTGAAGAGCAGCAATGAAAAAATCAGGCTATATAGCTTTCTCATGATGAATTGCTTTTTTAATAATTAGGTTTGTCCTTATATAAGTAAATACCGATTTCGATAGGAATTGTGTTCAGTTCCTGGATCAGCTGGTCCAGTATCGCGCCGACGGTTTTGCCTTGTAGGAGCAGGCCGGCGAGACCGGCAAACTGGGGCGGTATCATGTCGCCGATCAGATCCATGACAGGCGCATCTAACGTCTCGGCAGGGATAAGGGTTTTGACAATGGGCAGCAGGGTGAGCAGCTCTTGCAGTTCCGTTTTGTTGAGTAACAGGATGATATCGCCTTGTGCCGGGTTGCTGCTCGGACGGATCTCCATTTTGATGCCGGTCGTCGACCAGCCGATGATCTTTTGGTAAGCCGCCATGATGGCGTTTTCCATTGCGCTCTGGTCGGAGTCGGCTTTCGTCTGTTTGTTCATCATCACCTGGCGGATGATCATGTCGATTTGCAAAGTGACATAAAGGGAATTGTTTTCCGCGTAACAGGTCGCCAAGTTGGCGGGCGAGGCGGTCCAGTCGCTTGCGGGATGCTTGACATACGTGCCGATCAGGTCTCCTATCGCGACGGAATCGGGCAGAGGAGCGTAGTTAGCGATGATGTTGCCGTCCGGGCGGAAGGTGATATCGTCGAGGACGGAACTGATCAGGTTGCCGACGAGTTGGCCGCCGATCATATTGTAGAGCATTCCGAGCATCGTTTGCATGCTGCCGTTATCCACATTATAATAGGAGGCATTGTTGTGGGCGATATACCAGGTTCCGTTTGCCGTCAGCTGGTTGGCGGGAATGGTGATGTCCGACAGTTCGAGTGTCATCTTTCTTTTCTGTACGCTTCCCTGATAATGAAAGGCGGTGCCGGTTGCGGCGGTTGTGCTTCCGCTGAATGTATAGCCGTCTGCGGCGGCTGAAAGAGGTACGTTTTCGAGTTTCGTCTCTCCGTCGTGCGGTAGTACATATTTAAGAATGAGATCCGCTGTTTTTCCGTCTCCCGTCTTGAATTCGACGTCTTTCCCGATGAAAATATTCCCGTTGTAGCTTAAAACTAATGAGTCGCCGTTTGCCGGGGCACTTAGTTTATTGGAATAAATCCCGCTCAGGCCTGCCGGGGAGAGGCCTTTGTCGTTTTCGTCATCATCGCAGGATATCAACAGGATAGCCATCGCTATGGCACAAATAAAACGTAGTGATAATTTTCTGTTCATAGAGTATTCTTTTTATCGAATTATAGGATGGTACAAAGAACAGGCTTATGTTCGAACCAAACAATCTCCATATTTGGGAATGTATATTCTATTTTTAAGAATGTTGGGTGAGGTAAGTATATTTTGTTACTTTTGATACGACAAAAAGATGTGATATGAAGATAGACGTTGACTTGCCTAAATTTGACATTCCGAAAGATTATATTGTAGGTGATGGTATCACGGGTGATATCCTGAATATGTACGGGCTTTTCCCTTGTAAGATAAAGGCTGGGGTGTTTGCTTTTTGTACGCAGGGGACGATCCGGCTGACGATTAACCTGAGTGAATATACAGTCCGTGCCAATGATTTTGTCACATTGCTTCCGAATACTTTTATCCAGATCCACGAGGTGTCGGACGATGCCCGGGTCTGTTTCGTCGCCTTTTCCTCCCGCTTCTTGGAGGGGATCAACTTTATCCGGACGATCTCCAATCTGATTGTGACGATTATTGAGAACCCGGCGGTGCCGTTGTCTGAGAATGCGGCGGCTATCTATAAAGACTTTTTCGCCCTGTTAGTGCGTGCCGACAATGATCCGGATTCGATCTTGTTTGCCGATAGCCTGAAGCCGATCCTCGATCTTATCTTCCAGGGAATCATCAATATGTACAAGAAGATCAGTACCTGGCATGAACCGGTATTGAGCCGCGACAAGGAGATTGCCCGCGAATTTGTGCAACTTGTCTGGCAATATTATACGAAGGAACGCAGCGCCTCTTTCTACGCCGGTAAGCTGCGGATCACGTTGCCCCACTTCTGTTCCGTGATCAAGAAGACAACCGGGATGACGGCTTTGGACATCATCGCCAGTGTCGTGATCCTGGATGCCAAAGCCCAGCTGAAATCCACCAACCAGCCGATCAAGGAAATATCGATCGGATTAGGTTACAGCAATGTAGCGTTCTTCGACAAATATTTCCGCCGCTATGTCGGCATGTCTCCGTTAGAATACCGGAACAGCTAAAAGGATGGTGTCGGCAAATATTAAAATCTGAATGACGAATCGTAAAGATGGATGTTGATTGGTAATGAGATAAATACGTTCTTTGTCCATTATGTTAATGAGTATGTTATTAGGCTTCCTCGCCTTTTTAGTCCGTTGGCTGTTTAAACGGAAGGCAGGAGCTAAAAAAGAACAGCGTGATGAAAATACTACTGGTTACAAGGGGGTCGCAAGGTGATGTGCTTCCCTATTTAGGTGTTGCCCGTGAATTGGTGAACCGGGGTCATGAAGTGACAGTTAACCTGCCCCGCCTTTTCGAGAATATAATCAAGGGATATGGTCTGAACTATGTCTTGCATCCGTTTGACGACATAACCGGAATGATGGCCGGTGTCGAACAGCAGTCGCAGAGTGTGAAGACTGTCTTGAAGTGGACACGCGATACGATCGGTGCACAGTTCGAGCAACTGATCCCTTTGTTGCAGGAACACGATATAATGGTGGCGACGAACTCCGAATTTTCGGCGACCAGTGTGGCCGAATACTGCCATAAACCGCTTATCCGTACGGCATACGGGCCGTTCCTGCCGGGCAATAAGATTCCGCCCGCCGTCTTTCCTTTTCCTAAGCCGCATCCGATATTCCAACCGCGTCTGTTGTGGTTCCTGATGAACCGGATGTCGAACTTTACCGCGCGCGACACGGTGAACCTGAACCGCGAGAAATACGGGCTTCCTCCGATCCGGAACTTCGGGCATAACGCGGCGTTGGCGGCGGACAATTATATGATATACAGTCAGTACCTCGGCCAGTCGGATCCGGAATGGAGCAAGCGGTTCCGCTGGAAAGTCGGCGGATACTGCTTCAACGATACGTTTGAATATGACGAGGCGGCCTATCAGGAAATGATGTCTTTTGTGAAAGCGAAAGATACGCCTGTCCTGTTTTTCACCTTGGGCAGTTGCAGTGCGAAAGACCGGAACCGTTTTTGCGAGATGTTGCTGAAGGTTTGCAAACGGCATGATTTCCGGCTTATCGTCGGTTCGGGCTGGGCTAAGACCGGGGCTTCGATGCAGACAGACGAGCATCTCTACCTGATGCAGCATCCTGTGCCTCACTATCTGATTTTCCCGCATTGCGACGGCGTGATTCATCATGGCGGCTGCGGAACGACACATAGTGTTGCGCGTGCAGGCCGTCCGCAATTAGTCACTCCGCTGATCGTCGACCAGCATTACTGGGCTTATCGCACCCTTCAGCTCGGCCTCGGCCCGGAACGGGTCAAGATTGCTAAAGTGTCGGAAAAGGAACTGGACCGCAAGATATGCGATTTGGTCACCAACCCGGACTATAAGAAAAACGCCGCCGCCTTAGGCGAACAGATCCGGAGCGAGCGGGGCATAGAGAATATGTGCGATTACATAGAACGTTTTGGCCATGAGTAAGAATGCAATCGTAATCGGGGCGACATCCGGCATCGGCCGTAGCGTGGCCGAATGCTTAGTTGCCCACGGCTACCGGGTCGGGATCACGGGCCGCAGGATCGAACTGCTGCAAGAGATGGTACAGGCTGCACCCGGCAGTTTCGTCGCCATGCAGATGGACGTGATGCAGTTGGAGCAGTCTGTCGGACAGCTAAAGGAACTGATAGCCCGTTTGGGTGATCTGGACTTGTTGATGATCAATTCAGGTATCGGCGATCTGGACCGGGAACTGGATTTCGCCGTCGAGCGGAGGACAATCGAAACGAATGTCCTGGGCATGACCAACCTTGCCGTGTATGGAACCCACTATTTTATTAACAAGAAAGCGGGGCATCTGGTCCTGATGTCTTCCGTTGCCAGTATCCGGGGAAGTAAGATCGCCCCGGCTTATAATGCCTCCAAAGCCTTTATCTCCAATTATGCGGAAGGGTTGCGGCAGAAAGTGAACGGATTGCCGATCACCGTCACCGATATCCGTCCGGGATTTGTCGATACGGCACTCGGACAAACCTATCCGATTCATTTCTGGCTGTTGACTCCCGATGAGGCTGCCGCCGATATCTATAAAGCAATCTGTAAAAAGAAGAAAATCGCCTATATCTCCGGGCGTTGGAAATGGGCGGCTTACATGATGCGCCTGATTCCTGTCGGCGTCTACTGCCGGATGGGAAAAAGATTACAATAGAACTTATCTTAGTTTATTCCGGTTGAAATGCGGACCCGCCTTGAACAGGAAGAATAGCGTGGACAGGATTGTCAGACATGCTCCGAACAGGTAAGCATGGTTGAACCCTCCGAAGGCTTGCGCAATGCTTCCGCCTGCCATCAGTCCGATACCGATGCCGACATCCCAGCTGGTCAGGTAAGTCGAAGTCGCCGTCCCGCGCTGGCTGTTGGGCGCCAGGTTCACAAACAGCGTGTTGAAAGCCGGGAACATAGTCCCGAACGCGACCCCTTGCGAGAGCGCGATCCCGATATACAGATAAGAGGTAAAGCCCGGATTCCATCGCATCAGCCTTTCCAACGCCGCCAACCCGAAGAAGCTCGCTGCCGCCAGATACATCCCCAATGAAATGACTAACGTGATCCTTCCTTTATCCACCTGCCTTCCGGAGAACAGACGGGAGACAGCTAAGCCGATCGCCATAAAGGTAAAATAGAGTCCCGAATTGACGGAAATCCCGATTTCATCGGCATACATGGCGACGTATGTGGTCGTCATGCCGTATGGAATGGAGAGCAACAGCAGGGAGATTCCCGCCCAGGTCCCTTTCACTAAGAAGAAGCGGTCTAAGGAGATCGGCTCCTTCTTGATCGTTTGTTTCAGGGGCGTTTTAACCAGATAGGCCATGATGAACCCGAGGAAACAGGAGACGAGCGAGCAGGCAAAAATCGTTTCGTATGAGAAACTGGTGTGCATGAAAAGTCCGGTCATCGGCCCGAAACTCATGGCGATGTTGTTTGCCAGCCCGTAATAACCGATCCCTTCGCCGCGGCGGGAGGAGGGCAGGATGTCGATCACGATCGTATTGCCCGACACCGTTACCATCCCGAAGGCGAAGCCGTGCAGGATGCGGAAGATGATAAACAGGCTCAACACGCTGGCAATCATATACCCGGCAAAAATAACCATAAAGACAGCGTAGGCAATCAGATACAGCGGCCGCCGGGCAAACGTGTCCAACAGATAGCCGGAGAACGGGCGGATGCACAGCGCGGCAATGGTATAGCACGAGAGGATAAACCCGATCATCGACCTGTCCGCGTTGAACTGATCTTGCAGGTAAAACGGCAGGATCGGCAATATCAGATAGAATGCAAAGAACAGCAGGAAGTTGGCTGCCAGAATGTAGCAGAAGCTGGGTGAAACGAGTTTGTCTTGTGCCATTATATTACGTCTTGTTACGCGTTATTATTGAATCCTGAATCCTAAATTCCGAAGCAGTGCGGCTTCGTCCGGCGTTGCGTGTGCGATTGTGTATGCCCGGTATTCCCGCGGATGGCGGTAGTTCGCCCGGAACCACTCGAACTTGTCCGGCTCTTCGCGCAAAGCCTTGTCCACGGCGAGCGGGTCGAAGGTGGCAAGGATTGCCTGCTCGATCCGGTTTCCGGTGAATACATCCAGGTCGATTACTGGGTTTGCGGGTGCGGGCGGCACGACTTCGCCTATCTTTTCCACTTTCACGCCGAAGAAGGCTTCGATGTTTTCGAGGCACGTGCGCGTCCCGTTCGCTTTCCCGTCGGCGGAGAAACCAGCTATGTGCGGAGTTGCTATCGCTGCCGTCGCCAGCAGTTCGCGGTCGATACGGGGCTCGTTTTCCCAACAGTCGATGATCAGTTCGCCGACCTTTCCTTCCTTCCGGGCCTGCAAGAGGGCTTGCGTGTCGTGGACGGCCCCGCGTGAGGCATTGATGAACCAGGGTTTGCGCCGGAGCTTCCCGAAGAATGCAGCGTCCGCCAGGTGGCGGGTGGCAAAACGGCCCTCTTTGGTCAGAGGCGTATGGAACGTGATGATATCAGCCTGCGCGGCAATGGTATCTAACGGTACGAAGCCGCTTTCCCCTTCCGCCTCTGCGCGTGGCGGGTCATTGCGGAGCACTTTCATTCCGTAGGCTGTGCACACTTTCTCCACCTCTTTCCCAACATGGCCGACACCGACGATCCCGATTGTCTTTCCCTGAAGTGTTTCCCCTTTGCGAAGTGCTGTCGTAATCAATCCGGCGAGCACGTACTGGGCGACTGAGACGGCGTTACATCCCGGAGAGTTTTTCCAGGTGATGCCTGCTTCGTCGCAGTAGCGGGTGTCGATATGGTCGAAGCCTATCGTTGCACTGGTGATCAGCCTGACGCGGCTTCCTTCGAGCAGTTCGCGGGTGCATTTGTCGATGCTGCGTACGATCAGTACGTCTGCATCGTGAATCCGGTCCGGTGTAAATTCGTTGGATGTGAGGTATGTTACATCTGCGATAGGCTCTGCGACCCCTTTCAGATAGGGAACGGTGTTGTCGGCAACTATTTTCATCTTTTTGTCCTTTTGTCGGGGACAAAGATAGACATTATTTGTTGAACTTGACATAATTCAGGCGCGTGTACCTAACGCCATAACTTTCGTAAGTCGCCGCTATCCGGGCCGAGGCGATACGGAGAAATTCTCCCGGTTCGTAGGCATGTTCTAATGATGGCAACTGACCGGATACGCGGCTCGGATGCTTGGACGGGAGCGTGAGGCAGACCAGGTTGCCGTCCCGGTCGATTGTCGTGAGGCGCTGGCGGACGTAAAAGAGTGGGCTTGTTCCGTCGACACCGGTCTTGTACGGGTCGTCTTCTAACCTGACTTTGGTCACTTTCAGAGTCAGGCCGGTCAGCTTGTCGCCCGGCTTTCCTAAATACTGGCTTGGCGGGCGCGTCTGCTGTTTCTTTTTCAGCATCTTGTCGAGCTGTACCATATTATAGGCTTGTGCCATCTTGACGAACCGTTCCTGTTTCGGGATGCGCGCCGTGAACTTGCAGGCGATCCAGTTGATATATCCCGGATCGATCTTCGAGACTTCATACAGGAAATGTCCGCGGTATTTGCCAAACGGAACCAGGTCGTCGCCATGCGTGGACATCCTCTTTTCATTATAGTTGGTGATCAGGATGCACCGGTTGGAATACCACAGTTCCGACGTCACGAGCCGGAGCGAAGCGACGATGCCGGGTTTCAGGTCTTCGATGTACAGGAAGGAACGCCTGTCGAGCAGCGGCGTGTAAAACCAAAGGCTGTAGTTAGGATGTCCCTCGGTCGGAAGAACAACAAGATAGCATCCCGCCTCTTTGTAAGAAGCTTTTCCCTGATTGTAAGTATTCAACTTCTCGTACAGAAGAATCTGTTCCTGCTCGGATATATCGGGTAACCTGGGATTTGCCATATTATTACCTCCTTGTTGTCAATTTTTTTTGTTTTCGGGTACATGACAAACTTATCATGTGCTTGTTTTTGGTTTTTCAGGTACATGAGAAACCGATCATGTACCTGTTTTTGGCTTTTCGGGTACATGAGAAACCGATCATGTACCCTTTCTGCTGTATTATTGCGCACTATGGACAGATTCTATTGTCTCCGCCTTTTGTTCCGGTTCAATTCGCCTGTTGACAAATAAATCCATCAGTGCTGTATTTATATAGTAATTTGTTTTCCATATTTTTATTTTCTCTAACAAGCCTACTTCAACGATCATATCAAGATACTTTGTTGCGGTCTTTCTTTGCACCATCATATCTTTTTCTACAAATTCAATCTTGGTGTATGGATGGAAAAACAGATTATTCAATAATTCGTGTTTATATTGTTTGCCGAACAAAGGACGTAATATTTGTTTATACTGCGACATTAGTGTGTTTATGCCTTTTACTAATTGGATAGTGTCATCGGCTGTCTCCTCAACGCCTTTGAGTATAAATAATATCCATTGTACCCATTCTTCGGCATTATTTTCCCCGGCATCTCTGATATCCTGTATTAACTTGTAATAGGTTCCTTTATTATGTGTGATATATCTACTCAAATAAAGAATAGGCAAATCTAACAAGTTATTGATAACCAAATATAAGATGGATATTATCCGGCCGGTACGGCCATTACCGTCATAAAACGGATGTATACTCTCGAACTGATGATGAATAATGGCCATCTTTATGAGCGGGTCGATATCTTGCAAAGAATTGTCATTAATGTACTGCTCTAAATTAGCCATCAATTTTTCCACATCTTGCTTATCCTGTGGCGGAGTATACACTGTATCCCCGAATTGATTTTTCAATTTTGTCCCCGGCACAGATCTGAATCCGGCATTGTTGCATTCCAACTCTTGCTGAATCCGTTTAATATCGTTCAAGGTTAATAATTTGGTTTTTCTGGCCGATGTAAAGCCTGAACGTATAGCTTGCCTGTAGTTTAAAACCTCTTTGGCAGAAGCGTTTATCAGATTGCTTGTCAAATCAAGTTCAGCCCTGTATAACTCGTCATTGGTCGTGACGATATTTTCTACCTCCGAACTGTCTTTGGCTTCCTGTAATGTTAAGCTATTGATAAGTATATCTTCATTCGGAATAGTCAAGGCGACCCCTTTTAACTCCGCTAATTTTTTATTGGACAGATTCAACTGTTTCAATATAGCTTTTGTCTCTAAGTCATATTTTAAAGGCAATTCGGGGATGATATATTTATGGTCCATATTAAACTCTATTTCTGTTATTTATATTAATAAACATGAGCAATGAACGAAGATAGCAATAAAATTAATAATAAGCGAACCTGTCTTTGTTTTTTTAGCATAGATGTTTTGCTTGTCTACGGCTGTTAGGCTTGCATACCCTCTATCGTCCGGTACGCATCCTGGATGATTGCGGGTGGGAAGCCGTTTATCTCCAACAGGCGGATGGCGTTGCGGCGGTAGAGGGGGCCGCTTTTCAGTTTGTAATCGAATGAGAAGGAGTTGCCGTGTATTACTTCGCTGAAATGATAGAGGTCGTATTCGGAATCGAGCAGTGTGGCTAACTCCGTGTCGTGCGTGGAGGCGACGATGATGTTGTCTGGCGTGTTCAGGTAAGATAAGACCGATTTGGCTGCGGCGATCCGCTCTGTCGTGTTTGTCCCTTTGAATATCTCGTCGAAGAGGAACAGGTGGGTGTTTCCGTCCTGGCTCCGGTCGATCATGTCCTTGATTGTATCGACTTCTTTCATATAAAAGCTTTTCCCTTCCGAAAGATTGTCGGCGAGCATCAGGGCGGAATAAATGTTTATGGGGGCGGAGAGGCGGAATGACCGGGCAAAGGCGGTGTGCAATGTCTGGGCCGTTAGGACATTGATCCCGGCTATGCGGATGAAAGTGGTTTTGCCGGACATATTCGAACCGTTCAGCAGCACCGACTTCCCTTCTATCGTAATGGAGTTTGCAACGCAGTCCTCGATCAACGGGTGATACATCTCTTCACTGGCTAACCTTTGCTTCCCTTCGGTTTTTCCTGGCAGGCAATAATAAGGTAGCTCTTCCCGCAGGAAATAAACAGACAGCAGACTGTCCACCAGACCGACAAACCGGTATACTGTCTCGATCTCCCGGTTCTTGTTCTTCAGGATGGAGACGGATTGCAGGAAAGAGAGCGGTTCCGTCAGGAAGAATATATGGATCAGTTCGGTGAAAAACCAGACAAACGCTGCTATATCGCTTTGCATCTTGTTCTCCATGCGGAGGAATAAGGCAGTCCGCCGGATGGGTTTGAGTGTTGCCAGAGCCTCGGGGATCTCTTCTGTCAGTTTGCTTAGTTCCGGATATTTGCACAGCTTGCCTGCGATACTCATAAGCTTGATCAGTTGGGGAACGGAATAGATATAATCGATGCTTTTCATTTTGAATGTGTAATGAATGACAACATTTGCAATGATAGCGGTTAGGAACAGTATTCCGTACGTCGAAACTTGTGTCAACAGATAGAGAAGCAGGAACAGGGTCGGCAGAAACTTCAGGACTGTAAGAGTGATTCTCGTCTTCCCGGAGGCATTGGGAAGTTCATCTGTCAGCAACCGCACGATCATATAAGCCTCCGTGTCCCGCAAGCCGGACAACACTTTCGCCAGCCTCTCCCGCAGACCGTCGTCGGTTTGCAGGTGGCCGATGATGTCTTCATTCTGCTCGATCTCCCCTGTCGTTCGGGGAACGGTGCATAATGTATGGTACAGGTATTGTTGCCCGACCCTCGATTGCGTCCTGTCCACAAACGTAAACAACTCCTCAGTCCCCAGGTCCGAACAGGTCTGTTCGGACAAAGCATGACTCCCTTTCTCCTGCTTCTTATAAAGGAAGTAAGCAGCGATATCCATAAGGTTGAACTCCTCTGTCTTTATCTTGCCGGGGTGGTTGTTTGCTGTTTGTTTCATTTGTTGCACTTGCCTCTGTTATAGTTACAAAGGTAATAAAATATTCAGAACCTATACCGTGCCGAAACCATAAACTCGCGCGGGCGGATGTTGATCCAGGAGGTGTAGCTTTCGGTGGCGGAGTACTGCGTGTAGCTGTATTGCCGCTTGTTGAACAGGTTGGTGGCTTCGGCGGTGAACTGCCAGCTACCTGTTTTCCAGCGGAAGGAGAGGTCGGCGAAGAAGGCGTTGACGGCTTTGTCGCGGCTGACGTCGTTGTGGTAGTGGTCTACGGCGAGATTGATCTCCACCGGGAAAAGCTCGTAAGAGAGTTGCAACTTCTGTACGACATTCAGCAGCGGGGTGAGGTCCGTATCACTACCGATCTTCGATCTTCCTAAGTTGATGGTGGCCTGATAGCTGGCGGCGAAACTGCGGACAGGTGTCCAGATGACTTTCGGTTCGTATTGCATGAAGTCGTATCGGTAAGGCAAGCGTTCGCCGGCACTCAACTGTTCCGCCTGGTTGCGGCCTAAAAGGTAGTTGAGCGAGGCCTTCAGACCGTAGTCGTAAAAGCCTTTGGAAAACGTCCCCTTCAGTGTCCAGCCGGAAGAGTGGTTCGAGAGGCGGTGGGAGACGAGGGCGATCTGTGCGTCGCGTACCTGTTGTTCGAAGATGCGGTCGGACCAGCCCCGGTTGTGCCCGAGCGAGAGGGTGGCGAAGAACTCGCGAATCGTGTTCTTATATTCCCCGTACAGCGAATAGCTCTGTGTGCGGTTGACCGGCATGATGGCGTTGTTTATCCGCACGTTGCGGTAGTCTGTGCGGTAAGCGTCCGGGTAGAAATCGGTGATGTCGCCGTAGTTCTCCCTGTAGTTGGCATGGAAGGAGAAACGCCAGGCATAATTCAACTTATAATTAATGTAGAGGAACGGATTGACGGCCAACCGTGAAAAGTCCGCCTCCGGAAAGGCAGTCCATACGAGCGGAAGGTTAAAGGAGAGATTCCATTTATGCCGGTTCAACTGGTAGTTCGGGGTGAAATAGAGGCTTGTCCCGTTGCGGAGCGAGTTGAGGTCGCCTGTCACGCCGGCTGTATATTGCCGGGTCAGGTTTCCTTTCTTGCGAAGGAAGGACAGGGAATGGTCCATATAGAGCTGCTGCAAGTCCAACGATTGTCTGTCCCCGTCGATGGTGATCCGTGCCGGTTGGTTGTGATAGCGCAACAGGGAACGGACTTCCAGGGTGTATTTATCCCGCGCCCAGATGTTTTGCAGATAGTTTTGTGCACCCATGTCCGGCGTCCGGATGCGCTGGTTGGCGGCCGAACTGCCGGTGATGTAAGAGGTGCCGCTCTCCCAGTTGCCGGACAGGCTGAAGTTGTTTGTCAGATAATGGCTTTCGGCATTGTTCTCCAGGTTCACAGCCACTTCCGCGCGGTCGGTGCGGACGTGCGTATCGCTTTGCTCCGTTAGGGTGGCGGTGTCGCCCGTCTGGTAAAAGTTCGTGACGCTGCCTCTCTCCTGCCGCTTGAAGTCGTGCAGATAGTTGGCGTTGAGGCGCAGTTGCGTCGTCTCGTTGAGCTTGTACACCCGGTTGCCGGAGAGGGAATGCACGTCGTTGAAGAGCAACCGCTCCTTCTTCAGCGGGGCGGAGAAAGATGGCTGGGAGAGGAAGGCGGGCAGAGCCGGCCCCGATTGCCTTTCCAGGCTGTTTTGTGTGAGGACATTCTGCTCGTCCGTCACATCTTTTCCCCGGTTGTTTCCTTTATAGATATAGGCCGACTGGCTTTTCCGGCTAAGCTGTAGCGCGTTGCCCATGCCTTGCCACAAGAGTGGAGAGGCGCCCATGCCGCCTTCGACCGTCGTCATCCAGCGGTCGCGGAAGTTGTCTTTCAGCTTGAGGTTGATGGCGATGTCTTCGGTCGTCAGCTTCTTTTGCAGGGCGCGGATGGGCTGGTGGTTCTCCATCACCTGCACGCTCTTGACGGCGTCGGCCTGCAGGTTGTTAGTCAGTTGGTTATACCGCCCGCCCGTCAGGTCCATGCCTTCGACGTAAAACTTGCTGATGCTTTTCCCGTTGTAGGAAATCGTTCCCTCGTCGTCCACATCCACGCCGGGCAGCTTCTTCAACACATCCTTGATTGCCTCGTCACGCGGGCTGATGAACTGCGCGACGTCGTAATTGATCGTGTCCTGCCGCCCGTAGACGCGTCCCGGACGTATCTCGACCTCTTTCAAGGTGAATATCTCCGTTTCGAGGCGTATGTGGACTGTCGAACCGGCAGTGACTCTCTGCTGGACGGGCTTGTATCCCAATAGCGAGACATGGATCAGGAGCGAGTCGCCGGCCTGTCGGAGCGGCAGGTTGAACTGTCCGTTTGTGTCCGTCAGGGTGTACGTCAGCGGAACCGGCTGCCCGGCTTTCCGTATCTGCACGGTTGCGGCGTCTACGGGCTGCCCGCTTTCGGCATCGGTCACGATCCCTTTTATGGATTGCTGGGCAGACAGGTTGCAGGCGATAAAGAGGAGAATGAATATGTATAGGAAGCTTTTCATCGTTTTATACTTGCTTATAATTTGAATGACTTAGGAGTAAATTAGCATAGACCCTTATCTTTGTTTGAATGGAGTCCCATCCAATCCTTGTTCGACCCGGGTCGAACGGTTGTTTGACCTCCGTCGAACAGCTGTCCCACCCTCGTCGAACAGCTGTCCGACCCGGGTCGGACAAGGTTCTTGCGGGAGCCGGATGGAAATGGGATGGGAGCTGAGGAAAAATAGAAGGGAGCTGAGGGAAACTAAGTCCCTTGTGTTACTCTCTTTCTATGGGGTTGTAGGGCGTATTCTTCGGGTGATAGGGTTGCCCGTTCTCGTCTGTGACTGTGATCTGGACATGGGGCGCCGTATCTTTCAGGTAGCCGATCGGGTCGGCGGCGAAGCGTTCGTGCACCTTGCGGAGGTCTTTGCGGGAGATAGGCTCGTATTCGGTGCCGGTGAACTGGATCGTTTCTTCTTCGCGCACCTTTTCGATGCCGGTGCAGACGAAGGTGTAGTGCTGTTGGCTGTCGGAGGCTTTCAGGATCAGTCCGGGAAGGCCTTGCAGTTTCCAGGGGCCTTCGCTCCGGGGAATTTCCGGTGTGTACCAGGCCTCATAATCCCGTCCGCGGAAACGGCAGGTCGCTTTGTAGCAGGTGTACGTGAGGATGGTCGCCGTGTCGGGCAGTAATTCCCAAGCGGGCAGTTCGGTCTTTTCCTCGCAGCGGAAGTTGCTGGCGGCGATCGGTTCGAGCATGGTCAGCTTCCCTTCGGGATAATTCTTGAAGATCTGGTAGTTCACATTCGCACTGCCTTGCTTCAGGTGTTCCTGGATGATTTCCTGTGATGCGCCGGATGCTTTGTCCGCCTCGATAAGCGAGTCCATGTGGAAGCGGGCATAGCTGTAGAAGACGGAACTTTTGGGACCGACCTTCAGCATCATCGTTTCGTCGATCGGTTTGTCCGGATGGAGCGTATCGCCGATAAAGGAGGTGTTATACTGCGCGGTAAAGAGCACCTTGTCCACCGGCTTTGACTTAAGCACGTCATTGATATTGTACACATTGATATTAAATTGAGCCTGTGCGCCGAAGCAGCCCAACAAGAGAACTGTAGATAATACGAATCGTTTCATAACTTTATCGTTTTAGAGTGTTTGTCTGCTGCAAAAGTAGCGGGTAGCAGGGGTCCGGGACGAGTAAAGTTATTACTGAAATATTACGGCGGGATTATTATAGGCCTGCTTTCAGATGAGTAGCATATAAAAAGGTTGATAAACAGTGTTGTATTCGAGATAACATGGTTCTGTGCAAAAAACATCAAAATTAAAGAGGGAAAGTATATTTCGACCGAAAACTTTCTGGATGTCAGCCCTCTTTATTATCTTTGTAATTTTCGGTGTAAGTTACCCAAAGACGAGGATGTAATTTTTCCTCCGATAGAGTTGTTTGTTGAGATTTGGTACACATCGAGTATCAATTATAATGGATAAATTATGAAAGATTTGACAGTCTCCGACATTGAGCGTCAGAATGTGCTGAACAATCGTTTTGCAGTTGATGAGATACAAAAACATCTTGATATAACGGGAATGTTATTTGATGGAGAGTATCGATTTACAAAAAAAATGGTTGCCGATTTCTATGAAGTAGATATGTCTACCATAGACCGTTACCTTTCGCTGAATAGTGACGAATTAAAACATAATGGATATGTTTTATGTAAGGGTAAATCGTTGAAAGAGTTTAAGTTGCAGTTTGCTCACCTTATAAATGAGGCGAGCAAAACCACTCAACTCGGTTTATTCAATTTCCGAGCATTTTTAAACATCGGCATGCTGCTGACAGAAAGCGAAAAAGCAAAGGCTGTACGTAGTATGATTTTGGATTTGGTAATAGCTACCATCAATAAGAAAACAGGTGGAGGAACAAAATTCATCAATCGTAGGGACGTGTATTACATACCCGCTGCGATCACTGAAGAAAACTATCGTAGAAACCTTACTTCTGCAGTCAATCAATGCGTAAACGGGCATCAAACCTATAAGTATGCACAAGTTACGGACTTCATCTACAAAGCGGTATTCAAGGAGAACGCTAAAGAATACCGTGAAGTACTCAACTTAGATACCAAAGATAATGTGCGGCATACGCTTTATGCGGAAGTACTGCTTGTAATATCTTCTTTTGAAAATGGAGTAGGCGCAGTAATTCAAGAACGTTATAAAGCAAAACATAGTGTTAAGTTGACAATGAAAGAAGTCGAGGATATTGTCGATGAGCTTGCTGAGCATCCTATGCAGAAACCGTATTTAAATGATGCCCGAACAAAGATGGCTTCAAGGGATTACAGCTTCCGTGATGCTTATCATGGAAATATTGCCAATTATCTGAAAGCTGTAACGCCCGAAGAGTTCGAGCGTTTTATAGGCGACCAATCTATTGATTTTGATCACATCTTGGAGGAAAATAAGGATGTGCTTAAACGCTTAAAGCAAGCTGAGAATGAATGATAAAATAAAATATATCAACTATGACGAAACGTTGGATATTTATCATCGTATGATAGATGCCAGTGATGGTGGATTTGAAGGCGTGCGCGATGAAGGCGGTATCCTTGCCACCCTTGATTTCGTGCAAAATGATGTGTATTATCCATTGTTTGTAGATAAGTTGTCATACATTGTTTTTAAGTTTTGTTCCGGTCATTATTTCAACGATGGGAACAAGCGTATTGCCCTTACCCTGGGGGCTTATTTCTTACATAAAAATGCCTATTATTGGCAGGCGTGTGTTTTCATGCGTCAATTAGAATCTATTGTTTATCATGTTGCCGCTTCCAATATAGACCAAGAATTATTGTTGCGCATTGTGAATTGTTTCATGGATGGACAAGATTATGATGAAGAATTGAAGATAGATATTGCTAATGCAATGAGCAGAGGAGAACTTGGAATTAGAGGAGAGGATTACGAATTATGAATGGAAAACAATTTTTATTCGTCTATTCCACCGTTTTTCCGTAAGTTTGTGCAAACTTCTTCGCAGGAAGGAGTTAGGCGTTTGGGTAGTATGAAATCAAACAAACATTCATATATGAAGACTTTTAATGAACAGAAAAAGAGTGTCCGTGTTCTCACCCTTTGCGGGGCGGCGGTGGCGTCGTTGATCCTCTGGGGATGTGGGGGAGCAGGCACGACGGCCGAATCGTTCGAGCGGTCGGACTATTACACGCGTGGCATCGGGCAGTATCCCGGCGATCCGAAGGAAGATTTCTCTCCTTCCTTAGCTCCGGATTATTCGACTTACAGGAACATTGCTCTCCTGCGGTCGGCCTATTCCTCTTCCAGCCACGACTATAACCTGGTGGCACAGTTGGCGACAGACGGGATCGTGACGGACAAACAGCCGCAGTATCTGAACCTCTCGACTCCGGACGGCGACGTGCCGCGGCGTGAACGCGAATGGATGATCGACGAAGGTCCGTATTCCCGTAACACCTTTCCCGGGGCGGATACCTATTTCCGTTTTACGCTGGCCAACTATAGCAAGGCGGTCGACAAGCTGTCGCTCGTGGGAACAGTCGTTTATGACGATGCCGTGTCGAAAGGCGGCTATGAAATCGTCTGCGAAGGCTCCAACGACGGAGAGAGCTGGACGGAGATTGGCAAACTGAGCGGAAGCGGCTTGCCTGGTCAGGGACAGTCCGGACGAGTGAAGGTGACCGATCCGAACAAGCAGACCGGAGAAACAACAATGCCGGTCCGCAAGCTAAATGAAACGATTACATTCGATACCGAAGCAAACTACTCGAACTATCGCGTCCGCCTGAAGATGGCAGGTGCGCACGACTGGGTGTTTACGGAGGCTAACTTCTACGATAAAGGGGAATTGGTGGAAATGAAACCGTCCCAGTTCTTCAACAGCGCCTGGATGAGCGCCACTGCGGGAGAAGAATGGCTGTATGTGGATCTCGGAAGCACGTCCGAGTTCGACAAGGTAATCCTGCACTGGATCAATAAAGCCGTTAAAGGAAAGATACAGGTGTCGGATGATGCCAAGCAATGGAAAGATGTTGCCGAGTTGCCGGGTGGCGACGGGCTGAACGATGAAATCGCCCTCGGCGGCAAGCAGAAAGCCCGCTACGTGCGTGTCCTCATGCAGCAGCCGGCTAATGACAGCCGTTATATCCTGAGTGAAGTGGAAGTGATGGGTAAAGGTGGACTGGTGGCACAGCCTGTTGCGACTCCTGCCGCGTCGAAAGGCGAGATCAACCTCTCCGGCGGCAACTGGAAGCTTCAGCGCGCATCGGAAGTGAGCGCTTCCGGCGAAGAAATATCGACTCCCGCCTTCCAGCCTGCGAACTGGATTGTGGCGACTGTTCCGGGAACTGTCCTGAGCAGTTACAAGAATATCGGGGCGATCGGCGATCCGAACTATGCGGATAACCAGTTGCATGTTTCCGAATCATTCTTCTGGTCCGACTTCTGGTACAGGGATGAGTTTGAAGTGCCCGAAGGATTCAAGCAAGACCGCCTGTTCCTGAACTTCGACGGTATCAACTGGAAAGCAAATGTATATGTGAACGGTAAGAAGATCGGACGCATCGAAGGCGCCTTTATGCGCGGTAAGTTCGACGTGACGGATGCCGTCGTTCCGGGAAAGAACGTGGTGGCCGTCGAGATCATTAAGAATACGCATATCGGAGCAATCAAGGAAAAGAATAAACAGAGTACGGACTTCAACGGCGGTATCTTAGGTGCTGATAACCCGACATTCCATGCGACAATCGGTTGGGACTGGATCCCGACGGTTCGCGGACGTAACATCGGTATCTGGAACGATGTCAGCTTGACGACTACGGGTAAGGTGACGGTTGCCGATCCGCTCGTACAGTCTGTCTTGCCGTTGCCCGACACGACATCAGCTACATTGACGGCTGAAGTGATCGTGAAGAACCACGATGCCAATGCCGTTAAAGGTACGTTGGAAGGCAAGGTCGGAGAGATCACGTTCCAGCAGCCGGTAGAACTGGCGGCCGGAGAAGAAAAGACGGTGGTTTTCGACGCCAAGGAGTTCCCGCAGTTGAAGGTCGAGAACCCGCGCCTGTGGTGGCCGAACGGTTACGGAGCGCCGAACCTCTATGATGCGAACTTTACGTTCAAGATCGACGATAAGGTTTCGGATGCTAAAGACTTCAAAGTCGGTATCCGCCAGATGACGTTCAACGAAGACAATCATATCCTGACCCTCTTTATCAATGGACGCCGCTTTATCGGTCGTGGCGGTAACTGGGGATTCGGCGAATCGAACCTGAACTACCGTGGCCGTGAATATGACATTGCGGTGGCTTATCATGCGGATATGAACTTCACGATGATGCGTAACTGGGTCGGTATGATCGGCGACAAGGAGCTGTATGAAGCCTGCGACCGCCATGGTATTATGATCTGGCAGGACTTCTGGCTGGCAAACCCGGCTGACGGACCTGATCCTTATTACCCGGAATTGTTTATCGCCAACGCGGAAGACTACGTGAAACGCATCCGCAGCCATGCTTCTATCGGACTGTATTGCGGTCGTAACGAAGGTTTCCCGCCGGAGCAGATCGAAAAGGCGCTCCGCCGTATCATCAAGGCTGAACATCCCGACATCCATTATATCCCGAGCTCGGCAGACGATGTAGTGAGTGGCCACGGCCCGTACCGTATGCTCCCGGCAAAAGAATACTTTACGTTGAAGACCGGTAACGATAAGTTTCACAGCGAACGCGGTATGCCGAACGTGATGACTTACGAAAGTATGCTCCGTACCTTCTCACCGGAAGGAATCTGGCCGCAGGGTGACCAGTGGGGTATGCACGATTATACACGCGAAGGAGCGCAGGGTTGTACAACCTTCAACTCGATTATCGCAATGGGATATGGCGAACCGCAGAATGCAAAAGAGTTTGCTGAACTGGCGCAGTGGGTGAACTACGACGGCCATCGCAGTATGTTCGAATCCAGAAGCCAGAACCGTAAAGGCTTGCTGATGTGGATGAGTCATCCTTGCTGGCCTTCTATGGTATGGCAGACCTACGACTACTATTTCGAGCCGACAGCTGCCTACTTTGCTATCAAGAAGGCTTCCGAACCGTTGCATATCCAGTGGAATCCGGTAACCGACGAGGTGGAAGTTGTCAACTACAATGCCGGTGTGCATAAAGGCCTGACGGCAAAAGTCCAGATTCTGAATATGGATGCATCCGTAGTCTGGGAAAAAGAAACGACACTCGACAGCAACGAAGACACAACCGATAAATGTATCAAACTGGAATTCCCGGCCGACATCTCGAAGGTTCATTTCATCAAGATGACGCTGACCGAGAACGGCAAAGTTATTTCCGATAACTTCTACCACCGCAGCCTTGAAGAGAACAACTATCAGGATCTGGCCAAGTTGCCGAAAGTCGCTTTGCAATCCGACATCACAACGGATAAAGCTCCCGACGGGACCTGGAACGCGACAGCCGTTATCGAGAATACGACTTCTACCCCGGCCTTGATGATCCGCCTCAACGTGGTGGGTGAGCAGGACGGACAGCAGTTCCTCCCGATGTTCTATTCGGACAACTACTTCTCTTTGCTCCCGGGCGAAAAGAAAGAAGTCCGCATCCACTGGAAGGACGAGGACACGCGCGGCAATGCGCCGAAGGTGGTTGTTTCAGGATATAATGTAGAATAACAAAAGGATTACATTGTTTCTCATATATGGGGCAGGCTTCAAACCTGCCCCTGTTTGTTTTCGGTTATAATCATCAGCCCGATCCCTTTTACCGTCTTGATGCAGATTGTTTCGTCTTTTGACAACAGCTTGCGTAGTTTGGTTACGAATACATCGAGGCTGCGGGAGGCGAAATAATCGTCTTCTGTGTTCCAGAACTTGTCTAAGATGACTTCGCGGCGGACCACTTCGCCCGGCTTGCGGAACAGGAGTTCCAGGATGCCGGTTTCACGTGGGGTGAGCAGTTGGGTGCTGCCGGAGGTGTGGAGCAGTGTAGCCTGGATAGGATTCAAGGTATAATTGCCGACTGTAAAGGTTTGCTGTGCGGCGCTTTTCTCCGCCGTCCCTTGCTTCATGCGGAGCAGGGCGTGGACGTGGGCATCCAGCTCTTCGGGGAGAAAAGGCTTCTTTACGTAATTGTTGACCCCTAACTCGTAACCTTTCACCACATCTTTGGGTGAGACACGGGCGGAGGAAAAAAGGATCGGAATCTCCTGGTCCGTTTCCCGGATGCGGCGTACCATCTCGTAGCCGTCCATGACCGGCATTTCGATGTCGGCAACAATCACATCCGGCTTGTCCCGGTGGTAAGCTTCCAGCCCTTCTTTTCCGTTGTGGGTGATCGATACTTCATAATCACCGATCATATCTTCCAAGGCGCTCTGAATAATATAACTCAGGTTCGCATCGTCTTCTACCAATAGTAACTTAATCATACTGTTATTTCGTGTTCTGTGGGTAAAGGTAATGAGATCGTAAATTCGCTGTATTTCCCTTCCTGGCTCTCGACGCTGACGTAGCCGCCATGCGAGCGGGTGACGTTCATCACGTAGTTCAACCCCAAGCCGAACCCGGTGACGTTGTTTGCCGCACTGCGACGACTGGCGGAAGCGCGTTCGAACTTGTCAAAGATATGATTTTGTGCGGAGAGGGAGATACCGATTCCGTTGTCTTTTACCTTGATCTGTATAAATTTATTGTAGGTGCAGGAGCTGATTTGTATTTCGATTGTCTCTTTCGAGTACTTGATGGCGTTGTCTATCAGGTTGCTGACCGCCTCTTTCAGGTATTCTTCGTCTGCAAATATCTCTTCTGCTTCAATATTCAGGTTGAAGGTAACGGGTTTGCTTGCCTTGGCGGCAAACATCTGTGTCAGTTCCTCTATCATCGGGCGGATGGGAATCCAACTTTTCTCCAGCAAGAGCTGCCCGTGTTCCAGCTTGGAAATGGTCAGAACCTTGTTGGTTAGCGCTAACAGGTGTTCCGTCTCTTTTTCCAGGATATCGAAGAACTTCTCTTTCTTCTCCGGCTTGTCGTCCAACTTCCCGCTCCGGAGGATGCGGGCTCCCATCAGGATAGAGCTGAGCGGTGTTTTCATATCGTGGATCATGGCATAGGAGAAGTCTTCACGCATCCGGGCTACTTCATCTTGCCGTTTGATGATGTTGATTTGTTTCTGGATACCGATCAGCAGTATTATCAGTGCGATGGCTGTACCGAAAAAGTAATACAGCAGCCGGCCGATGGAGCCTGCGCGCGGATTGATGATATGGGCTTGTACACCTTGCGTGTCGTTGATCGGATAGACAAATGTATGCCGTTCGTTGAACAATTGTTCGTAATCGGAGAAATACCGGATATCTTTCCTTAAAACGGTTTCTGGATCGCTGAGGGAGACGGTATCCATGCGGAACACAAGTTTGTCCAGTTCTCTCTTGTTGAGTTCTTCCCTGAACAGGGCCGGAAATTCTTTTGTCCTATCCGCATCGTACTGTTCCGTCGTGTGGCAGAAGGCCTCGTACACTTGTCGTGCCAACAGCCCTTTTGTCAATGAATAGCTCCTGCCTATCCATTGCCCCATCAGGAAAAGGACGACAAAGACAGCAATTGCCGTTAATATAATGTAGAATGATTTCGTCATAACTTCTTGATTACGCCGGTAAATATAGGTATTTCACCATTCCCGGCACCCTTTGCTTTCCATCTTAACGTAAAGATAACGTTGAGATAACTTTCTATCTCTTTCCTCTCCTGTATCTTTGCAGTGTAGAAATCAAAAAACAAATACGATATGGAAACGAAAGATAAAAGGATGGAAGAATATATACCTTCGGGAGGAGTGGAAGTTAAGGCTCCTATGGGTAAGAGAAGGCTATGGATAGTTTTTTGTTTTGTGCTTCTTATCATGAGTTTGATGTTATTCGACTATATATGGGGCGAATCGAAATATTCGACTGGAGGTGTTGGCGGACTTTTCCTTATGTGTGCAACTTATATCTCTTTTCAGTTTCTTCTACTATATTTTTTTACTGGAAGAGATATTCGGGCTCTTCGTTTTCGTATAGGCTGGGGAATAACAGGACTTCTTTTGAAAAAGCCTATGCTATTAAAATACTATCGTGTGATGTTGGTGCTGCCGGCTACAGTCTTGGGAGTATTGCCATCCATACATGGATTGTGTACCGGAAATCCAACGTGCTATGCTGTAGGACTGGTTCTATTTTATGCGGGTGCGATGGGTGATTTTATCTATTTGTGGAAACTCCGCCATTTTAGCGGAGAAGATATGATCGTTGATGGTGAAGAACCTTATTCCGCAATAGTTTTTAAAGGCACATATATTAATTCGGATAAAATGTAACAGCGATATGGAAGCACAAGATAAAAGAATGGGAGAGTATATTCACCCGGAAGGAGTGGTAGTGGAAGTGAATGTTAGCCGAATAATTACGATATGTAGCTATTTATTTCTTTTCTTAGCTATGGCGGGAGGGCTATTATTTAACTCTGTATGGGGAGGAGTTCCCGAGTATCAGGCAGGGCGTGAAGTAGGAAAAATGTTGAGGATGTTTGTTTTCAGTTTGAAAGGCATATCGATTCTTTTTCTTTTTATGCTGGCTTATCACTTAATGCAATATGCATTGCTTTATTGGTTTTCCGGAAAAGACCGTCGGGCTATATGTTGGAATAAAGATTGGAAATGTTTCGGTCTCTTATTAGTGAAACCTCTCGCTTTGAGATACTATCGCCTGGTGTTGCTGGCTCCGTTCTTTATATTGGGTATTTTCCCTATGGTACATGGGTTCTGCTCAGGAAACCTGTTTATTTATGTTTTTGGAATTCTTTCTACTGGTATTGGTTTTGGAGATTGTTACTATTGCTGGAAACTCCGCTCTTTTAGGGCAGAAGACAAAATAGTAGATGGAAAGAAGCCTTATTCCTGTATGATTCTTAAAAGTACGTATTAATTCAGATAAAATGTAACAACGATATGGACACGAAAGATAAAATATTAGAAGAATATATACATCCGGAGGGGATGGAGGTGAAAATGAAAGCTGGCTGGATAAATGGAAGAGGCGTGGTATTAATACTAATGGTCGTCATAATAGGTGGCTGGTTATTTAATTATATCTGGGGGAAAGGTTCTGCTTTTGATTCTGGCCATCAGTTGGGGTATGCAATCAAGTATATAGGGATTGTCTGTATATTGTTTGGTTTTGCAGGATATATTTTGATTCAGTATGCCGTGCTGTATTATTTTTCCGGCCGAGACCGTCATGCTTTACAATGGAAGATGGATCAGGGGGCGTGGCGATTTCTACTGGTTAAGCCAATGGCATTGAAGTATTATCGCGTGGCGTTATTATTGCCTTTCCTTGTGATGGGGTTACTGCCTATGTTACACGGATTTTGTATGGGAAACCCCTTAGTCTACTATTTCGGCGGTTATTGCCTTATTTGTAGCAGCAATGACTTTTGGTATTTCCTAAAACTTCGGTCTTTTAAAGACGAGGATAAGATTGTTGATGGAAAACGGTCGTTTAATGCTACTATAATCAAAGAAACTTATTAATACATATATATTATGGAATCAAAATTACACCAACTGATTGTGCGTTATTACGAGGACAAGAGATACCGGAATGGCATAAATATACTGTTATGCTTAGTCTCTTTGGCAATGATCTATCGTTTAGGCTATGTTGTAGGGAGATTTTTCTATTATGTGCAACAAAATTTCTTTTCCTGATTTATTACTAAAATATTACGCTGCCCGAAAAAGAACCGTCTCCATACGGGACTTATCGGGCAGCCTTTCTATCTTTGCCGGAAAGAAATAAGACGGGCAGATGGAAAAGCGGATCAAACTGATTTATATATTATCCTTGCTTTCGGCATTGGTGGCAATCGGCGTACAGGGATATTGGCTGTATAACCAATATTACTATGAGGCTGAACGGTATGCGGACGAGGTGGCTGCCGATGTATTGCGTGTCGGAGATGAAGAATTTGCCGGGCGTAAGAAGGTGGCGTTAGGGGATGATACTTCATTTGTTCTCGGCCGGAACTCACAGACTCGATCAAAGCAGGATTCTGTCTCCCGGAATGTCTTGACACAGCTTAGCTTGAACTTCGACAGGAAGGGGATGCCCGATACAGCAAACGAAGACCAGGTGAATATAACAAAGCTTCGTATCTCTTTTGACCCATATCTTCCAGAGGACAGTATTATTCATGGCGTGGAGCGTAGTGTGGTCAATCACCATATACCTTTTCGGACGGAACGGCTCGACAGTCTGCTCCGGGAACGTTTGCCGCTGTATGATTTCCGGGTATCATTCTTGCCGGAGGGAGATACGTTAAGCCGGTTCGCATCTTGGGAAATCCTGCCGGGGCATCTGTTCCCGCCTTGCTTAGGTGTCAAATACCGCTATGCGCCGTTAGAAAAAAGGGGGGTGATGATCGAGGTTGGTCTCACTGCCAATTCTCTATTGAAGAAGATGGCAGGGCAATTGATCTTAAGTCTTTTCCTGATTGTCTTATTATTGGGCTGTCTGGGTTTCCTGATCAAGACGATCCTTGCACAGAAGAAGTTGGGTGAATTGCGCGAAAGTTTTGTCCACACAATGATTCATGAGTTGCGCCGTCCGGTACAGACTATCAAGATGTGTATCGCTTTTCTGAATGACAAGCAGATGCGGATGGATGAGGCGGCGAGCGATGAGGCTGTGCAGGATGCAATGTTCGAGTTGGATAATCTTTCGGCTTATTTAGGGAAACTGAAGAATATGGTGAGTGCCGACGGCAGTGCGACGCTATTGCATCCTGTCGCGTTCAATCTACAGGAGTTGGTGGAAAAGGTCATTCGCCTGATCCATATCCCTTCCGGAAAACAGGTTACGTTCTCCACGGCTTTCCCTCCTGAACTTCCGCCTGTTACGGCTGATCCGGTACATATCGCCAATATCCTCAGTAACCTGATCGAGAATGCGATTAAGTACTCCGGTCCGGAAGTGAATATCCGGGTGGTTGTTATCCGAAATGAACAGTCGGTCGTGTTGACGGTTGCCGATAATGGCGTGGGCATTGCTCCGGATGAACAGGGAAAAGTATTTGATAAATTCTACCGTTCCGCCCGTCTGCCGGATAAACAGATTCCGGGATTAGGACTGGGGCTAAGCTATGTGCGTCAGGTTGTCGAGGCGCATCACGGGCATGTATCGCTCCGCAGTGAAGTCGGGAAGGGAACGGAAGTAACAGTGGAAATACCTAATATAAGATGAGTATGGCAGTACCTTTGAAAATACTTTTTGCGGACGATGACCTGAAATATTCCCTTCTTCTGAAGCGTTTTCTGGAGAAAGAAGGATATGATGTGACCTATACCGGCAACGGGACGATGGCGCTCGAGCAGTTTCCGGTCGTTAAGCCCGACCTGGTCCTGCTGGATATCAATATGCCGGGACTGAACGGTTTTGAAGTGGCGGAAAAGATACGCGAAGCCGACCGCCATGTCCTCATCTTCTTCCTTTCCGACCGCTCGGACAAGAGCGACCGTCTGAAGGGCTTTAGCCTGAAAGGGAATGACTATCTCGCCAAACCGTTCTATCCGGAAGAGCTATTGGCGCGTATCAAAGAACGTCTGGAAACGAACCCCGAAGTGGAGGTCGAAGAAGAAACCTACCATTTCGGCAATACCGTATTCGATTACTCCACGAACGAGATACGGACCGGCAACAGCAAGACATTGATCACTTCCCGCCAGGCGGAAATCCTCCGTATTCTGGCCCGCAACCCGAATGTGGCGATCGACCGCGAAATCCTCCTTTCAGCCGTATGGGGGAATGTCTCTTATGCCAATTCCCTCGCCTTGAATGTCCAAATCACTTATCTCCGTAAAGCCCTCCGCAACGACCCCTCCACCGGCATCGTTTCTTTGACAAAAAAAGGCTATATGCTGAAAGGATGAAAAAACTTGCTATCTTTGTACACTGGTATTTACAAAGAGATTCATGCGGTACAAATGAAAATGTACGATAAGAAATAATGGCAAAAATATTGGTCATACGACTTGCTGCTATTGCCGATGTGGCGATGACACTTCCGGTCATCTATTCTGCAGCCAAAGCTAATCCACAAGATTCGTTTACGGTGTTGACTCAGGCGTTTATGATGCCGGTTTTTATGAACCGTCCTTCCAATTTAGAGGTGATAGGCATCAGTACGAAAGGGGCCGAAAAAACACTCATCGGTCTTTTGCGTTTTACTTCCGCCTTGGTGAAATTCGATTATGATGTCGTATTGGATTTGAATGATGTCATTCGCACGATGATTATCCGTACACTCTTTTGGGTGAAAGGCAAGCCGGTTTATGTCCTGGATAAAATCCGGAAAAGATATCCGCCGCTTATGCGGAAGGAGAATAAGAAGATGGAACCGCTACCGACTGTTATCGAGCGCTATGCTGATGTTTTCCGGGCTGCGGGACTGGCTTATACCGAGTCGTTTACTTCCCTTTATGAATCGCGTCCGGCAGACTTGTCCAAGATGGAAGCCATTGCCGGAGCCAAGACAGGTAAATGGCTGGGAATTGCACCTTTTGCACGTTATCGGGGAAAGGTTTATCCGATAGATGAAATGGAACAGGTCGTGGCGGCTCTTTCCCGGCGGGAAGATATAACGCTGTTTCTGTTCGGGGCGAAAGGATACGAAGAAGCGATACTGGAAGAATGGGAATATCGTTACCCGCATGTGAAGAATGTGGTCGGGAAATATACGCTCGACAACGAATTGGCGTTAATAAGTCAGTTAGACTTGCTGTTGAGCATGGATTCGGCTAATATGCATTTTGCATCATTGGTCGGGACGCGTGTCCTGTCTGTCTGGGGAGCAACGCATACATATACAGGCTTTTACGGCTATCGCCAGCGTCCGGATGATGTGATCGGGCTGCCTTTGCCTTGTCGCCCCTGTTCGCAGTTCGGGCAGAAAGAATGTGCCCGGGGGGACTGGGCTTGTCTGACACAGTTGCCGGCGGAAACGATCGTCTCCCGCGTGTTGGATGCTTTGAGCGAAAAACAGCAGGTTACAGCCGGTTTATCCGAATAGTACAAATAAAGTTGCATATGAAACAATTACATATTATCACTCCGGTAAAAGATTCGATCGAGCTGACTTTGCAGACAATCGAATCGATACTTGCATCCGATTTTACCGTGCCTTATCGTTATTTTGTATATAATGATTTCAGTACGGAAGAAAACACGGAAAGGCTGCGCGAAGCTTCGGAAAGACTGGGCTTTGAACTGGTGAATCTGTCGGGTCTGACCGAACATCCTTCTCCCAACTATCTGTTAATCCTTCAGACGGCACAGGAAAAGGCGATTGCGGCGGAAGCCGGATTGCTGATCGTGGAATCGGATGTTATCGTGAAGAAACATACCCTGCAGGCTTTGTTTGACGGTGCGTCGGATCGTCCGGATTGCGGGATTGCCGCTGCCGTTACTGTCGACGAGCAGGAGAATATCAACTATCCTTATTTATATGCCAAAGGCAAAGAAGGACAGGTTTTTCCGGAGAAGAAACATCTGAGTTTCTGCTGCTCGCTGCTTACACTCTCTTTCCTGAAAACGTTCGATTTCCATCTGCTGGACCCATCAAAGAACTGGCATGATGTGACGATTTCGCACCGTTCTCTGGAAAAGGGTTTTACGAACTATCTGTTTACTACGCTCACCGTGTGGCACCGTCCGCATGGCAGTCGTCCCTGGAAACAGCTTAAATATACAAATCCCCTGAAATATTACTGGCTGAAGTTTACGAAAGGCCTGGATAAAATCTGATTTGCTTATGAATCATTCACCTTTGGTTTCGGTAATCGTGCCCGTGTACAACATGGAACAGTATTTGAGTGAGACGCTCGATTCTGTTTTAGCTTCCGACTATCCTTCGTTTGAAGTGATTGTCATGGATGACGGTTCGAAAGATTCCTCCCTGCAGATTGCAAAAGCGTATGCATCGAAGGATGCACGGGTGAAAGCGTACACGCAACCGAATGCCGGCGCCTGTGCCGCCCGTAACCATGCGATAGCGTTGGCGGAAGGGGAGTTGATCTTGCCGGTCGATGCGGATAATACGATTACCCCGGTTTTTATCCGTAAAGCGGTCGAGGTAATCGTGCAGGATGATGAGATCAAGGTTGTCTGTCCGCGTGCAGACTTCTTCGGTGACCGTTCGGGCGAGTGGGTTTTACCTCCTTTTTCCTTGAAACTGCTGGCCAGGAAGAATATTATGGACACGTGCGCCCTGTATCGGAAGTCCGATTGGGAGCGGGTGAAAGGTTATTGCGAGGAAATCATTGCCCGCGAAGACTGGGAGTTTTGGATATCGATACTGAAAGACGGTGGGAAAGTCGTGAAGCTTCCTGAAATCTCCCTGCATTACCGGGTCCGGAACAGTTCGAAACGCGTAACGGACCGTTCATTGAAAAAGCACGTCATCGACGTCTTGAATAAGCGTCACCCGGAATTTTTTGAACGGGAATTAGGCGGCCCTCTGCGATATAGGAGAACCTGGTCGAAGCTGATAAATAAGGCTTATCGCCTGTTTCACCCTCGTGTGGTTTTTGTGAATAAGGACTTTGCAGACTTTACTTCTTTTATAAAGGCGCTTCCTGTTTATTTTAAGAATAATGAAGGCCGGATCATTCATAAAGGTCGTAATGAGTTGCGTGAGATTGATTATAAAGGGAAAGAATTGGTCATAAAGTCTTTTTGCAAACCGAACCCGGTTAATCAAATTGTCTATGGCCTCTTCCGTTCTTCCAAGGCGCAACGTTCGTATGAGTATGCAGAACTGTTGTTGAAATCGGGTATCGGAACACCTCAACCGGTGGGCTATTATACCGAACGTACAGGTTTGCTGTTTACGCGCAGCTATTACGTTAGCCTGAAATCGGAATGCCCTCACATATATTATGATTTGGTGAAAAGCCATTTTACCGGACAGGAACGGATTCTCCGTGCGATAGCCCGTGCTACGGCAGCCATGCATGAACATGGCTATTTGCATAAAGATTACTCACGTGGTAATATCCTGTTTAAGGAAACAGAACAGGACGTGAAAGTGGAAATTATTGATTTGAACAGAATACGTTTCAGAGAGATCGGGATGGAAGAAGGATGTAAGAATTTTGAGCGATTGCCCGGCACGCATGAAATGTTTGCCGTGCTTGCCGACGAATATGCAAAGGCACGCGGTTTTGATGGTGCTGAATGTTTAAAACGAATACTGAGCCATAATCCTCCCTCGCAATAAGTATCTGGTGTTTATGCCAGGTTATATTATTATCGTTAAATGTGAAATTTGAATATGAGTTACCTATTTTTAAATAAGAAAATCCTTCAGGCCATCATGGAGAGCTATAAAGCTTTCAGGCCGTGTCCGGCTCCGCGGTTGATAATGACTTTGCTGGTCAAGAATGAAGAAGACATGCTGGAAGAGAATCTGTTGTTTCACAAAGCAATGGGAGTGGACGGTTTCATTATTACTGATAATAACTCATCGGATCGGACACCGGAAATTATCCGTAAATATAAAGAAAAAGGCTGGATCCTCGAGGTTATCGAAGAGAAGGCGACGAACTATGAACAAAAGAAATGGGTCGATCGCATGATCTGGAAAGCAAAATCTGTTTATCAGGCTGACTGGATCATTAATGCGGATGCTGATGAGTTGTGGTATGCCCCGTCCGGGAACTTAAAGACGGAACTTATTTCCACTGCTGCAAATGTCCTGACTTGTGAGATGAAATGTGTTTATCCGGAAGAGGATAAACCGTTTTGGCAATGGAATCGGACGGTGGAAGTCGTTGCTGATCCTGAACTTTATAATCTTTCCCGTTATTCTCTTTTTACCCGGCAGAATCAAAAAGTAATCCATCGCACAACAGGATATATTCAAATCTCGATGGGCAATCATAAAGTGACCATGTTTCCGAAACGGACTGCAGCAAGTGAAATCCGTATTTATCATTATAATATTCGGGGAAAACAACCGTTTTTAGAGAAGATGATCAACGGAGGAAAGCAACTGGAGCAAAATCCCAAGAAGCATGGCGGACGTCATTGGCGTTATTTCTACCAATTGTATAAGGATGGTTTGTTGGAAGCCGAGTATGATAGAGTGGTGGGAATCGCTTCGTTTGACCAACTGAAACGGGACGGATTTATCCGGGAGGATTCGACTATACCGGAATTCTTTGCACGCCTGAATAAAGACTGACAAAATGAAACACGCTTATTTGATTATTGCACATGGTGAGTTACCCGTGCTGGAAACTCTGCTATCCATGTTGGATGATGAGCGAAACGATGTTTATCTGCATGTGGATAAACGTGCGCATGATTTATTTAGCCGGATAAGCTTCTTCAAGATGAAGAAAGCCGGGTTCTACATTCTGCAGAACCCGGTGAAGGTCTTTTGGGGAGATATCAGTCAGGTGAAAGTGGAATATCTGTTATTTCAGGCAGCTTTCTTGAATGGACCGTATGCTTATTATCATCTTTTATCGGGCGTTGATTTGCCGATACAGAGACAGGATTATATTCATGCCTTCTTTCAGGAGAATGGAGGAAAAGAGTTTGTCGGTTTCTGGCAGGATGAGGCACATCGGCGGGATCTGGACCGCAAAATATCGCGATATTACCTGTTTACGGAGCGTGTTAAAGGAGGAAATACTTTTTTGCATTCGGCCTCCTCTTTCAGTCGGAATATCGTATTAAGTTTGCAGAAGATTTCCTGGTATCGCAGGTATCATGAATTGGAATTCAAAAAAGGGCCAAACTGGGTGAGTGTCACGCAGGCCTTTGTCGAATACCTTATCGAGAGAAGGAATTTTGTCTTGAAACGTTTCCGGTACACACTTTGTCCGGATGAGATATTTCTGCAAACGATTCTGTGGAATTCACCTTTTCGTTCCAATGTTTATTCATTGGAGGATGCGGAAACAAGCTGTATGCGGGAAATAGACTGGAAGCGGGGACGTCCTTACGTGTGGAAAGATACGGATTGCGAAGAACTGTTTCGTTCGGATAAGCTTTTTGCCCGCAAATTCAGTTCTGCCAATCCCGGACTAATTGGAAGGATACGGAAACACTATAGTGAATAAAAACAAAGAGAATACGATGGGAAAGATAAGAGTTGCCGTTATCGGCTTAGGATATGTGGGGTTGCCGCTGGCGCGGTTGTTTGCTACGCTTTATCCGGTTGTCGGATTTGATGTGAAGCGGGAGCGGGTGGCTGCCTTGATGGCCGGACAGGATGCGACGCAGGAAGTATCCGGCGAGTTGTTGCAGTCCGTATTGCTTCCGCATCTTCCGGGCGAAGGGGAGAACGGTTTGTTCTGCACTTCCGATGTGGAAGAGCTTCGCTCGTGCAACTATTATATTGTAGCGGTTCCCACGCCTGTGGATCTTCATCACAGTCCCGACTTGACACCTTTGTATTCGGCCAGCGAGACCGTCGGGAAAGTGTTGGGGAAAGGCGATATTGTAATCTATGAATCGACCGTTTGTCCCGGCATAACGGAAGAGGAATGTGTCCCGATTCTGGAAAAGACATCAGGACTCGTTTTCAACCGTGATTTCTTTGCCGGATATTCTCCGGAGCGTATCAATCCCGGCGATAAGGAACATACCGTAGAGAAGATTATGAAAGTCACCTCCGGTTCCACGCCCGAAGCGGCAGCCAAAGTGGATGCGTTGTATCGCTCGGTGATTACGGCCGGAACTTTCCCTGTCTCCAGTATAAAAGTGGCTGAAGCCGCCAAGGTGATCGAGAACTCCCAGCGCGATATCAATATCGCTTTTATGAACGAGTTGTCCAAGATATTCCATCTGATCGGCATCGACACGAATGAGGTGTTGGCTGCGGCCGGAACAAAATGGAACTTCCTGCATTTCAAACCTGGACTGGTTGGCGGTCATTGCATCGGTGTCGATCCTTATTACCTGATTCGCAAGGCACAGGACTACGGTTTTCATCCGGGACTGATCTTGTACGGACGCCGCATCAATGATACGATGGGCGAATATATCGCCGGGCGTGTCGTGAAATGTATGATTAAGAAAGATGTCCCGGTGCGGAATGCGGAAGCGTTGGTGTTGGGCTTTACTTTCAAGGAAAACTGTCCGGATGTTCGCAACTCCAAGGTCGGTGATGTCGTCCGCTACCTGCAGGATTACGGCATAAAGGTCACGATTTATGATCCCTGGGCACGGCAGGAAGATGTGCGGCGCGAATACGGGTTGGAAGTTCTCTCTTCCCTGCCTGATAAGAAGTTCGACGTAGTCGTGCTGGCCGTTGCCCATACGGATTTCCTTTCTTTGGATGTCCCGGCTCTGGCAAAGGAGCACAGCGTCGTCTATGATGTGAAAGGCTGCCTGAATCCGGCTTGGGTGGATGACAGGCTATGATTTTATTTCCTCCCGAAATCCGCCGGAATCTCGCCCCATTCTGAGGTTTCCCATTTGAGGATGGTAGTTGTGTAAGTGTTTGTGTTGAGCCATTTCTCCGCCCGCTGGATCAGGTCGAAGATCGGTTCGTTCTCCGGTACGCGTTCCAATAGCGTCTTGCATTTTTTCTTTTTCACCCAGCCGATGGCGTTCCGGCTATCCGAATAGATCGGCAGGTTGCTGCCCATTTGCTTCAACAGGGCGAGGCCGTGCACGAGTGCCAGGAACTCTCCGATGTTGTTTGTCCCTTTCTTCAGCGGCCCGATGCGGAAGACCTCTTGCATGGTCGGTGGATAAACGCCCCGGTATTCCATGTCGCCCGGATTGCCGCTACAAGCTGCATCGACACAAAGGCTTTCCCAGACCGGCTTTCCAACGGGCGCTTTCGGAGTAAGACCGGCTGCCGCTTTGGCGGAGGATGCTGCTTTCAGATAATGTTCATATCCTCCATTAAAAGCCTTTGTCGCCTCTTCCTCGGTCTCGAACGACTTATATTTGGCTCCGTCCTGGCCTTCCACCTGCGCTTTGCATTCGGCCCAGTTGTCATAGACGCCGGGATTCAGCCCTTTCCATACTACATAATATTTATTTTTTGCCATTACTTCCTGTTTAAAAGATCCGCATCAAACTTCTCCGTTCTCCGGGAGAAGTTTGGATTCCCTGCTGGGGAAACCGGGAATGCATGGGGTCAAAGATAAAAATTTATCCGGCATAAAACGGGCGTTCTTAGCGGAAAAAGTATACATTTGCAGGAAACAATCGTTTAGATATGAAGCGTATATTTCTGATTGGATATATGGGAGCCGGAAAAACTACTGTGGGAAAGGTGTTGTCAAGGCAGTTGGGGCTCTCGTTTATTGATCTGGACCATTATATAGAAGGCCGTTATCATAAAACCGTCGGTCAGCTTTTTGCTGAAAGAGGGGAAGAGGCGTTCCGGGATGTCGAACGGAGGATGCTCCGCGAAGTGGCTATGTTTGAAGACGTCCTGGTGTCTACCGGAGGCGGTGCACCCTGCTTTTTCGATAATATGGAGTTTATGAATGAAGCCGGACAAACCGTTTATCTCAAGGTCTCGGTCGATGAGCTGGCAAAACGCCTGGAACTCTGCAAAACGACGCGTCCGGTGTTGAAAGGGCGTTCGGGCGATGAGTTGAGAGCCTTTATCGCCGAAAGTTTAGAGAAAAGGGAACCTTTCTATTCGAAGGCATCTATCGTCTTCAATGCGGAAGAGATGATGACTGATCAGGATGTGCAGAATATATCACAAGCATTGGCAACGCTATTTTCAACTTTCAACTGATATGACAGTAGGCAAACAAGGACAGGGAGTTTATATTCCCCAGGAATTATTGAAAGAACTCAGTAAGGTAAACAATCGCTTGCTGATAGGTATTCCCTGTGAGCGGGTAGAAGACGAACGGCGTCTGGCTTTGACTCCGGAAGCTGTCGATATGCTGACTGACCGCGGGCATCATGTCCTGGTCGAAACCGGGGCCGGGTTAGGAATCAACTATTCTGATAATCATTACTCGGAAGCGGGTGCTGAAATTGTGGCGACGCCGGCCGAAGTCTATCAGGCGGATGTTATCCTGAAGATATTGCCGCCGCTTGCCGCTGAGGTGGCGATGATGAAACAGCGAGCTACGTTGTTCTCCACTGTCCAGTTCAACGTCTTTTCACAGGAAGCCTTCGAGCTCATGATGGCGAAACGGATCACGGCGATTGCTTACGAGCTGCTGGCGGACGAAACGCAGTGCTGTCCGGTGTTGAATGTGATCTCAGAGATTGAAGGGACGGCCTCCATTTCCATTGCATCCGAACTGTTGAGCAATACGCAGGGAGGAAAGGGTATTTTGCTGGGAGGCATACCGGGCGTTTCTCCGACGGAAGTTGTGATTATCGGGGCCGGCAATGCCGGGACCGTTGCCGCCCGTGCTGCTATGGCGTTGGGAGCTTCCGTGAAAGTCTTCGATGACGATATCAACAAGCTTCGGACGATCCAGCAGGTTTTGGGGCAGGGATTGTTTACTTCCACCTTCCACCCGAATGTTTTGCAGAACGCTTTTCGCAGCGCAGATGTGGTAATCGGGGCAATGCGTTATATAAATTCCCGCCACCGCTATATAATTGCCGAAGATATGATCCGGACTATGAAGCGCGGTGCGCTGGTCATCGATCTCAGGATCAACCAAGGCGGTTGCTTCGAGACGACCTGCTGTCTTTGCCCTTCCGATCCGGCAATTTTCGAGCAGTATGGTGTGTTGCATTATTGCAAGCAGAATATCAGCAACTATGTGGCGCGTACCACATCAATGGCATTGAGCAATATCTTTGTTCCGATGCTTTTTCAGTTGGGCGACGCCGGTGCCGTGCAGGGAATGGTCAAGAGTGATCCCGGGTTCAAAAGCGGCGTGTATATGTATTGCGGGAAACCCGTTAACAACTACGTTTCCAATAGATTCGGTCTATCTTCTAATAACATCGATCTATACCTGTCTGCGTTTTAACCCTTAAAAGTTTTGAACTCGCGAAGTTTATGCTTTACTTTGCGGGAATCTTAAATATAAACAGGCGATTAAGCTAATAAATTATATTATGGCAGAACAGACAAAAGTAACAACTCTGGAAAAGGTTGTCATCCGTTTCTCCGGGGACTCCGGGGACGGAATGCAGTTAACCGGAACAATCTTTTCGAATCTGTCGGCTATTTTTGGGAATGAAATATCTACATTCCCCGATTATCCGGCAGAAGTACGTGCTCCCCAGGGAACACTAAGTGGCGTATCAGGTTTCCAGGTTCATCTGGGATCCCGTAAGATTTTTACTCCTGGTGATAAGGCGGATGTATTGGTGGCAATGAATCCCGCTGCGCTGAAAGTAAATGTAAAGAACTTGAAGCCCAATGCTATCGTCATTATCGATACCGATTCGTTCCAGAAGAGTGACCTGGATAAAGCGCTGTTTACGACAGACGATCCGTTCAAGGAACTGGGACTCGGAGGCGTTCAGGTTGTGGCAGCTCCTATCTCGACAATGGTGAAAGACGGTCTGGCTGAATTTGGTCTGGACAATAAGTCTGCGCTCCGTTGCAAGAATATGTTCGCATTGGGATTGGTTTGTTGGCTGTTCGAACGTCCGCTGGAAGAAGCCATGCATATGCTTCAGAATAAGTTTGCCAAGAAACCGGCAATTGCTCAGGCTAACATCAAGGCGCTGACGGACGGTTACAACTACGGACATAATATCCACGCTTCGGTTTCGACCTATCGTATCGAAAGTAAGAAAGCCGAACCGGGTTTCTATACCGATGTAAACGGAAACAAGGCTACTTCTTACGGTCTGATTGCAGCAGCCGAAAAGGCTGGCTTGCAGCTGTTCCTGGGAAGTTACCCGATTACACCGGCAACCGATATCCTGCATGAATTGTCGAAACGCAAAGATTTAGGTGTCGTTACTGTACAGGCAGAAGATGAAATTGCAGGTATCTGTACTTCCATCGGTGCCAGCTTTGCAGGTTGTCTGGCTGCCACATCAACATCCGGTCCCGGTCTGGCGCTGAAGAGTGAAGCGATCGGTCTGGCTGTTATTGCCGAATTGCCGCTGGTTATCATCGACGTACAGCGTGGCGGCCCTTCTACGGGTATGCCGACCAAGAGCGAACAGACCGACTTGATGCAAGCGCTTTACGGACGTAACGGTGAAAGTCCGGTTGTCGTAATTGCAGCCTCCACGCCGACAGACTGTTTCGATGCTGCTTATTGGGCCGGTAAACTGGCTGTCGAACATATGACTCCGGTTATCCTGTTGACAGACGCTTTCATCGCAAACGGTTCTTCCGCCTGGAAGTTGCCGAACCTGGATGAATATCCGGAAATCAAGCCGAATTATGTCTCCAACTACGACGCAAGCGAAAAGGTATGGAAAGCCTATCGCCGCGATAAGGATAGTTTGGTTCGCTATTGGGCTATCCCCGGAACGGAAGGCTTTGCGCACCGTCTGGGCGGTCTTGAGAAAGACTACGAAACAAGCGCCATTTCGACTGACCCGGTTAACCACCAGAAGATGGTTAACACCCGTCAAGCCAAGATTGATAAGATTGCCGATTATATTCCTGATGTAGAAGTGATCGGAGATGAAGATGCCGACCTGTTGATCGTCGGATGGGGTGGAACATACGGACACCTGTACGAAGCGATGGAAACGATGCAGGAACAGGGAAAGAAGGTGGCTTTGGCTCACTTCAAGTTTATCAGTCCGTTGCCTAAGAACACAGCTGAAGTGCTGGGTAAATATAAGAAAGTGGTTGTTGCCGAACAGAACAACGGCCAGTTTGCAAACTACCTGCGTGGGCGGGTGGCCGGATTCAATCCGTACCGTTTTAACCGCGTAAAGGGACAACCTTTTGTCGTAGCGAGATTAGTTGAGGAATTCACGAAAATATTGGAGGCTTAAAAGATGGCAACTGAAGAAGTAAAATTTCAACCGAAAGATTATAAGAGCGATCAATATGTACGCTGGTGTCCGGGTTGCGGAGACCATGCCGTGTTGAACTGCTTGCACAAAGCAATGGCCGAAGTAGGAGTGGCTCCTCATGATATGGCTGTAATCTCGGGTATCGGGTGTTCTTCCCGTTTACCTTATTATATGAATACATACGGCTTCCATACCATTCACGGACGTGGCGCTGCTATTGCTACCGGCGTGAAGACGGCTCGCCCGGACTTAAGCGTCTGGTTGATTACCGGTGATGGAGACTGTCTGGCTATCGGTGGTAACCATTTTATCCATGCCGTACGCCGTAACATCGATTTGAACATCGTTTTGTTTAACAATAAGATCTATGGTCTGACGAAAGGACAATATTCACCGACTTCCGACCGTGGTTTTGTATCCAAGAGTTCTCCTTATGGAACGGTGGAAGACCCGTTTGTGCCGGCAGAACTGGCATTGGGCGCCCGCGGTAACTTCTTTGCACGTGCGATCGATGTGGATCTGAAGAATACGACAGAAGTGCTCGTTGCTTCAGCCCGCCATAAAGGGGCTTCCGTTACGGAAGTGCTCGTAAACTGCGTGATCTTCAACGATGGTATCCATAAAAAGATTGTCGACAAAGAATTTCGTGCCGACCGTACGATTTTCCTGCGTCACGGTGAAAAGATGCTGTTCGGTAAGGACAACGAAAAAGGTATTGTGTTGGAAGGTCTGAAGCTGAAAGCTGTAACAATCGGACAGGATGGTTATACACTGGACGATGTGCTGGTACACGATGCACATGAAAAAGATAACACTTTGCACATGATGCTTGCCATGATGAGCGGCGATATGCCGGTTGCTTTAGGTGTGATCCGTGATGTCGAAGGCCCGACTTATGATGAAGCTGTCCACCAGCAGATCGCTGAAGTCCAGGCTAAGACCCCGACCCGCAAACTGCAGGATTTCCTGATGAGCGGGGAAATCTGGGAAGTGAAGTAAGAAACCCTATCTCAAATGACAATACGAAGCTGCAGGCGCCGGAAAAATAATCCGGCTGTTTGCAGCTTTTCTTGTATAAATTGTGTATCTTTGTGAAACAAAAGGGTATAGATATGAAGACAACAGCCGAAATTGTAGAAATATTGCGCGATTATAAAGCCCGTTCCGCAGAGAAGTACGGGATAGAAATGCTTGGCCTTTTCGGTAGTGTTGCCCGTGGAGAACAGAATGAGGATAGTGATATTGATGTGTTTGTGAAGTTGCGGATTCCTGATTTTTTTGTTCGCATGAAAATTAAGGAAGAATTGGAACATTTGTTTCATACTAAAATTGATTTAATCCCTATCTTTGAAACTATGCGTGCTTTGCTTCAACAAAATATAAAACGTGATGCGATCTATATCTAAATCTTTTATTTTAGAACATTTGTCTTTTATCAGCGAGAAGGCAGAGTTTACTTTAGAACGCACTTCTTGCATTGAAGGAGTCAATGATTTTTTATTAACTCCTTCAGGCGTGGATCTGTTTGATGCAACAACTATGCGCCTTCAAGTTATTGGTGAAATGATAAAACAGATAGATGTTGCAACGAAGGGACTGTTATTGAAACAATATCCGGAAATACCATGGCGTAGTGTGTTTGGTTTGAGAAACTTAATTTCACATGAATATGCGTCTGTTGATCCAAATGAAATACTTAATATCGTCAAACATAATTTATCCCCTTTATTGGCTGTACTTCATCGTATCGCTGATGATCTAAATGCAGGTAAACACGATGCTATTTTTCAAGAAAAGGTCTGATTTGTAAACTATAGATTGCAAAATGACGGGGTTTAATGTTAACAGCCTGGAAAAGTGTAATTATTACTGAAAAATTTCCTTAATACGGTATGTACTATGAAAATTTGTATTACTTTTGTACCGCGATTAACAAGGCGAGGGAACAGCAAGTAAAAAAACAATGATGATGAGCCTTGTGGTTTTAATAGAGTAGAGAGAAAAAGTTATATAAAGTCAATCAATTAAATTAATTACAAGATGGCTACATTAGATTTAAGCAAGTACGGAATTAAAGACGTGAAGGAAGTTCTTCACAATCCGTCTTATGACGTTCTGTTCGCAGAAGAAACAAAACCAGGTTTAGAAGGCTTTGAAAAAGGTCAGGTAACTGAACTGGGTGCTGTAAACGTAATGACTGGTGTTTATACAGGTCGTTCTCCTAAAGATAAATTTTTCGTAAAGAACGAAGCCAGCGAAGATTCAGTATGGTGGACTTCTGAAGAATATAAAAACGATAACAAGCCTTGTTCTGAAGAAGCTTGGGCTGATCTGAAAGCTAAAGCTGTAAAAGAATTGTCAGGCAAACGTCTGTTCGTTGTTGATACTTTCTGTGGCGCTAACGAAGCAACTCGTATGAAAGTACGTTTCATCATGGAAGTAGCATGGCAGGCACATTTCGTAACTAACATGTTCATCCGTCCGACAGCTGAAGAACTGGCTAACTACGGAGAACCTGATTTCGTATGTTTCAACGCTTCTAAAGCAAAAGTTGACAACTACAAAGAATTAGGCTTGAACTCTGAAACTGCTACAGTTTTCAACCTGAAGACTAAAGAACAGGTTATCCTGAACACTTGGTACGGTGGTGAAATGAAGAAAGGTATGTTCTCTATCATGAACTACATGAACCCGTTGCGTGGTATCGCTTCAATGCACTGCTCTGCTAACACAAACATGGAAGGTACAAGCTCTGCTATCTTCTTCGGTTTGTCTGGTACAGGTAAGACTACTTTGTCTACAGACCCGAAACGTAAGTTGATCGGTGATGACGAACACGGATGGGATGACGAAGGTGTATTCAACTATGAAGGTGGTTGCTACGCTAAAGTTATCAACTTGGATAAAGAAAGCGAACCGGATATCTATGCTGCTATCAAACGTGACGCTCTTCTGGAAAACGTTACAGTTGCTGCTGACGGTAAGATCGACTTCGCTGATAAGAGCGTAACAGAAAACACTCGTGTTTCTTATCCGATCTATCACATCGAAAACATTGTTAAACCGGTTTCTAAAGGCCCGCACGCACAACAGGTTATCTTCCTGTCTGCTGACGCATTCGGTGTATTGCCTCCGGTATCTATCCTGAACCCGGAACAGGCTCAGTACTACTTCCTGTCTGGTTTTACAGCTAAATTGGCTGGAACAGAACGTGGTATCACTGAACCGACTCCTACTTTCTCAGCTTGCTTCGGTGCTGCTTTCTTGTCATTGCACCCGACAAAATATGCTGAAGAACTGGTTAAGAAGATGGAAAAGACTGGTGCTAAGGCTTATTTGGTTAACACAGGTTGGAATGGTTCTGGCAAACGTATCTCTATCCGCGATACTCGTGGTATCATCGATGCTATCTTGGACGGTTCAATCGACAAAGCTCCGACAAAAGTTATCCCGTACTTCGATTTCGTTGTACCGACAGAATTGCCGGGTGTTGATCCGAATATCCTTGATCCGCGTGATACTTATGCTGACGCTGCTCAGTGGGACGAAAAAGCTAAAGATTTGGCTGGTCGTTTCATCAAGAACTTTGCTAAGTTTACAGGTAACGAAGCTGGTAAGAAGCTGGTTGCTGCTGGTCCGAAATTGTAATTACATACATAACGACTATAAAGCGCAGGACTTCGGTTCTGCGCTTTTTTTGTATATATACATTAATTTTAGCATAAATGTTAGGATGTTTTAAAATCTATTTCTATCTTTACACCAAATTATCTGTTAATGTGGGATGTGAGGTATAAAATGATAAAACGTTTATTGCTGATCGTAGGATTTATTGTGTCTTTGTCATCATGTGGCGAAGATATTGCTTACCGGATAGAGGGCAAACTGACCAATCTGGAAGATCAGACCTTATATGCCGTTTTTGAGAATGATGATATAAAGGCGGTAGACACTGTCATTTGCGAGAAATCGGGTCAATTCCTGATAGAACGAAAACAAGGTGATTTCCGGGAAGTCACAATTTTCTTTGAGGATAAGACACATTGGGTCACTGTTTATCCTGAAAAAGGGGAGAAGGTGACAATTACCGGTGATGCCAATTACCCGACTATGCTGCGCGTGAAAGGAGGACACATAAACGATCGTCTTTCAGCCATAAAAAAAGAATTGGCCTCTTTGTTGAAAGAGCAGGCTGATCTGATTCATCAACTTCATAATAGAGGTAAGGAGAGCGTTAACAATACGATAGAAGAGACAGATGTCGCTTCTCGTCTGGCGAATGTGAATCATTTGTTGAGTGAGGAAGTCGCAGCTGCCGTTAAGAAATATCCGGATGAGGAAGCTTCTGTGATATTGATCCAGAATTATTTTATGCATCCGGATGATACAAGGCGGATGGATGAACTGCTGGCCGTGTTGAATCCTAAATTGAAGGATTTTTATCTGGTACAGAAGCTACAGGAATATAGTGCACGGGCAAAGCGTACAGCTTTAGGAGCAGAAGCTCCGGGATTTAATGTGAAAAACATATATGGAGCGCCTGTTAGCCTGGATTCTTTCCCCCAAAGATATTTATTGCTTGCCTTTACGGCTCCCTGGTGCGATATGTGCCAGACGGAAGATCTGTATTTGGATAAAGTCGCAACAAAATATCCGAAGGACAAAGTGGATATGTTGTTGATTAGTTTGGATGACAATCAGAGTGAAGTTCGTAAAGTCCTTGCAAAAGACAGTATCGATTGGAATTTGGTTACTGACTCAGCCGGACAAGCGGCTATGTTGGTCGATTTATATAATGTAAGTGCTCTACCCCGTTGCTTCTTGATTGATGAAGAAGGGAAGATTATTCTGAAAACGGATAATGGAATGGAGATCAAGCACACACTGGAAAACTTAATAGAATAATGGATTTACTATTCATTGATTCTTAGTCTATAAGTCATAATTTATAATTCAAAATTCTTAACTATGTTAGTCAAGTCTTATGCTGCCGCCGTGCAGGGTATATCGGCAACGATCGTTACGATCGAAGTGAATTGCACAAAAGGTATCCAATTCTTTTTGGTAGGTCTTCCGGATGTAGCTGTCCGTGAAAGTCATGAACGTATCATTTCAGCCCTTCAGGTGAGTGGCTATAAATTCCCCCGTAACCGTATCGTGATTAATATGGCTCCTGCCGATATTCGGAAGGAAGGTTCTGCGTATGACCTGCCGCTTGCAATCGGTATTTTGGCCGCTGCAGAAGCATTGGATGCTTCTCGTCTGGACCAGTTTCTGATGATGGGTGAACTGTCGCTTGATGGTAGCCTGCAACCGGTCAAAGGGGTACTTCCGATTGCGATTAAGGCCCGGGAGGAAGGTTTCAAAGGCTTTATCGTGCCTAAGCAGAATGCACGGGAAGCGGCTGTTGTCAATGATTTGGAAGTATATGGCGCCTCTACAATTAAAGAGGTAATCGAGTTTATTGCCGGGAAGCGGGATTTGGAGCCAACTGTTGTCAACACGCGCGAAGAGTTCTACGCCCGCCAGTTGCAGTTTGAATCTGATTTTTCAGATGTGCGTGGACAGGAAAACGTGAAGCGTGCGATGGAAGTGGCGGCAGCCGGTGGCCACAATCTGATCCTGATCGGCCCGCCGGGCAGCGGAAAATCGATGCTTGCCAAACGCCTCCCATCTATTTTACCCCCTTTTACCTTACAGGAGTCGCTGGAAACAACCAAAATACATTCAGTCGCCGGAAAAATAGGTCTGGAGACCTCTTTGATGACACAACGTCCGTTCCGTTCCCCTCACCATACGATTTCGAATGTGGCAATGGTTGGCGGAGGCGCTTTCCCTCAGCCGGGAGAGATCAGTCTGGCGCATAACGGTGTTTTGTTTCTTGATGAGCTGCCGGAGTTCAACAGGAGTGTCCTCGAAGTCATGCGGCAACCTTTGGAAGACCGGACGATCACGGTTTCCCGTGCCCGTTTCTCTGTCGATTATCCGGCAAATTTTATGTTGGTGGCCTCTATGAATCCTTGTCCATGCGGTTATTATAATCATCCCGATCGTCCATGCCTCTGTTCACCGGGTGCTGTCCAGAAATATATGAACCGTGTTTCCGGTCCCTTGTTGGATCGTATCGATATCCAGATAGAAGTCGTACCTGTCCCCTTTGAGAAGATTTCCGAACAGCGTCCCTCCGAATCCAGCGAAGCGATCCGTGAACGGGTGATGCAAGCCCGTGCCATTCAGGAAAAGCGTTTTGCCGGTTGTGAAGGTATTTACAGCAATGCGCAGATGACCTCCAAACTGCTCCACGAATATGCCGTGCCGGATGCTGCCGGCCTCTCCCTGCTGAAAGTGGCGATGCAACGTCTCAACTTGTCTGCCCGGGCCTATGACCGTATTTTAAAGGTATCCCGTACCATTGCCGACCTCGAAGCCTCTCCAAGTATTGAAGCACGCCATCTGGCGGAAGCAATCAACTATCGTAACCTGGACCGGGAGACATGGGGACAGTAAGAATTTTCTTTCGCTTCGTCTTTATGCTTCTTTTTTTCGTTTTCCTTCTTTAAGCAGGTAAAGTAATGATTATTTTCTTTTCCTTTGTTACTGAAAAGAAGATGTTATGGATTCGTTCGACATTTATATTACCCGGAAGCTTCCACTGGTCGGCCTGATCAGTGCGGTGTTTATCGTATATCCCAACATCGCCTGTATTCCCTGGGAACTGAGATTCCTCAAAGCATCCGAACACGCCGGCTTTCTTGCGTTTTTTGTCTACCGCTTTTTTTTCTTTTGGGGGCTGATCTGTCTTCTGATACACTATAATCTGAAGAAGATGCCGGCCGCCCTGTTCCGGCAACGGTTGATGCGTAATTTCCTGTTTTCGCTGGTTGCCTATCTGATCTATGCCTCTGTTTCATACGGAGTCTCTTCCATGGGGATTCATACGGATGCGTTGGGCAGCATCCTGATCTTCCAGTTTTTCGTGACCTGCTTCCTTTGTACGTTTATCGGATATATATCGATGCTCTATTCCAGGCAGCGGGAAAAGGAGTCGGAGATCGAGCGCCTGCGTTTCGAGAACCTGCAGAGCCGGTGCGACGCGCTTGCCAATCAGATCAATCCGCACTTCTTCTTTAATTCGCTGAACGGGATATCCGCTCTGATCCGCAAGAAGGATGACGAGAAGACGCTGATGTATGTCTATCAGTTGTCCGACATCTTCCGGTATATCCTTCAGAGCGACAGGAAGGGACTGGTCTCCTTGCGGGAGGAGCTGGAGTTTATGCTTTCCTTCCAATATGTGATGGAAGTCCGCTTTGCCAACAAACTGGTCTTTTCCGTCCGGGTGGATGAGGAACGGAAGGACCGGCTGATGTTGCCCGTTCTTTCTTTGTTGCCATTGGTCGATAACGTAGTTGTACATAACACGATAGATAGCGAGCATAAGATGGAGATTTCGATTGTGCTCAACGAACTGGACGAATTGGTCGTCTCGAATCCGGTCTATCCGAAGCTATCCATCCCCGATACGAACGGTACCGGGCTGAAGAACCTGGAAAGCCGTTTTGCCCTGTTGATGGACAGGCAGATACGGATAGAGTCCACAGAAGAGACCTTCCGCGTTTATCTTCCTTTAAAATGAAAGCCGTATGAGAGTATTGATTGTAGAAGACGAAACTGCTGCTTATGAGAACCTGGTGGATATATTGAAAGAGGTGGCACCGGATATCCGGATTGCCGGGAATACGGAAAGCGTCACGCAGACTGTCCACTGGCTTCAGGAGAATCCTGCCCCGGAGCTGATTTTTATGGATATCCATTTGTCGGACGGCTCGGCGTTCAACATTTTTGACAAGATCGAGCTCGAGACGCCGATCGTGTTCACGACCGCCTACGACCGCTATGCGATAGAGGCGTTTAAGGTGAACAGTATCGATTACCTGCTGAAACCGATAAAGGTGGAAGACATCCGGCATGCACTGGCCAAATACGGCAAGCTGAACCGGCAGGATATTCTCCAATACCTGTCCCAATTGGCACGGTTGGCGCCTGCCCCCAAATACAAGGATAAACTGCTGGTTCCCTATAAAGACAAGCTGTTGCCGGTCAACCTGAAAGAGGTCTCCTGTTTCTATACCTCCGACAAAAGCACATGCATCTATTTGAAAGACGGGACGCAATATCCTTATTCCAAGACACTCGAACAGATCATGCCTTCGCTCGATCCGGCGGACTTTATCCGGGCGAACAAACAGTTTATCGTCAACAGAGACAGTATCTCCGACATAACGGTCTGGTTCGATAACCGTCTGCTGGTGACCCTGGATGTGGAAGTCCCCGAACGTATCTATGTAAGCAAGAACAAGGCTTCCGAATTCAAGTCGTGGTTGGTGAGCGACTGAGCGGCATTTCGCGATGATCCACCTTTTTTTCGTTTTGGTGAAGTGCCTGTGTATATGTAAAGTAGAAATTTTGCATCTTTGTAGTTATATTTTTAACCAATAATGAGATACGCGATGTTAAGAAAGATTAGACTAATGGCGGCCACGTTGTGTTTCGTGCTTATCACACTACTGTTCCTCGACTTTACGGGGACGTTGCACGGATGGTTCGGATGGCTTGCCAAGATCCAGTTCTTGCCTGCCGTGCTGGCATTGAATGTGGGTGTTGTGTTACTTTTAATTCTCCTGACGCTGGTGTTCGGACGTATTTACTGCTCCGTGATTTGTCCGTTAGGTGTTTTTCAGGATGTGATTGCGAGGTTCGGCAGGAAAGGGAAGAAGTTGCCCTATTCCTATTCGCCTGCGCTTTCCTGGCTGCGCTATGGAGTGCTGGCTGTTTTTGTGGCGGCTTTAGTGGCGGGGGTCGGTTCCTTTGTCGCTTTGCTGGCGCCTTACAGTGCCTACGGGCGTATTGCCAACAGCTTGCTCCAGCCGCTTTGGATGTGGGGAAACAATTTGTTGGCCTATCTGGCGGAACGGATGGACAGCTACGCTTTCTACGAGGTGGATGTCTGGATGAAGAGCCTGCCGACGCTTTTAGTTGCGGTCGCTACGGTGGTCGTGCTTTTCGTCTTGGCCTGGCGGAACGGGCGTACGTACTGCAATACGATCTGTCCGGTGGGGACAGTGTTGGGCTTCATCTCCCGCTTTTCCCTCTATCGCATCACGATCGATACGGAGAAATGCAACAGTTGCGGCCTCTGTACCCGCCAATGCAAGGCAGCCTGTATCGACGGCAAGCAGCATAAAGTGGACGGCAGCCGTTGTGTTGTCTGCATGAACTGCCTGGATGTTTGCCGCAAGAATGCGCTTTCGTATGCCCCGGTATGGAAAGCGAAAAAGCAGGAAACGGACCGGCCGGCAGCGGAAGACAAAACAAACCTTTCCCGCCGCAGAGCCTTGTCGACAACAGCCCTCGTACTTATGGGCGGTGCGTTGAAAGCGCAGGAAAAGAAGGTGGAAGAGGTCGAGATGAAAAGAGACGGCGGACTGGCGCCGATCAAAGAACGGAAAGAACAGGAACGGCTGACGCCTATCGTCCCGCCCGGTGCACAAAGCATACGCAACATGAGACAGCATTGCACCGCTTGCCAGTTGTGCGTTTCGGTCTGTCCCAGCCATGTGTTGCGCCCTTCCGGCGGCCTGATGACCCTGATGCAACCGGAGATGTCTTACGAGCGCGGCTATTGCCGTCCCGAATGTACGAAATGCTCCGAGGTATGTCCGGCGGGAGCGATCCTGCCGATCACGAAAGAGGATAAGTCGTCTGTCCAGATCGGCCATGCCGTATGGGTGAAGGCTAACTGTGTGCCGATCACCGATGGTGTCGAGTGCGGCAACTGTTCCCGCCATTGTCCGACGAATGCGATCGAGATGGTGGCATCCGACCCTGCCGATCCGAAATCCTTGAAGATACCGGCTATCAATGTCGAACGATGCATCGGTTGCGGCGCTTGCGAGAACCTTTGTCCTTCGCGCCCGCTGACGGCTATCTATGTGGAAGGCCATGAAAGGCATCGAGTTATATAATCCGTTTTAAAGAATAAATCTATGAAAGATCAATATATCAACCGCCGTGATTTTCTGAATATTGTAGGCATCACGGCTGCGACGACGACAGCCGCCCTTTACGGCTGTGCCCCGAAAGATCAAAAAGGTTCCGGCAGCAAGGGCTCTTCGCCTGTCCCGACCGACAAGATGACTTACCGTTCGTTCCCCAGCTTGGGAGATGATAAGGTTTCCCTGCTGGGCTATGGTTGTATGCGCTGGCCGACAATCCCTTCCCCCGACGGAAAAGGCGATCTGATCGATCAGGATGCGGTCAACGAACTGGTCGACTATGCCATTGCCCATGGTGTGAACTATTTCGATACGGCCCCCGTCTACGTGCAGGGCTGGTCGGAGAAAGCTACGGGGATCGCCCTGAGCCGTCATCCGCGCGAATCGTATTATCTGGCGACCAAACTGTCGAACTTCTCGAACTATACGCGCGAGAACTCGATCGCCATGTACCGCCGCTCACTGAACGAACTGCAAACGGACTATCTGGATTACTACCTGCTCCACTCTATCGGCGGCGGAGGAATGAAGATGTTCAACGAACGCTACATCAACAACGGGATGCTCGACTTCGTGATGAAGGAACGTGAAGCGGGACGTATCCGTCACTTGGGCTGGTCATTCCACGGGAAGCCGGATGTCTTTGACGAAGTGCTGGCTTTGCACGACACGGTGCATTGGGACTTCGTGCAGATACAGATGAATTATGTCGACTGGCGTCATGCCACGGGAAACAATGTAAACGGCGAATATCTGTATCAGGAGTTGGAAAAACGGAATATACCCGCCATTATCATGGAACCGTTGTTGGGTGGCCGCCTGTCGAACGTTCCCCAGCATATCATGATGCGTTTGAAGGAACAGCGTCCCGAGGACAGCGTTGCGTCGTGGGCTTTCCGCTTTGCCGGTTCTCCCGAACTGGTACTGACGGCATTGAGCGGTATGACCTATATGGAGCATTTGCAGGATAATATCCGTACTTATTCCCCGCTGGTTCCGCTTACCGATGCGGAAAAAGACTTCCTGGAAGAGACGGCGCAATTGATGATCAAATATCCGACAATCCCTTGTAATGACTGCAAGTATTGTATGCCGTGCCCGTATGCGATCGATATCCCGGCCGTGCTGCTTCACTATAATAAGTGTGTGAACGAAGGAAATGTCCCGAAAAGCCGGACGGACGAGAACTACCGGAAAGCGCGCCGTGCCTTCCTGGTGGGCTACGACCGCAGCGTGCCGAAATTGCGCCAGGCCGATCATTGCGTCGGGTGCGACCAGTGCAACGAGCATTGTCCCCAATCGATCGACATACCGAAAGAGTTGCAGCGCATCGATAAGTTTGTTGAACAGTTGAGGCAGGAGACGCTGTAAAACCGGAAATCATCTCATTAAACAGGAATAGACCATGAAGAAAAAACTAATTGCACTGCTCGTCGTCCTGATTCTGATTCCCGGTTGGGTATCCGCCCAGCAAGCCTATTTTATAGACGGATATCATGGTGGAATCTACGGGCATTATCCGGTCGGACAGACCGCTTTTATCGCCCTCAAATTGCGCCAGAATCCGGATTGGCGCGTGAACCTCGAGATCGAACCTGAGTCGTGGGACGTGGTCAAGCAACGCGACCCCGAAGGATATGCCGCCTTTAAGCGCTTGTTCAAAGACCAGTCGGTGGAGACCGGGCGGATCGAATATGTTAATCCGACGTATGCGCAAAGTTATTTCTTCGGCACTTCGGGCGAAAGCACGATCCGTCAGTTTGAATATGGGATGCAGCTGATACGGAAACATTTTCCGGAAGCTGTATTCACTACTTATTCGGCTGAAGAGCCTTGCTTTACGAGCTGTCTGCCTATGATCCTGAAGTCTTTCGGTTTTTCGTACGCTTCCACCAAGAACCCGAACACGATGTGGGGCGGATATGTCAATGCTTACGGTGGGGAACTGGTGAACTGGGTGGGACCGGACGGCACGAAGTTGCTCACTGTTCCCCGCTATGCCTGCGAGAATTTGTCGCCCAACTCGACCTGGACATCTGTTGCCAGCTACAATTCGAAAGAATATATACGTAAATGCCTGGCAGCAGGTATCGGGAATCCGGTGGGAATGTGCATCCAGGATGCTGCCTGGAGCCATGGTTGGGATAACGGGCCCTGGCTGGGACGGGATACTTCCGCTTATTACACGCCGACGGCCTATAAGACCTGGCGCGATTATATCCGGAACTGTTCTGTCGGAACGACTACGGACGACTGGCACGCGACGCAGGAAGATTTCTTGCCCGGCTTGATGTGGGGAACCCAGGTCATGCAACGCCTGGCAACGGAAGTGCGTACCTCGGAAAACGCAATCGTGCAGGCTGAGAAAATGGCGGCTTACGGACGTTTGTATAAAGGCATGGAATGGCCTGCCGGACAGATTGACGAAGGATGGCGGACACTTCTGTTGTCGCAACACCACGATTGCTGGATTGTCCCGTACAATAATTTAAAGGATAACAAGAACTGGGCGGAAACAGTCACGGACTGGACTGCTTCGACAAACCGGATCAGCCGCGAGGTCATCCGGGAAGCGCTCGGTTTGATGACCGAAAAGGGACAGACGGCCGTGCGTGTCTATAACACGTTAGCGACAGACCGCGATGAACTTGTCTTCGTCGAGGTCCCCGATGCCTGGGCAAATGACAAATGGGTGGTAGCCGACAGAAAAGGCAAGACCTATCCTGCGCAGCTGGTTACGGAAAACGGACATACCCGGTTGTTCTTCCGGGCACAAGTCCCTTCTGCCGGTTACGCCTCGTACGCCCTTCGCAAAGCGGAGCCTGCAAAGACGAACGGTCCCCGGATCACACAAAACGCGGATGGTACCTATCTGCTGGAAAGTGATTTATACGCCTTGGTTATCGACCCGTCCCGGGGAGGAATTATACGCAGCCTGAAGTCAGCGAAGGCCCGGGGGTACGAGTATGTCGACCGGACGGATGAACGTAGTTTCAATGAAATGCGCGGTTATTTCGTGGACGAAGGACGGTTTATCTCCAGTACGGAACAGCCGGCAAAAGTCCGGATAGTCGAACAGGGACCCCTGTTTGCCACTGTTGCGATAGAGGGCCGGATCGGCAATCATCCGTTTACGCAAACCATCCGCCTGGTGCAGGGCGATCCGCGTATCGAGATGCGTGTGAAGTTAGATTGGAAAGGCAATCCGCATATCGGTGAACCGGGTATCCCGTTTGATTCGAAAGATCCCCGGAAAGCTTTTTATGATGACCGCTACAAGCTGTTAGTGCATTTCCCTGTCAACCTTCCGGAACAACAGATTTATAAGAATGCGCCTTTCGATGTTTGCGAAAGCCGTCTGGAGAACACTTTCTTCAACCGCTGGGACAGTATCAAGAACAACCTTATCCTGAACTGGGTCGATTTGGGAAGCCGGAATAAGCCGTACGGTCTGGCTCTTTTCACCGACCATACCACCTCTTATGCACACGGACAGGATTTCCCGCTCTCGTTAGATCTTCAATATGCCGGAAAAGGTCTTTGGGGAAGGGATTATGATATCACCCGTCCAACGGAGATCACCTACGCCATCATGCCCCACACCGGCACATGGGAAAAGAGCCGCCTGTGGACATGGGGCGAGCGGCGCAATGAACCGCTGTTGGCAACCCTTACCGGCGATTCTTCTCCCGACTCTGGTTCTTTCTTCCGGATAGAAGATCATGCATATGAGCTGGTGTCCATGACCTGCAAGGGGAACGACCTGTATGTCCGCCTGTTTAATGCACAAGGAAACCAAGCCCCCAAAACGCTGACCTTCTTGGTGGAAGATATGAAGGCTTGCCTGGTGGAACTGGACGGACGTCCGGCGGGAGATTTGGCTGTGTCCAAGAAGAACAAAGCTTCATCCGTCACGCTCTCCATCCCCCGGTATGGAATAAGGACATTGAAAATAAGCGATATCTTCTAACTGTTTCTGTATTCCAACGGCCCCATTCCGACATTGCGTTTGAAATATTTGCCGAAGAAGGACATGTTGGTGAAGTTCAGCGAATAGGCGATATCGTGGATGCTCAGGTTTGTCGATTTCAACTGTGTTTTGGCATCCATAATCACCATCAGGGTAATGATCTCGACACAGGTTTTACCGGTTGTCTGTTTGACGATCGTACTGAGGTGTGCCGCAGTTATGCCAAGCTTTTTGGCATACCACGCAACGTTTCGTTGCGTGGTATAGTTCTGCATCACCAGGCGGCTGAAGTTCTTACTGATCTGTTCGGCTTTGGATATGTTTGCCTTGCTTTGGATTTTGTCCTTGTGCATGGCGCCCACTCCCATCAGTATTCCGGACAGAAGGTGGTTCAGAATATCTTTGTTTAACCGGGAGCCACAAACCTCGTATGTTTTAAGAAGCAATGAGAAGTAGTCTTTCAACAGTTGCGCGTGCTGTTCTTTCAACTCGATGATCGGGTTGTCTTTGACTGCATAAAGCATATCCATTGCCGATTTACCGATATTGGAATGTTCGATAAAATCCGACGAGAATCCCATAAAATAAATCTGCAAATCCCCCTCCACCTTGTGTATTTGTAAAATCGTACCCGGCAATATCGTGATAAAGCTGCCCGGCTTCACCTGCTTGCGCGTCAGATTGACAGAGGCTTCAATTTCCCCTTGCATGCAAAGCACGAATATCTCCGCTTTCAACCGGCACGGATAATTGGCATACAGGCTGAGCAAACCGATATCGTTATGAGTAAGATTTCCGATGATCCAATCCTCGGGAAGGTCTATTTTAGGAATGTCGTTCTCCATATTTGTGTTTATTATCTCCTTCGCAAAGATAAACGGATTTTGCGGAAAATCTATACAAGTATTGAAAAATAGGACATAAAGTAAATGGAAAAGGTTGAGAACTGCAACTTATTAGTCCGTTTTCAGTCTGTATAATTCCGTAATGTCTAAAAAATAGGACACGTAATCGGATAAATAGACCTTGTAGGAATTTGCGAGTTGTCGTTATTTTGCACCGTTTTTAGTATAGGGTATGTTATTTAAAGGCTGATAGGCTGTTTATGAAGGACAAGAATCTTTGTAAAATGTGCTCCGTAGGAAAAGTCATGTTCCTGATTGGGAGTGTTTTCGTTCTGTTGATATCTATATTTTCATGTGATTCGGAAAAAGCAGGGGTGTTTGAGCATCCCGGCCTGTTGCAGTTTGGACTTTCGGCTGATACTGCCGGTATTCAGGGAAGCCAGGTACTGACGAAGGCTGTTTTGCCGGACCTGACCCCTTATCTCAACACGAACCTCTATAAGATAGAAATTCTGCAAGGAGAGGAGGAGACAGTCGTCTCTTCTTTCGAGCATTATGAGGATATGCCGGATCTTGTAGAGTTGGAGCGGGGTAACTACCGGATTCGTGCCTCTATGGGCGAACTGAAGGCGGCCGCTTTCGAGGCTCCCCGTTTTGAGGGTGTGTCGGATTTCATTATTAAGGAAAACATGACAACCAAGCTGGATGTGACTTGTTCGTTGGCAAATGCGCGGGTGACGGTTGCGTATACGGATAGTTTCAAAGTCGTTTATCCCACATATACACTTGGCATAGAAACCTCCCATACGACAGAACCTTTTGAGTTTGTGCAGGATGAAGCACGTTCCGGATGGTTTCAGGTAAATACAGAGGGAGAGGATCTGAAAGGGATTTTGACCGTAAAGCCTGATACTGGCGAAGTAAAGCAGTTTACCGTAACAATCCCCTCCGTAAAACCCAAAGACAATGTGATGCTCACCTTTAACTCTACCCCTAATACACGTCCGGATCAGGGGCTGACGGTGAAAGTTACGATTAATGAAGAGACAGAGGAAAAGCCTGTTTATGTGTATATTCCGGATTATATGCTTCCCGTAGATGCGGCGTTATTAGAGGCGCATGGGTTTGCGCATGCGGACCCGATCGTTCTGGGAGCAAGTGACGTGGTGACAGAGGCAAATGTAAAGATGTATGTTCCCGGAACTATCGAGAATTGCAAATTGTCAATATGGGAAGATGAAGGGAAGGCCATGGAGTACGACCTGGCTCATTTGAGTGATGGGGAAAAGATGAACTTAACGGCTAAAGGCTTTAATCTCCCCGAAATTTGGCATAAGAAGCAGGTGACATTAGACTTCAAGCCTGTAGTAGAAAAACTTCCTCGTATAGAAGAAGGCAAAACAGAGGTGAAACAATATAATTATCAGCTTATCGTGACAGATTCGCTGGTGAATCCTCATGTGAGTAGACCTTTGACGCTAAGCGTGAAGATGATACCGGATGTAGCTCCGAAGATCTTGTTTTCGGATGGTTTTATCAGTTCGCAGGTTATTCGTGTAACGGAAGGTGGCATTGTGTATAGCGATGGTATAAAGAATGATTCTGAATTTAAAGCGACAATCAAATCGAGTACAACGCTTTCTGCCTGCATGCTGAAAATAACGGATGCAACGGGAACATCACGTGAGTATAATTTGCTTGCAGGCGAATCTGTTGCGGGTGTGAAATATGATTTAAGTGCTTCGACTCCTTATGTAAACTTGAAAGAGCTTATTTCAGCTTTGATACTGGATGATGACAACATAAAGCGATACGAATATGAACTCACTGTCCGAACTGAATTTGATGGTTCGACTTACGAAGATGTGAAAACATTTATCGTAGATCTGATTCCTCCTAAGTTTGAAATGTCAATGAACGGCGATACGGAAGAGAATGGAGATGCCTTTGCCAAACGTGCTGTGCTGAGAGCCAAGACAACAACAGGTGATGCAGAGAAATTATCTTTCCAGTTATATGAGGATGGACAATGGAAAGACCTCACAAAAGAACGGATCGATGGCGAAGTTTCGATAAAAGAGGATGTCGCCTCTGCTGTGGTAACGGGGCTTAAGCCGGAAACACAGTACAGGGTCCGGGCGAAGTATGGAAAGCATATTTCGGGGGAGATGACGTTTACGACAGAAAAAGAGGTTTATTTACCAGCTAATATATCTGGTATTGAAGATTGGTATAGTGAAAATGGAAATGGAGGAAAATGGAAGAAATGGTATCCCTATAATCAAGGAGAAACTAATCCTGCTTGGAATACATTGAATCCCAAAACGACATCTCCAAATAGCAAGTATGCATATGCATCAAGTTCAGGAACATTACAAGCTTCTGGTAGTGATGCGGTTTCTGGATATTCAGCATTGTTGCAAACAATTGCTTGGGGTAGTGGGGTTACTGCTGCAGGCTCAGCTTCGGCAGGAAATGTAAATGATCATAATGTGGATCCTGGGTTTCTGTATTTAGGGAAATATAATGAGAATCCAGGATATACCTTAGGAGATGGATATAGCTTTGAATCTAAACCATATGGTGTCTATTTTTCCTATAAATATTATCCATATAAATCGGATGACCAATTTACAGTGGAAGTGGTAGTTGCAAATGATGATGAGATACTGGGGCGATGTATTAAGACAATAGGTGGCAGACAAGAGGAATTTAAAATGGATGAGGTAATAATTAATTATAATTGGTTTAAAAAACTTTCTAAGGCGACTCATGTGTATATATTGGTGAAATCAGGTGAGGTTGTTGGCAGTAAGAGTAGTAATGTGAATTTAGTGTTTGATGCAAGTATATTCTCTTCAGGGTCGGTCCATATTGGTAGTAAATTATATATAGATAATATTCAGTTGAAATATGAGTAATGAGATTAAATATTTGTCTTTTTTATTAATCTGCATTTTATTTTCTTGCCAACAAGAAAATATGCAATATAATCAGCACGGTTCCCTCTCCCTCCTCATGGACACCAAGAGCGGAACTGACATCCCTGCCATAATGAAATCGACATCTACCGTAGATGTCGATACCTTCCACATCGTGATAAAAGATGCCGGCGGGCAGCCGATAAAGCAGAACTTCGACACCTTTGCCGAACTGAAAAAGGAAGGCATGCCTTTATTGCTTCCGGTAGGCACTTATATGGCCGAAGCCTCTTCCGGCGATCTTCCCGAAGCAGCCTTCGACAGCCCTTGCTATAGAGGGCAGAAAGAGTTTGTCATTGAAGAAAATACGGTTACCGAAGTGAAGCTGCATTGTACGCATCAAAGCATTAAAGTGTCGTTGAAGTATACAGATGCGTTTTTGAATATGATCAATCCTGACTTTAAAGTGACGGTGACAAACAGCAGGGCGGAATTGCTTTTTACGAAAAGTGAAACACGTTCCGGCTTCTTTACCGTAAGCCAGTTGTTCACGGTGCATGTGACGGGAACGGCAAAAGAGTTCGGGACACGGGTCGATTTTGCCGGTGATCTGAAGCATCTGGAAGATGGTGTGGAACAGGAACTGAAAGCCGGCGATCATCTGATTGTGACATTGGATGCCTATAAAGAAACACCTACAGTAAAATCAGTACAGGTATTATGAGGACAATAGCATATATCATTCTGCTTTTTTCGCTCTTGGGCGGACTGACCTCCTGTGAGATGAAGAAGGAACTGACCGGAGGTTTGAAACCCGGCAATCCGGGAGAGGTACCGGTTGATCCGACGGTAACAGGTGCTCTGGATCTTAAATTGAATCTGCGTCCGGAGACCGATACGCAGGAAACAAAAGCTAAGGCCGATGTGGCTGCAACAGTCGATGTGAACGACTTTAACATCCAGATTATTGACTCGACGGGAACAGTAGTCCGTAGTTTCGACTCCTATCGTGAATATCAGGATGCTGACGAACTGCTGCTAAAAGAGGGTCTGTACACGGTCCGTGCCACATGGGGCAAACTGTATGAGGCCGCTTTTGATGCACCCTATTTTGTCGGAGATACGGTTTGCCGGATAGAACCGGGAGTCGTCAGCTCGATCAAGACCGATTGCAGCCTGCAGAACGCCAAAGTAAACATCGATTATACGGAAGATTTTCTGAAAGTGTTCAAAGATGATTATGCCGCTATCGTGACAAACGGGGTAGGAGCTTTGACGTTGGACAAGAAGGAACAGCGTGTGGCCTATTTCCGCTCAAATAATAATATCCATCTGACAATCAATGCGACGACCGTGAAGGGCCTGGATGTAATTTCCAAACATAAGATAGAGGAAGCCCGCCCCAACGCCTTGTATAATGTCGTGTTGGGTATCGACATGAGTGTAGATTCCGTGATCGACCAGATTATGAAACCCGGCATCACGGTCGACATCACGATGCACGACCGCGATACAGTGATTGACATTGAAGCCCCTGCCCTTCCTCCCGATCCGGATGAGGGAACGGGTGAACCGGGAGAGGATGCCGCGATTACAATAACGGGTAACGGACTCGATTCTCCGATTGAAATGACAGAGACAGAGGCTAATGCCAACAGTGTGCCGGTAAAAGTTGTGATAAAGGCTCCAGCCGGTTTGTCGAAAGTTTTGGTGAAGATAATCGCTCCGGAACTGGAGGCGATATTAGGGAAGGAGAACCCGTTTGATTTGGTTAATCCTACGGAAGAGATAAAAACCATTTTGGATGGAGTCGGGTTAGTACGTCCGTTGGCAGGTGATTCGGAATATGCTTTGGATGTAACCGGGTTTATGGGAATGTTGGGTGGTCCAGGTACATATAAATTTGATGTCACGATTACCGACAGTAAGAGTAATAACCTGTCTAAAACGTTGACCGTAATTATCAAATAAGTATGAATATGAAGCAATATATATATTGTCTGCTTGTAATGCTGATTCTCTTTCCTTCTTGTGAGGAGAAAGAGAGCTTGTTGGAGACAGGTTTCCTCTGTGTGAATCCGTCGGTGGATTATACTTTGGTGACAAAAGCCGCAGAAAGTGATAGTTTGCCGATGAGTGTTGCGATCTGTAAAGCTTCTACCGGCGATACTGTAAAATATTTCGAGAATTATAAAACGGATCCGGGGAATGAAAAGATTACTCTCGCTGTAGGCCAATATCATGTAAAAGCCAGTCTGCTGCATTCGGGTAAGGCTGCTTTTGACAAACCTTTCTATTTTGGTGTAGACACGATAGATGTGGTGAAATCGACTATAAAGGAGTCTGAGGTCGTTTGTACGCTGGCAAATGTCAAGGTAACAGTGAATTATTCGGATATGCTAAAGAAATTCTTTACCGGATATAAAGCGACAATCGGTAATGCCAGTGGCGAATTGACCTTTGAAGAGGATGAGAAGCGTGCTGGCTATTTCGCTCCGGGTAAACTGAACGTAACGCTGAATTTAGTCAATAACGATGGTACCGCTTACAAAATAGTAAAAGAGATACCGGATACAAAAGCGCGTGAGCATTACCGTCTGACTTTCTCGATCGGTGAAGAGCCGGAAAGTCCGGAAGCGGGTGGAGACTTTGACATAACGGTGAACGAAGAAACGAACGATATTGAATGTACATTGAATGTTCCTGTCTTTACGGATGATTATGGGCGGAATGTTCCGAAGATAAATATTGATGCATCTAAAATCACCGAAGAGCATTTAGTAAATGTTGTTGCCGGCAAAGCAGGAGATGAACATTTGCAAATTAATGTGTCATCAGAAAAGACAGGCTTGTCTCTTGTTGCGTTAAGTCTGAAATCGGATTATTTTGATCAAAAAGGTGTGTCCGGTTATTGGGATTTGACAAAGCTGGATGATAATGTAAAGAGTTTGCTAAGTAGTGTCGGTATTATGTGTACGCCCATCGATGATAATACGAAAACGGTTGTAATAGATTTAAATGGTTTGTTGAGAGATAATCCGTTTGATGAACCGCTGTGGGCCGAACATGGACCGATTGTCAATGAAATAACGGTTATTGTCCGCGATATATTGGGACAGCAAATAGAAGAATCTCTCACTGTTCGCCTAAGACCGGATGTTGCCGTTCAAACATTGGAACCGACACCTTGGCCATATCGTGCCTACTTGAAAGGATTGGCAGGAGATAATACAGATCTGGGATTTAAGTTCAGGAAAGCAGGGGACGATGATTCGGCATGGCAATCTGTGTCTGTCGCATCATCCGATATTAGGGAAACAGAGAATGGATATGAATTTTATGCCATTATCAAAGATTTACCTATGAATACGGACTATGAGTTCAAAGCGGTTGCCGGAGAATCCGAAGGCGTGGTTATTCCTTTTACAACCGAAGGGGTTAATGGTAAGTTCACTGTACCGAATTTAAGCTTTGATGAATGGACGAAAAATGGTAAGAATTGGTTCCCGAATGCAACTTCAGACCGTGGTAACAGTAGTTTCTGGTGGGATTCCGGTAATCAGGGTGCGAATACTATTGGAGAGAATAATCCGACATCTCCCGAAGAATCCGATGTTAAAAAGGGGAAAGCTGCAAGGTTAGGCAGTACAGCTGTTGCGGGTGTATTTGCGGCAGGAAGCCTATTTACCGGAACTTTCGGAAAAGTAGAAGGGTTGAGCGGAGCTTCTCTAAACTTTGGACATCCGTACACCGGGCATCCGACAAAATTGAAAGGCTATTATAAATATAATTCGGGTAAGATAACTAATACGAAGAAAGATTTTATCAAGAAAGACGATCAGGATAGTTGTCACATTTACGTCGCTTTGTGTAATTGGAGTTCGGCATATCCTGTCAATACGAATACAGGTTCTTTTGTTGATTTATCCGATGAAAGAATTGTCGCTTTCGGTGAGTTCAAAAGTAATACGACCGTCTCGGCCTATACTGAGATTGCAATTGATATTAAATATCGTCATCCTGAGGTGAAACCCACATATATTCTGATTGTGGCTTCTGCCAGTAAGTATGGAGATTATTTTACAGGAAGTACAAGTAGTGTCTTGTTACTTGATGAGTTTGAATTATTGTTTGATGATCCTGTTGAGTAAAAGATGCGAATGAAAAGGATAATAGTATTTATATTTTGTATGTTGCCATTGGTCGCTTTCTCGAAAACAGCCAAAGAAGCCAAATACGACCGCGGGATCGTGATGAAAACATTTATACCGAAAGGGCAATGGATGGTGGGGACGACTTTCTCCTATTCCGAGCATGTGGACGATAATTTTGAGTTCCTATCCGTCCTGAAAGATATAAACAGTGAAGGGTATACATTCAAGGTGACTCCGTTAGTGAGTTATGCGATCCGCAATAATATCAGTATCGGCGGCCGGTTTGCCTATTCCCGTTCTTACACGAAACTGGATAATATCGACCTGTCGTTGGGCGACGACCTGAGTTTTCAGGTGGAGGACTACCATGATGTGTCCAACACCTTTTCGGGAGCAGTCTTTCTTAGGACATACCTGAACCTGGGCGATAGCAAACGCTTCGGCCTTTTCAATGAAGCAAGGGTGACATACGGGTATTCGACAAGCAAGTCTACCACCGGGACCGACCTGGACCTGAGCGGGATGCATCAGTTGAAACATTCGCTGAATATCGGCGTGGCTCCCGGACTGACGGTCTTTATCAATGATTTTTCGGCGGTAGAGGCTTCCGTAAATGTGGCGGGGCTGGACTTTAAATGGTACGATCAGACGAAGGATCAGGTGTATAAAGGCTCTCGCCGATCAAGTTCCGCCAATTTTAAGATTAATCTGTTGTCTATCGATTTGGGTATTGTCTTCTACCTTTAAACTGAGTTACGATGTATAGAAAGGAAATATGGATATACCTCTTGATCGGGATAGCAACTCTTCTTCAGAGTTGTATAGAAAATGATATTCCTTATCCGAGGATAAAGGCCGAGATAGAAAAGATCGACGTGGAAGGAATGGTCACAGCCAAGATCAATGGCGAGATGAACACGGTAACGGTGAAAGTCGCGGATACGCTCGACCTGAGAAATGTACAGGTCAGGACGCTGGAAGTGACTGCTGGTGCGACTGTGATACCTGATTCGTCGTCATGCCTTGACTTTGTCCATTTCCCCGATACCGGCTTCTCTTCGGTCGACAGCTTGCCGGGGACGGTGAATACGCGGATGAATTTCAAGAAGCCGGTTTCTTTCCTGCTTCGTATCTATCAGGATTATTTGTGGACGGTCTCGGTAGAGCACGACATTAACCGGATCATCAAAGTAAAGAACCAGGTCGGGACACCTCTGGTCGATGAGCATAATAAACAGATTGTCATCTATGTGGATGAAGCGGCTCAACCTACATTCTCCAATATTGAGATCGAGACGTTGCAGTTAGGCAGTTCAATTGCTGTCACAACCCCTCTACCTGAAACGGTTCATGACTTCCGGCGTCCCCAGACCTTTACGGTTGCTGCATTCGGCGAAACGGAAACATGGACGGTCAGCGTTCTCCATCCGGGCGATGACGTGCAGACAAACACCGTCTCCGCATGGTCGAAGCGTGTCTATATCGAAGGAACAACCAAGACAGGGCAGGTCTCGGCCCGTTACCGTACGGTTGACACAACGACAAAAGCCGGGGGAGAAGGAGAGTGGGAGAATGTATTATCCAATGAGATCGAGATCCGCGAAGACGGCACCTTCCTGTTGACTTTCACGCATCTGAAGCCGGGCAGTACATACGAATATGAGTTGACGGTAGATGGAAAAAGCGACGGAGTGCAAACCTTTACGACAGAAGCAGTAGAGCTTGTTCCGAATCTTTCTTTTGATGATTGGTATAAGGACGGGAAAAGCTGGTATGCCAATAAGGATTTGACAGAGGCCAATTATTTCTGGGATTCGGGAAACAAAGGCTCTAACTCGGTCGGAGAAGCGAATCCGACCTCACCCGAAACGAATGACGTTGTGAAAGGGAAAGCCGCGCGGTTGGAAAGTAAAACTGTCGCAGGCGTATTTGCTGCCGGGAGCCTTTACACCGGAACATTCGGGAAGGTGGAAGGACTGAGTGGCGCCTCGCTCAACTTCGGCCGTCCTTATACGTCCCGTCCTTCAGCCCTGAAAGGCTATTATAAATATAATGCCGGAACGATAGACAAAGCGAAAGCTCCTTATGAGGAATTGAAAGACCGTCAGGATTCCTGTCATATTTATATCGGACTGTTTACCTGGGATAAACCCTTCCCGGTCAGCACGAGCAATGGCGTGTTTGTCGATCGTACGTGGAACAATGAGACGATGGTGGCTTACGGCGAACTGGTCTCCGGCGAGACCGTAAAGGATTATACCGCTTTCACGATCCCGTTGGAATACCGGGATTATTCGACAAAGCCGACTTATATCCTGATCGTCGCTTCAGCAAGTAAGTACGGGGATTACTTCACCGGCAGTACAAGTAGTGTCCTGTTGTTAGATGAATGTGAACTGGTTTTTGAATAAATAGGACAAAAACCCTTCAATCCTTCATCTCCCCTCTAAATGATGATTTATTGTTTCAAATATGCCAAATTTTGAACCTCCTACAAATAAAGAAAAATACAATAACCCCCTTTTCGGCCGTTTTTCTATTTCGTCCGAAATCTTGATCGATTTTGGATTGACTCTTTTCACGGTTTTACCCACTCCGGCTGACACCGGACGGAATGGGCTGCCAAGGTCATCCTAAAAAACGTGCAATTTGATTGGCAAAAACCAAAAACACCGACAATGTGATAAACCTTAACTCCCGGAGAATCGAATATTTGAAAATAAAACGGACGGCGTCCTAAATATCCCAAGGAATTTCAGGTGCTTTTTTGCCCTGAAAACGGTCCTCTTTCCAATTACGACCGTTCAACTCGCCATTACGACCGTCCTAATCCCCGCGAGGTGCCGAGTGCACTACACATTAGCACGGTCGTAATGGCAAAGAGGACGGTCGTAATTGTTGAAAACGCTCAAGAAAGGCGAAAAAGTCCCTTTTTGAGGTCAAAAAAGCGGATTAACATTTGTTTTGTTTCGGATGTCTCCTGAGCTCGAAAAATGCGTTTTTTACAATAAGCTCCCCTGCCGCAGGCTCTCTTTTGCCGTTGATTTCAATCAACGGGTTGATAAATTCCCGGCTTTGTCGGATTCCTCTGTGGGTTTGAACCCCTTTCAAATATCTACAGGCAATCTCTATTAAAGGGGCTGAAGCCCACAGAGGAAGAGGCTCTGCCTCTAAGCTCTAAAACCGTTCGTTGAAACGAAACGGCAAAAGAGAGCCTGCGGCAGGGGGCTTATTGTATAAAACGTGTTTTTTGATCTCGAAAGGCACCCTAATTCAAACAAATGTCAAATCACTTTTCAGCCGTCAAAAAGGAGCTTTTTCCTATGATCCGGAACCTTATCGCCATGAAGAGGGACTTTATCGCTCTAACCCGGAACTTTATCGCTCTGAAGTCGGACTTCATATAGCACGAAGTCAACCTTCAGAGC